>DASQAV010000160.1:0-4096 GCA_035635575.1 Candidatus Dormiibacterota bacterium | reverse complement strand
AAATGAGGCCCCCGATCTACATGGGTGTGGTAATCCGTCCACACTCGCCCCGCGCTCTGGTTTGACCCATCCGGGGCTGCTCCCGTTTGACCCAGGTTGCTCCCACCGATAGGATTCCCCGCCATGTGCCGTGATGTGGCTGCGCGCTTCACCGTGTTCAGGATCCTTCTCATGGCGTATGTGCTCGCGATGGGTGGGTTCTCCCCCGGTCCCCGGCCGGCGGCCGCGCAGCCCGCGGAATTCCTGCCCTCGTCCCACGCGCTGTACGAGGACCTGGAAGCTCTGGTCGCCCGCGGCCTTCTTCCCTCCTTCGCGATCCACACACGTCCCCTCGCGCGCGCCGACATCGCCCGTGCGCTCCTGGACGCCCGCGAGAAGGATCCCTCCATCGAGTCGGACCTCCACTACCAGCGCCTGGAGCGCGAGCTCGCGCGCGAGTTCGAGGACGCGGGGAACGCGCCGCGGGTGAAGGAGACCGGGCCGCTGATCGACGTGGGCGGCCGCGAGGAGCGCTTTCGAGTCGCGCTCGCCGGGCACGCGCGCGGGGACTTCGAGGACAAGCGCCGGATCCACTATCGTCTCCTCGACGAGAGCTCGTTCGCCGCGAGGATGGGGTTGGAGCTTAGGCCCGGGTTCGGAGCCTATGAGGAGCTTGGCATCACGAGGATCCGCGGGCAGCGTGGATTCATCGATGCCGTGGCCGCCCACACCGATCTCGAAGCCACGGTGCTCCGTGCGGAGCTCACGGCTCGCGTTGGGAAGATCACGGGTGCCTTGGGCTACGACAGCTTCCGCTGGGGTCCGGGCCGCCGCGGGACGCTGCTCCTCTCGGACGCCGCGGGGCCGATGGGATTCTTTCTCTTACAAGGAAGCACGCGCGGCAAGGTGGGCGTCACCGCGAGTGCCCTGAACGCCGTGATCTCGATGGCGGATCATCGCTACCTGGCGGCGCACCGGATCGAGGTCGAGATCGCGCCGCGCTGGAACATTGGAATTGCGGAGGCGGCGCGTTACTCGTCGGACGGGGTCGACCTCCTGTACGCCTCGGGGCTTCTTCCCTACACCATCGTGGAGCGCATCCGGATCCGCGAGGCGTCCAGCGATTCCCTGCGGCCGCTGGAGCGCGCCAACGTCATGGCTTCGGCGGACGTTTCCTTCCGCGCCCTTCGCGCCCTCACGCTCTACGGCGAGCTTCTCGTGGACGATTACGCGACCGAGAGCGCCAGCATGCCGAACCGGATCGGATACCAGCTGGGGTTCCGGAGCGATCGCCCCTGGGGAGCGCGCGCCGTGCATTTCCTCGGCGAGTACACGCGCGTGAGGAACTTCACCTACAGCGTCTACTACGGCGAGGACTACATCTACCGGAATCGCCCTCTGGGATACTCGCTGGGCCCCGATGCGGAGAACGTTTATCTGGAGTCGGCATTCGACATCTCCCGCGATTGGCAGCTTCGCTGGTCGGGCGATTTCACGAACCACGGTGAGGGACGGCTGGGTGTGCCGTGGCAGCCCTCCATGGGCGCGGTCTCCACGGCGGGCTTGTCCGGCATCGTCGAGGAGCGGCGCGAGGTCTGGGGGGACGCGCGCTGGATGCCGCGCGACAACGTGGATCTCAGCGTGGGTGCCGGCTTCCGGCGCCTGCGGAACGAAGGCAATGTGTCGGGCGCGGATCGCGAGTCCTGGCTCGCCCGGTTCGCCGCGGAGGTGCGGTACTAAAGGCGCGGAGGGCGTCGTGGGAAAAGTTGTTCTCTACATGTCCATCTCGCTGGACGGGTTCATCGCGGGGCCGAACGACGAATTGGTGCGCCTTCACGATTGGATCTTCAGCGGGCAGTCGGACCGAACAGGCGCGACGTCGCGCTGGGCCTCGGGCGATCCAAAAGACGCCGAGGTAGTCGACGAGATGTTCCGGACGACGGGTGCGGTGATCCTAGGCCGGCGGACCTACGACATCGGGGAGCCGTTCTGGGGACCGAGTCCCCCGTTCCGCGTGCCGTGCTACGTGCTCACCCACCGGGGCCGTGAGATGCAGATCCGCGGCGAGACCACGTTCACGTTCGTCACCGACGGCGTGGAGAGCGCGCTGAAGCAGGCTCGCGTGGCGGCGCGGCACAGGAATGTGTCCTTGATGGGCGCGAAGGTAGCGCAGCAGTTCATGAAGGCCGAGCTTCTCGATGAGATCCAGCTGACCGTCGTGCCGGTCTTGCTGCGGGAGGGGATCCGGTTGTTCGAGAACATGGGCACGAAGCGGGTGGAGCTGGAACGGGAGCGGGTGATCGAGTCGTCAGGAGTGACCCATATCAAGCTCCGCGTCGTGAAGTAGCGGATCAGCCCAGGGCCGCGGCCCGGTCCATCAGCAGCTTCCGCTCGCGCTTGTTCCGCGTGAGCGAGGCCGCGCGCAGAAGCTCCTTCCTCGCCTCCTCGACCCGCCCCAGCTTGATCAGCAGATCCCCGCGCACGCTGGGCAAGAGGTGATAGCTCTCCAGCGCGGACTCGGCGACCAGCATATCCACGATCTCCAGTCCCGCCTCCGGGCCGAACGCCATTCCCACGGCGACCGCGCGGTTCAGCTCCACGATCGGCGAGGGCACGAGCTGCCCCAGCGCGTCGTAGAGCGCCACGATGCGCTCCCAGTCCGTCTCCTCCGGGGTGCGCGCCCGCGCATGGCAAGCGGCGATCGAGGCCTGGAGCGCGTACGGACCGAGCGCGCCGCCCGCCTCGCGGCACAATCCCTCGGCGCGCTCGAGCGCACTGAGACCGCGCCGGATCAGGAGCTGATCCCAGGTCGCGCGGTTCTGATCGAACAGCAAGACGGGCTCGCCCGACGGCCCGACCCGCGCGCGGGAGCGTGATGCCTGGATCTCCATCAGCGCCACGAGCCCGTGGATCTCGGGCTCCGTGGGCATCAGCCCCATCAGAATTCGCCCGAGGCGCAGCGCGTCCTCGCAAAGCGCGGGCCTCAGCCAATCGTCTCCGGCGGTCGCGGAGTAGCCCTCGTTGAAGACGAGGTAGATCACCTCGAGCACCGAGGACAGCCGCGCCCCGAGATCCGCCCCGCGGGGAATCTCGAACGGGACGCGCGCCTCCGCGAGGGTCCGCTTGGCTCGGACGATCCGCTGCGCCACCGTGGCCTCGGGCACGAGGAACGCGCGCGCGATCTCCTCGGTGGTGAGACCGCCCAGGAGCCGCAGCGTCAGCGCCACGCGCGCTTCCGTCGAGAGCACCGGGTGGCATGCGATGAACACGAGCCCCAGGAGATCGTCCCCGACCGGGTCGTCGATCGCCGCATCCAGATCCGCCGTCACGCTCTCCTGCCGCGCGTCCATCTCCGCTCCCAGCTCCTCGTGCTTGCGCGTGTCGCGTTTCCGTTTGCGGAGCAGATCGATCGCGCGCCGCTTCGCGGTCGCCATGAGCCAGGCGCCCGGGTTTTCCGGGACGCCCGACTCCGGCCAGCGTTCCAGGGCCACGACCAACGCATCGTGCGCCAGGTCCTCGGCGAGGCCTACGTCCCCCACCATGCGAGTCAGCCCGGCGATGAGCCGGGCCGACTCGATCCTCCAGACCGCGTCGATCGCGCGATCTACTTCGGGAACCGCCACCGCCATCCGCCGCGACTACCGCTTCGCGCCGATCTGCCGGCGAATGTTCTCTTCCTTCTCCCGCAGCTCGGGGGTGAACTCGGCGCCGAAGTCCTCCGACTCGAACACCTGGCGAATCTCCACCTCGGTCCCGCCGCCGAATGGGGCGCGCTTCAGCCACTCGATCGCCTCTTCCTTGGACTTCACCTGCCACAGCCAGAAGCCCGCGACCAGCTCCTTGGTCTCGGCAAAGGGCCCGTCGATGACGGTCCGCTTGGATCCGTCGAACCGGATGCGCGCGCCCTTGGAGCTGGGCTGGAGCCCTTCGCCCGCGAGCATCACGCCGGCCTTCACCAGCTCCTCGTTGAACTTGGTCATGTCCTCGAGAATCTTCCGGTCCGGCATTTGTCCCGCTTCGGAGTTCTTGTCCGCCTTGACGATCACCATGAAACGCATTGTCGTATCTCCTTGTGGTTTCGGGGTCTAGGGGCGGGGCGTCCGGCCCTCGTGGCCGG
>DASQAV010000159.1:0-15314 GCA_035635575.1 Candidatus Dormiibacterota bacterium | reverse complement strand
CTTCGTCACGGGCGAGAAGAGCGAATCCACCGGAACGACGCCGATGGGACGATCCACCGTGGGCTGGTTCTCCGCCGCGACGTAGCCGCGCCCCGCGCCGATTTCCACCTCGGCCCGGAACTCGCCGTCCTTGTTCAGGGTGGCGATGTGAAGCTCGGGATTCAGGAGCTCGATATCGGGATCGGTCTTGAGATCCGCGGCCTTCACCGCGCCCGCGCCGCGCGCCTCGAAGGTCGCCGTCTTGGGGCCCTCGCTGTGGATCTTGAAGCGCATCCCCTTGAGGTTGAGCAGGATCTCCGGGACGTCTTCCTTGATTCCGGTCATGGTCGAGAACTCGTGCTGGACTCCGTCGATCTTGACGGCCGTGACGGCGGCGCCCGGGAGCGAAGAGAGAAGCGCCCGGCGCAGCGCGTTTGCAAGCGTCACACCGAATCCACGCTCGAGCGGCTCGATGCTGAACTTGCCGTACTGGTTCGTCGAGACCTTGTCGTCCACCTCGACGTTCTTCGGCATCTGCAGATTCTTCCACTTCATAGGTCTCGTACCTCCTTGAGACTCGGATCCTCCGTTGCACGGACCCGTGCCCGGATGGATTACTTCGAGTAAAGCTCCACGATGAGCTGCTCTTGGACCTTGGTCGGGATGTTGGTTCGGGTCGGGTATTCCAGGATGCGGCCCGCGAACTTCTCGTAGTCCACCGAAATCCAGCTCATCATATCCCGCGCCTTGCTCTGGTCGATCGATCCCAGGATGAATGCGTTCGATCGACTGCTGGGCTTGACGCTGACCTCGTCGCCCACCTTCACCTGGAAGCTGGGAACGTCGACGATCTTGCCGTTGACCATGATGTGCCGGTGCCCCACCAGACGGCGGGCCGCGGCGCGCGACGCGGCGAATCCCATGCGAAAGGTCATGTTGTCCAGGCGACGTTCCAGCATGAGGAGCAGGTTCTCACCCGTGACGCCTTTCTGGCTTTCGGCTTTCTCGAAATAGTTCCGGAACTGCCGCTCCAGAATGCCGTAGATACGCCGTGTCTTCTGCTTCATGCGAAGCTGGAGACCGTAGCTCGTTTCCTTGGAGCGGCGGTCCTTTCCGTGCTCCCCGGGCGCGTAGCCGCGGCGTTCGAACGCGCACTTCTCCGTGAAGCAGCGCGCGCCTTTCAGGAAGAGCTTCTCTCCCTCCCGGCGGCAGAGCCGGCACTTGGAATCGTGAAACGTCGCCATGTGTTTGCTTGAATCCTCCCGCCGGGCCCCTGGGGGGCCCAGCCTTTAGACGCGCCGCCGCTTCGGCGGCCGGCAACCATTGTGGGGAATGGGCGTGACGTCCTTGATGGCCGAGATCTCGAGACCCGCGGCCTGCAGCGACCGAATCGCCGCCTCACGGCCCGAGCCGGGACCCTTCACCCACACCTCCACCTTCTTCAAACCGAGCGAGATCGCTTCCTTCGCAGCGGACTCCGCGGAGATCTGCGCCGCGAAGGGCGTGCTCTTGCGCGACCCCTTGAACCCGACCTTGCCGGCGCTGGCCCAGGCCACCGTGTGCCCGTCCATGTCGGTGATCGTCACGATGGTGTTATTGAACGTCGACTGGACGTGGGCGATTCCGTTGATGCCCACCTTCCGCTCGCGCTTCTTCTTGGGCTTCGGTGCCGCCGCCGGTGTTGCCGGTGCTGCCGGTGTTTCCGCCACTCCGATCTCCTCTCCATCGATCCCCGCGCCCTCTCCGGGCGCCGGGTGCTTCGCTTAGGCTCCGGGCGCCTTCACCGGACCCGGGCGCTTCGGCGCGGTCGCGATCTTCCTGCTCGCCCCGGCCGTCTTCTTCGGACCCTTCCGGGTCCGCGCGTTCGTGCGGGTGCGCTGGCCGCGCACCGGAAGGTTCTTCCGGTGCCGGAGCCCGCGATAGGCGCCGATATCCATCAGGCGCTTGATGTTCATCGCGACCTCGCTGCGGCGCGCTCCCTCTACCTTGAGCTGCGACTCGATCACCTGACGCAGGCGGCCGGTCTCCTCTTCGGTGAGGGCCTTCACGCGCGTATCGGGGCTGACGCCGGTCATCGACAGAATCTTCGCCGACGTCGGACGTCCGATCCCGTAAATGTACGTCAGCGCGATCTCGATGCGCTTTTCGTTCGGTAGATCCACTCCAGCGATACGAGCCAAGACCTTCCTCCTAACCCTGACGCTGCTTGTGGCGCGGGTTCTTGCAGATGATGCGCACCACGCCCTTGCGCCGGACCACCTTGCAGTGCTCGCAGATCCTCGTGACCGATGCCTTGACCTTCATCACCCACTCCTTACTTGTACCGGTAGATGATCCGCCCGCGGTTCAGATCGTAGGGCGAGAGCTCCACCGTCACTTTGTCTCCGGGCAGAATCTTGATGAAGTTCATGCGCATCTTGCCCGAGATATGCGCCAGCACTTTGTGGCCGTTCTCCAGCTCCACGCGAAACATCGCGTTCGGGAGCGGCTCGATGACGGTTCCCTCGACCTGGACGCCTTCTTCTTTCGCCATTCCTCTAGTCGGCCTCCACCCGGGACAGGACGACCGGCCCATCGGCCCCGATCGCGACGGTATGCTCGAAGTGCGCCGAGAGGCTCCGATCCGCGGTCACGACCGTCCACTGATCCGACAGGGTCAGCACTTCCGCCGTGCCCGCATTTACCATTGGCTCGATCGCGAGAACCATCCCTTCCTTGAGTTTCGGTCCCTCTCCCACGCGCCCGTAGTTGGGCACCTGGGGCTCTTCGTGCAGCTCGCGTCCAATCCCGTGCCCCACCAGCGCGCGCACCACGCGAAACCGCGCAAGCGTCGCTTCCCGCTCGATGGCGGCCGAGATGTCGGAGACGCGGTTCCCGGGCCTTGCCTGGGCGATCCCCGCCTCCAGCGCGCGCTGCGTCGCGTCCAGGAGCCGCGTTGCCAAGGCGCTCACCTGCCCCACCGGGAAGGTGCGCGCGGCGTCCCCGTAGAACCCCTCGTGCTTCGCCCCGATGTCGAGCGAAACGATGTCCCCCTCGCGGAGGATCCGCTTCGCGCTCGGGATCCCGTGCACCACTTCCTCGTTGATCGAGGCGCAGATGCTCGCCGGAAATCCCCGGTACCCCTTGAACGCCGGCTCGCCGCCCGCGTCGCGGATGAACGCTTCCGCCAGGCGGTCCAGCTCCAGCGTGCTCACGCCGGGGCGAACCTCGCGCGAGAGCATCAGGAGGCACCGCCCCACGATCTGGGCGCTCTCCTGGATCCGCTGCACCTCGTCCAGTTCATGGATCTGGATCATCGAATCCTCGACAGACGCACCACTCACGCGGCCTTCCCGATCGTACGTAAGATTGCCGCGTAGACATCCGCGGCGGGCCCGGACGCATCCACGTTCCGGAGGACGCCCTCCCGCTCGTAGTACGACACGAGCGGCGCGGTCTCCCGCGCGTATACCTCGAGACGCTTCCGCACGGTCTCGGGCTGGTCATCCGCCCGCTGCTGGAGCGCGCCTCCGCACTTGTCGCACGTTCCGGCGACCCGGGGCGGAGCCGTGCTCGTGTTGTAAATGGCCCCGCATTTCGTACAGAGCCAGCGGTCTTTGAGCCGGTTCACGACGACTTCCGTCGGGACGACGAGATTCAGGACCCGGTCCAGCGCCCGGTCGCCCAGGAGCCCCTTCAGTCCTTCCGCCTGGGCGACGGTGCGCGGGAATCCGTCCAGAACAAACCCGCGCGCCGCATCCTTCCGCCCAAGCCTCGTCTCGACGAGCCCAAGCACGATCTCATCCGTGACGAGACGCCCCGACTTCACGTGCTCCTCCGCGCTCTTCCCGAGCGCGGTCCCTTCCTGGATCGCCTGGCGAAGGATGTCACCGGTGGAAACGGTCGGAACGCCGAGGCATTCCGAAAGCTTCTTCCCATGCGTTCCTTTGCCGCTCCCCGGAGGTCCGAGGAGCACGATCCTCATCGGCGACCCCGGAGCTTCCCGCTGCTCACGAACCCTTCGTAGTGGCGCATGAGCAGATGCGATTCCATCTGCTGCAGCGTGTCGAGCGCGACGCCGACCACGATCAGGACGCTCGTGCCTCCGAAATAGAAGGGCACGTTGAATCGCCGGATCAGAACGTCCGGGAGCACCGCGATCAGCGCCAGGAAGAAGGCACCCGGTAACGTGATGCGCGAGAGGACCCGGTCGATGTACTCGGAGGTCTTCCGCCCGGGACGGATCCCGGGGATGAAGCCCCCGTACTTTTTCATGTTGTCCGCCATGTCCGTCGGGTTCAGGACGATCGCGGTGTAGAAGTACGTGAAGAAGATGATCGTGACCGAATAGGTCACGATGTAGACGATGTGCCCCGGCGCAAAGACGCCCGCCAGACCCTGGATGATCGAGTTCCCGTGAAAGTAGAGCGCCAGGGTGCTGGGCAGCATGATCACCGACTGCGCGAAGATGATCGGGATCACGCCCGCCGTGTTCACGCGAAGCGGGATGTGCGTGTTCTGCCCGCCGTACATCTTCCGCCCGACGACGCGCTTGGCGTACTGCACCGGGATCTTCCGCTGCGCCTGCGTCATCGCCACGACGGCCGCGATCACCGCGACCATGATGGCGAGGATCAGGATCGCCACGATCGGCGAGAGCGTCCCCACGCGGAGCGCCCGGATGCTGTTCACGATATCGGCCGGGAAGCGCGCCACGATGCCGATGAAGATGATGAGCGAGATTCCGTTTCCGATGCCGCGCTCCGTGATCTGCTCGCCCAGCCACATGATGAGGATCGTTCCCGCGGTCTGGGTGATCATCGTCATGAGCTCGAACGTGAAGCCCGGGTGCGGCACCACCGGCACGCCCTGCGCGCCGAGCGATTCCAGGAACTTGGCGAACGCGACCGACTGAAGCGCCGCCAGCCCCACGGTCCCGACCCGCGTGTACTGCGTGATCTTCTTCCGGCCCTCTTCCCCTTCCTTCTGGAGCTTCTCGAAGTACGGAACCACCGCTCCGAGGAGCTGCAAGATAAT
The DNA here is from genome assembly GCA_035635575.1 of Candidatus Dormiibacterota bacterium. Classification (GTDB taxonomy): domain Bacteria; phylum Eisenbacteria; class RBG-16-71-46; order SZUA-252; family SZUA-252; genus WS-7. The sequence continues at coordinate 10,319 of DASQAV010000159.1, read as the reverse complement.
CGAGGCCGAAATGTACGGCATGATCCCGAGCGCGAAGACCGTCGCCTTGGCAAAGCTCCCGCCCACGAACAGGTCGTACAGACCGAAGAGCGAGTTGGCCTGGGACGAGAAGGCCGCGACCAGCGCCTCGCTGTTCACGCCCGGGGTCGGGATGTGGCCGCCCAGGCGGTACACGCAGAGGAGCGCGACCGTGAACAGGATCCTTCGCTTCAGCTCCGGGATGCGAAATACGTTCTGAAAACTCTCGAGCATGCGCTAGTGCCGCTCCGTGTGCTTGGGCTTCCGTCCGCGGACGGGAGCGCCTTCGGCATGCGCGTGCTTCACCTTCTTCTCTCCACGGACGCGGCGGGTCCTTACTTCGGGAAGCGTGAGGCTGCCTCCGGCCGCCTCGATCTTCTGGCGCGCCGTGGCGCTGGCCGCGTCCACCGCGATCTGGAGCGCCAGCGTGATCTCTCCTTCGCCGAGGAGCTTCACGGGGCGGTCGCCGTGGCCGATGAGCCGCTTCTGGTGGAGCGACGCCCGGTCCACCTTGGCGCCCGCCGAGAAGGTGCCGAGCGAGCCGACGTTCACCGGCTGGTACTCCACCCGGCCCGGGTTGTGGAATCCGCGCTTGGGGATCCGGCGCTGGATGGGCATCTGCCCGCCCTCGAACCAGCCCGGGACCTTGGAGCCCTTGCCCGCGCGCGCCTTCTGTCCTTTATGTCCCTTGCCCGCGGTGCCGCCGAGGCCCGAAGCGGGTCCCAAGCCGCGACGCTTCTTAGGATGCGTGGCTCCGCGTGCCGGTTTCAGCTGCCCGATTCTCATGATCTTGGGACCCTCTTCTTTCTCTTCCTCCCCGCGGCGCTCTTGGTGCGGGAATCGCTCTTGGCGCGCAAGGCGCCGGCGCTCTTGGCGCGCGAGGCGCCGAGGCTCTTGGCCCGCTTCTTCGCGCCGCCCTTGCCTCCGGTCTTCTTCCGGCCGGCCGGGCGCGTCACCTTCTTCCGGGCTGCGGGTGCGCCCTCGGGCCTCGCGTCGGAGGCGTCCGCGGGCTCGACCCGGACCAGGTAGCGGACCAGGTGAACCATGCCGCGAATCTGAGGCGTGTCCTCATGGACGACCGAATGGTTGATGCGCCGCAGCCCCAGCGCCTCGATCGTGCGTTTGTGCGTTTCGATGCAGCGGATCTTGCTCCGCTCCTGCGTGATCCTAACGAGCGCCATTGGCCCCCGCCGGGTTCTTGGGGCGGATCCCCAGGAGCTCGCCCACCGTCTTGCCGCGCGTGGCCGCGACGTCGCTCGCTTGCCTCAGGCTCTGGAGCCCCGCGACCGTGGCCTTGACCACGTTGTGCGGATTCCCCGAGCCGAGCGACTTCGTGAGCACGTCCTTGATCCCCGCCGCCTCGAGCACCGCGCGCACCGTGCCGCCCGCGATCACGCCGGTTCCCGGCGTGGCGGGCTTCAGGATTACGACCCCGGCCCCGAACTTGCCCGTTACCTGGTGCGGGATCGTCGTCTTCTTCAGCGGCACCGGGAACATGCCCTTCTTCGCCGCCTCACCCGCCTTGCGGATGGCGTCCGAGACTTCGTTCGCCTTGCCCAGGCCCACGCCGACGCGTCCCTTGCCGTCTCCGACCGCGACGATCGCGTTGAAGCTGAACCGGCGTCCGCCCTTCACCACCTTGGCAACGCGATTCACGTGGATCACGCGCTCGATGAATTCGGAGTCCTGCTGGGACTGCATGCGTCCGCGCATTCCTGAGTAAGCCATAGGTCTCCCTAGAAGTTCAGGCCGCCCTCACGGGCGCCATCAGCGACCGCCTTGACGCGGCCGTGGTAGAGATAGCCGCTGCGGTCGAAACAGATATGCTCGATGCCCTTTTCCTTCGCCCTTGCCGCCAGCTGCTTGCCGACGAGCTTCCCGGCCTCGATCTTCCCCTTCGCCGTCTTCGCCTTCGGAACCACTTCCTTGTCGAGCGAGGAGACGGTGAGGAGCGTGCGCCCGGCGAGATCGTCCACGAGCTGCGCGTAAATGTGATTCAAGCTCCGGAACACCGTGAGGCGCGGCCGCTCGGCCGTCCCCTTCACCTTTTTCCGGATCCTCATGTGCCGCCGGGGGCGGCCCTTGAGCCTGGGTGTCGCTGCTGATTTCATCGCGCTCTCATTCCCCTACGCGGCCGTCTTTCCGCCCGCGGCCTTGCCCGCCTTGCGGCGGACGTACTCGCCGGCGTAGCGGATGCCCTTCCCCTTGTAGGGCTCGGGGGGCCGGAAATCGCGGATGATCGCCGCGACCTGGCCCACCTGCTCCTTGTTGTATCCGCTGATCACGATTTTCGTCTGCGTCTCCGCCGCGATCGTGATCCCCTGCGGCGGGTCGTACTCGATCGGGTGCGAGTATCCGAGCTGCAGCACCAGCTTCTTGCCGCTCATCTGGGCGCGGTACCCCGTGCCCTGGATCTCGAGCACCTTGGAGAATCCCTTGGTGACGCCTTCCACCATGTTCGCGAGGACCGCGCGCGTGGTGCCGTGAAGGGCGAGCGCCTGCTTGCCGCCTCCGACCTGCGCGACCAGGATCTCGTTGGGCTGAAGCGTGACGTCGACGCCGTGGGCGAGCCGGAATTCCAGCTCCCCCTTGGGTCCCTTCACGTGGATCGCCTGGGCTTCGCGCTTCACCTGCACGCCCTGCGGGATCTTGATCGGCATTTTTCCTACTCGCGATGGCATGGTGTCGCTCCTACCAGATGCGGCAGAGGTACTCGCCGCCCAGCCCCTCGTCGCGCGCTTCGATATCGGTCATGATGCCGCTCGGCGTGGAGACGACGGCGGTGCCCATGCCTCCCTGCACTTTGGGGATTTCGTGGCGGCGCAGGTAGACGCGGCGTCCGGGCTTGCTCACCCGCTCGATCCCCTGGATGACGCTTCTCTCCTTGGCGTCATACTTGAGATAGATGCGGAGAAGGCCCTGCTTCTTGTCGTCGATCGACTTGTAGTTATTGATGAACTTCTCCTTGAGGAGGAGTCGCACCAGCTCCGTCTTCAGATTCGAAGCCGGAACGTCCACCTTCTTGTGCTTCGCCTTGCAGGCGTTGCGGATGCACGTCAAGAAATCCGCAACGGGATCGCTAACCGACATGATTCCCTTTCCGGTTCGGACGCCCGGCCCCAAGAGACCGCACGACCGTGTTCGGGCCGAGGGCCCGGGTTACCAGCTCGCCTTGACCACACCCGGGATCTGGCCCAGCAGGGCGAGCTCCCGGAAGCAAATGCGGCAGAGGCCGAAGTCGCGCAGAAACGCGCGCGACCGGCCGCAGCGGTGGCAACGGTTGTAGCGGCGCACCTTGAACTTGGGCGTCCGCCTCCACTTCTCCATCAAGGACTTCTTGGCCAACCTCGCTCCTTTGTCGTCAGGCCTGACGCTGACGGAAGGGCATGTTCATGAGCCGAAGCAGCTCCTGCCCCTCCTCGTCGTTCTCGGCCGACGTGACGAACGTGATGTCCATCCCCCGGATCTTCTCGACCTTGTCGTAGTTGATCTCCGGAAAGATGATCTGCTCCGTGATTCCCAGCGTGTAATTCCCCTGCCCATCGAACGACTTCTGCGGCACCCCGCGGAAATCCCGGATGCGGGGCAGCGCCACGTTGATGAGCCGGTCGTAGAACTCGTACATGCGCGGTCCGCGCAGCGTCACCATGCATCCGATCGGTTGCCCCTCGCGGAGCTTGAAGTTCGCGATCGACTTCTTGGCTTTGCGGATCGAGGGCTTCTGCCCCGTGATCGTGGCCATCTCGGCCACCGCCGCGTCCAGCATCTTGATGTTCACCAGCGCGTCCCCCACGCCCATGTTCACGACGATCTTCTTCAGGCGGGGCGCTTGCATCGGATTCGTGTAGTTGAAGCGCTTCATCAGCTCCGGCAGCACGTTCTTCTCGAAATGCTCCCGCAGCCGGGGAATGCGCGCCGGCGGCTCGGCCTCGCCGATCGCCGGTCCCAGGGCCTGGTCCTTCCCGCCCCCCTTCCTGCGCGAGTCCCCCTTGCCCTTCCCTTTCGAGTCGCCCTTCGCCTCGGCCTTGGGCTTCGGCTCCCCCTTGGGCTTTGCCTCTCCCTTGGGCTTCGCGCCCCCGCCTTCGGGCTTCGCTTTCTTCTCTTTTTCCTTCTCGTCGGCCATCAGCGCACTCTCGGGATCGCCTCGCCGCATCGCGCGCAGTAGCGTTCGCGCTTGCCGTCCTGGCCCCGCTTCATCGTCACGCGGACGCCCATCTGGCACTTCGGGCAGAGGTGCATCACGTTGGAAACATGGATCGGGGCCTCACGCTCGAGGATCCCGCCCTGGATTTTCTGGCTCCGCGGCTTGGTGTGCCGCTTGATGAAATTCACCTTCTCGACGATCAGCCGGCCCTTCTCGAGAAGGACTTTGAGCACCTTCCCGGTCTTGCCGCGGTCGTCGCCGGCGATCACCACCACCTGGTCGTTTTTCGTAAACGTGGTCATGTCTAGATCACCTCGGGTGCGAGCGAGATGATCTTCATGAATTCCCGCTCGCGAAGCTCACGAGCCACGGGGCCGAAGATGCGCGTCCCCTTGGGCTCTTTCTGGTCGTCGATCAGCACGGCCGCGTTCTGGTCGAATCGAATGTAGGAGCCGTCCCGGCGCCGGACCTCTTTCACGGTCCGGATCAACACCGCCTTGTGGACGTCCCCTTTCTTGATCTGCGCACCCGGAAGCGCATCCTGGATGGAGACGACGATCACGTCGCCCAGCCGGCCGTACCGCTTCCGCGTGCCTCCGAGCACCTTGACCACGCGGGCCACCCGCGCTCCGGAGTTGTCCGAGATCGTGATGATGCTGCGTGGCTGAACCATTCCGCGTTCCCCCCCGGTCCTCTCAGCGCTCCACGCGCTTGACGAAGTCGAGAAGGCGCCAGCGCTTGTCCTTGCTCAGCCGGCGTGTTTCCATGAACCGGATCACGTCCCCCACCTTGCACTCGTTCTTCTCGTCGTGAACCTTGAACCGGTTCCGGCGGCGGATGTACTTGCCGTAGTCCGGGTCCTTCACCAGCCGCTCGATCTGAGCCACGACCGTCTTCTGCATCGCGTCGCTGACCACCGTGCCGGTCATCACCTTCCGGCGTCCGCGTTCTTCCGTCGTTTCAGGTGTCACTTCTTGGACTCCTTGGTCGCCCGTTTCTTGGTTTCCTTGGGCTCCTTCTTACGACCCGCGCTCTCCCGCTTGGACTCGGCCGCCTTGGGCACCGCCGTCACTTCCTCGCGCGTCGTTTCCTTCTGTGCGGTGCGCTCTTTCCGGGCCGCCCCGGCGAGACCGGTCTCCTGGTGGCCGGCGAGCTTTCGAATCCCGGTCCGATGCTCCACGAGAATCGTCGTGAGCCGCGCGATGTCGCGCTTGCGCTCGCGGATCAGGAGCGGGTTCTGAAGCTGCCGCATCGCGTTCCGGAAGCGCAGATTGAAGATCTCCTCGTGCAGCTCGCGGACCCGGGCGACGATCTCCTCCTCGGTCATCTCGCGGACCTTCTCGGCTTTCAGCTCTCTCATCTCAGCTCCCCGCCAGATCCTGCCGCTCGACGAACTTCGTCTTGATCGGCAGCTTGCTCGCGCCCAGCTTCATCGCCTTCTTGGCCAGCTCCGCGCTGATGCCCTCGAGCTCGAAGAGAACGCGCCCCGGTTTCACGACGGCCACCCAGAACTCGGGCGAGCCCTTACCTTTTCCCATTCGCGTCTCGGCCGGCTTCACCGTCACCGGCTTGTCCGGAAAGATGCGGATCCACATCTTGCCGCCGCGCTTGATGAAGCGCGTGATCGCCACGCGGGCCGCCTCGATCTGACGATTCGTGATCCAGGCCGGCTCCAGCGCCTGGAGCCCGTACTCGCCAAAGGCGACGTTCGCTCCGCGCTGCGCCATTCCCTTGCGCCGCCCGCGCATCTGCTTGCGATGCTTGACCCGCTTCGGTACGAGCATGCCCCGTTATCCTTGAGCCGGACCGGCGCTGCGCGTCTGGCTCGGAGCGAGCGCCGGCGGCGCTTCCTTCTTGTCCAGCACCTCGCCCTTGAAGATCCAGACCTTCACGCCCACCGCGCCGTAGATCGTGCGGGCCGTGCCGCGCGCGAAATCGATGTCGGCGCGGAGGGTGTGCAACGGCACGCGGCCCTCGCGGTATCCCTCGGTCCTCGCCATCTCGGCGCCGCCGAGACGTCCGGAGCACACGATGCGGATGCCGCCCGCGCCCGAGCGCATGGTGGAGGCGATCGCCTTCTTCATCGCCCGGCGGAACGAGACGCGCTGCTCCAGCTGGCGCGCCACGTGCTCGGAGACCAGGATGGCGTCCAGGTCGGGCTTCTTGACCTCGTCGATATTGAGGAAGATCTCCTTCTTCGTGATGTGCTGGAGCTCGTCACGAAGCTGGTCCACCTGCTGCCCGCGGCGGCCGATGACGAGGCCGGGGCGCGCGGTCGAGATGTTGATCGTCACCTTCGCGATCGCGCGCTGGATGATGATCCGCGAGATCCCCGCCTGCGCGAGCCGCTTCTTCAAGTAGCGGCGGATGAAGATGTCTTCCTCGAGCAGCTTTGGATAATCCTTCCGGGCGAACCAGCGGGAATCCCAGGTGGCGATGATTCCCAGCCGCATCCCGATCGGATTGGTTTTCTGACCCACTAGGCCTCCTTCGCGGGGGCGCGGCGCCGTGCGCGGCGCGACGGCTGCGCCGGGTCTTCCGCCGGCGCTTCCCCTTCGACGATGATCGTGATGTGGCTGGTCCGCTTGATGATCGGCGTGGCGCGTCCCTGCGCGCGCGGGAGGAACCGCTTGAGCGAGGGACCCGCCCCGGCGGTGGCTTCCTTCACGCGCAGATGCTCGATGTTGATCTTCCCCTCGATCGCGACGGCGTTGGCCACCGCGGACTTCAATACCTTACCGATCACCTTCGCCACGGCCTTCGGCGTGAAATCCAGGATCTCGGTGACCTGGTCGACCCGCTTCCCGCGGATCATGCTGAGGACCTGGTTCGCCTTGCGCGGGGTGACCCGGATGTATCGGGCGATGGCTTTGGCTTCCATGGCTTACTTGGGCCCGCCGGGACCCGCGCCCGGACCGGCCGCGGCGCCTGCCGCCGCCACCTTCTCCACGTGGGAGCCGTGCCCGCGGAAGATCCGAGTCGGCGCGAACTCGCCCAGCTTGTGTCCGACCATGTTCTCCGTGATGTAGACCGGAATGAACTTGTTCCCGTTGTGCACGGCCAGCGTGTGACCCACGAACTCCGGAGAGATCGTGGAACGCCGTGCCCAGGTCTTGAGCACGCGCCGCTCGTTCACCTTGTTCAGACCCTCGAGCTTCTTCAGAAGCTTCGCGTCTATGAACGGACCTTTTTTGACCGAACGGCTCATGGTTGCGTTTCGCTCCCTTTAGCTCTGCTTCTTCCGACTGCGAATGATGTACTTGTCGGAGAGCTTGCTCTTGCGTGTTTTCTTGCCCTTCGCCAGCAGTCCCCACGGCGAGCACGGATGCCGGCCGCCCGAGGACTTGCCTTCGCCGCCGCCCATCGGGTGATCGACCGGATTCATCGCCACACCGCGGACGTTGGGACGGCGTCCCAGCCAGCGCGACTTCCCGGCCTTTCCGATCACGACGTTCTGATGATCCTCGTTGCCGACCTGCCCGATGGTGCACGCGCACTCCGCGGACACCTTGCGCATCTCTCCGGAGGGGAGTCTCAGGACGGCCTCCTCCCCCTCCTTCGCCATCACCTGGCAGTAGGTGCCGGCGCCGCGCGCGATCTGGCCGCCCTTTCCGGGCGTCATCTCCACGTTGTAGACGAACGTGCCGAGGGGGATGGCGCGGAGCGGCATCGCGTTCCCCGGCTTGATCTCGGCTTCCGGCCCGGAGAGCACCGTATCCCCGACCCGGAGTTGCTGCGGCGCCACGATGTAGCGCTTCTCGCCGTCCACGTAGTGGAGGAGCGCGATGCGGGCGCTCCGGTTCGGGTCGTACTCGATGTGAGCGACCTTCGCCGGGATTCCCTTCTTGTCGCGCCGGAAATCGATGATCCGATAGTTCCGCCGATGGCCCCCGCCGCGCTGCCAGGAGGAGATGTGTCCTTTGTTGTCCCGCCCGCCGCTCCTCTTCTTCCGCTCGACCAGCCGCGACTCCGGACGGGAGCGCGTGATCTCCTCGAAGGTGGGAACGGTCTTGAACCGGGTGGCCGGAGTGAGCGGCCTGTATTTTCTCAAGGACATCGCTATACCTGCTCGAAGAGCTCGATCGTCTGACCCTTTTTGAGAGTCACGAGAGCTTTCTTCCAATCGGGTCTATGCCCCGCGTACCGGCCCTGCCGCTTCGGCTTGCCGTGCACGCGGATCGTGCGCACCGAGTCCACCTTCACGTTGAAGATCGACTCGATCGCGCGCTTGATCTCGATCTTGTTCGAATCGCGGGCGACCTCGAAGAGGTACCCGTTCTGTTTCTCGCGAATCCGGGTCCCCTTCTCGGAGATCATCGCGCGGCGGACGATCGTGCGTGGCTCGCGGTTCATGCGCTCACCCGCTCGGCCTTCTTCGCCTTGCCTTCGCCATCGCCGCCGTCCTGCTCCGCGGCGTGCACCCGTTCCGTCAAACTCTTCAATCCATCCTCCGTGAGCACCAGCGACTCGCAGTGCATGAGCTCGTACGTGTTGAGCGTGCGGCTCTCGGTGGTCCGCAGCCGCGCCAGATTCCGCGCGGACTTGAGGGCCTTCGCGTCGATGCGATCGAAGATCCAGAGCACCTTCCGCTCGTGGAGCCCGACCTTCTCGATCAGCTCCGCGAGGGTCTTCGTCTTGGGCTGCTCGAACGAAGGCGCGTCCAGGATCATCACCGCGCCCTCCCGCGCGCGCGCGGACAGGGCGCCACAGAGCGCCCGAAGCTTCGCCTTGGCGTTGAGCCTCGTCGTGTAGTCGCGAGGACGAGGCGGAAACGCCACGCCGCCTCCCGGCCAGAGGGGCGAGGTGTTCGAGCCCGCGCGGGCGCGTCCCGTGCCCTTCTGCCGCCACGGCTTCCGCCCACCGCCGCTCACCTTGGCGCGATTCTTCGCGGCCGCGGTTCCCTGGCGCTGGTTCCCCAGATAGCTCTTCACGGCTTCCCAGATCAGATGCTCGTTGATCTCGGCCTCGAAGAGCTCCTTGGGGAGCTCCACCGAGCCCTTTTCCTTGCCGTCGATTCCGAACCGTTTCGCTTTCATCGTTACCCTATCTTCCGGATGAGCACGGTGGCGCGAGGCGGGCCGGGGATCGAGCCCCGGATCCAGATCAGGTTCTGCTCCGGGTCCACGCCCACCACGTGAAGATTCTTCACGGTGACGCGGTCCGCTCCCATGCGGCCCGGCAGGCGCTTCCCCTTGATGACGCGGCTCGGGTAGGCGCTGGCGCCGATCGAGCCCGGCTGCTTGTGGGTCACGGTTCCATGGGTCTCCCGCCCGGCGGTGAAGTGATGCCGCCGGACGACGCCCGCGAATCCGCGTCCCTTCGAGATTCCGATGATGTCCACCTTGCTTCCCACTTCGAAGAGCGAGACCGTCAGCTCCTGGCCAACCGTGAAGGGGGACACGTCGTCCACGCGGACTTCCTTGAGGGAGCGCACGCCCGCGGCCTTGTGTTTCTTCAAGTGGCCCTGGAGCCCCCTCGGAATCAGGCTCTCGCGCTTCTTCCCGAAGCCGATCTGAAGCGCTCCGTACCCGTCCGTCTCCTTGGTCTTCACCTGGACGATCGGACACGGCCCGGCCGCCAGCAGGGTCACCGGGATGACGCGCCCCTGCTCGTCGAAGAGCTGGGTCATTCCGATCTTTTCCGCGAGCAGTCCGATCATGGCCTCTTCCCCGATCCCCTAGAGCTTGATCTCGATGTCGACGCCGGCGGGCAGATCGAGCTTCATCAGCGCGTCGATCGTCTGCGGCGTGGACTTCACGATATCGATGAGCCGCTTGTGGACACGGATCTCGAACTGCTCCCGCGATTTCTTGTCCACGTGCGGCGAGCGAAGCACGGTGTACACCGACCGTTGCGTCGGAAGCGGGATCGGGCCCGCGGTGCGGGCGCCGGTGCGCTTCGCCGTGCGCACGATCTCCCCTGCCGACTGATCCAGCACGGCATGGTCGTACGAGCGCAGACGGATGCGGATTCTCTGTCCAGCCGGAGCGGTGGCGGGCATTACTGCACGATCTCCGTGACGACGCCGGCACCAACGGTCCGGCCGCCCTCGCGAATCGCGAACCGAAGCTCCTTCTCCATCGCGATCGGCGTGATCAGCTCCACCTGGATATCCACGTTGTCCCCGGGCATCACCATCTCCCGGCCCTCCGGCAAC
>DASQAV010000158.1:0-29325 GCA_035635575.1 Candidatus Dormiibacterota bacterium | reverse complement strand
TTGGCCCGGCTCTCGTCGGCAAGGATGCGCATGGCTCACGAACGGAGGCACCGATGACGCACTCCGCGTCTCACACCAGGACACCCCGGGACCACATCGTCCGGTTCTACGATAACGACCAGCTCCTCTGCGACGCCGTCGGCAAGTTCCTGCTCGAGGGCCACCGCGAGAAGGCCTCCTCCATCGTGATCGCCACGGAAGAGCATCGGCGGGACATCGAGCGATGCCTTTCCGAGGGCGGACTCGACGTGAGCGCGGCCAGGAAGGCCGGGCGCCTGGTACTCCTCGACGCCGAGCAAACGGTCCTGAGCTTCACCATCGGAGGGATGGAGCGCGGCGTTCTCGACCCCAGCGCCTTCCACAACCTCGTCGGGAGTGCGGTGCGCCAGGCGACGGCGGCATCGCCCACCGGGCGCGTGCGTGCGTACGGCGAGATGGTCGATTTCCTGCTTCGAGCGGGGAACGAATCCGGCACCGCCCACGTCGAAGAGCTGTGGAACGAGCTTCGCCTGCTCTGCGAGTTCCAGCTCTACTGCGGATATAGGCTGAGCCACCTCGATCGCGCCGATCACCGGGCGGCGTTCGAGAAGATCTGCAAGCTCCACTCCCACGTGCTCCCATCGGAATCCTTCGACGAGGCGACGACGGACGAGGAGCGCCGGCGCAAGATCGCGGCGCTGCAGCAGCGCGCGCGCGCGCTGGAGACGGAGATCCAGAATCGCCAGCGGTTGGAGGGCGCGCTTCGCGAGGAGCAGGAGCATCTGCGCTCGGCGAATCGCAGGAAGGACGAATTCCTGGCCATGCTCGGCCACGAGCTGCGCAACCCCCTGAACCCCATCATCACCTCGCTCGATCTCATGGACATGCGCGGCGACGAGGGCTCCCGGCGGGAGCGCGAGATCATTCGCCGGCAGGCGCAGCACCTCGCGGGGCTGGTACAGGATCTTCTCGATATCGCCCGGGTAACGGGCGGAAAGGTCATGCTCCGGAAGGAGCCGACGGAGATCGCGGTCGCGATCGCCCGCGCCATCGAGATGGCGAGTCCGCTCCTCGAGCAGCGCGCCCATCTCCTTCAGCTCGCCGTGCCGCAGCACGGCCTCCTGGTGGACGCCGATCCGATGCGCCTTCCGCAGGTGTTCGCGAATCTCCTGATGAACGCGGCCAAGTACACGGAGCGCGGGGGCCGCATCTGCGTGAGCGCGCGGCGTGACGGCGGGGAGATCGTGGTGGACATCCGCGACAACGGAATCGGGATCGCGCCGGAGTTCCTCTCCACCATGTTCGAGCCGTTCGTGCAGGGAACGCGCGCCCTGGATCGCGCGGAGGGGGGAATGGGCCTGGGCCTGGCACTCGTCCGAAGCCTGACCCAGCTCCATGGCGGGACGGTGATGGCCCAGAGCGACGGACTGGGCCGGGGCAGCACCTTCTCGGTCGGGCTACCGGCGCTTCCGGAGTCCGCCGCTTCCAGGGAGACTCGTCCCTCGCCCGAGGGCGCGTCAGAGCCGGCGGCGTCGGGGCCGGTGGAACGCGTGCTCATCGTGGACGACAACGCGGACTGCGCGCTGGGCTTCGCGGAGATCGTGCGGATTCTCGGCCACGAGGTGGAAGTGGCGTTGGACGGTCCTCGAGCGCTCCAGATCGCGGCCACGTTCAAGCCGACGGTAGCGCTGGTCGATATCGGGCTCCCCGTCATGAATGGATATGAATTGGCCAGGAAACTGCGCGAGAGCACCCCATCCGCGCAGCTGAAGCTCGTGGCCGTGACCGGCTACGGCGAGGAGGCGAACCGCGCGATGAGCCTCGATGCCGGATTCGACCTGCATACGGTGAAGCCGGTGGAGCTGGAGAACATCCGCTCGCTCCTGAGCCAAACCAACGGCGGTTCGGGTAACGGTAGCTCCTCGTAGCGCCTCTCGACAATTCCCAGCACTGGGTCTAGGCTGCCGGGATGCATGACGATGCTCCGCACCCCCCGATCGCCGGACTTTCCCTCGCATTCATCATCGTAGCCATCTCTTTGGCCTTCGCCGGATGGTTCGTAGGCCACGGGATCTACAACGTCCGCACCGCCGATCGCTTCGTGATCGTGAAGGGTGTGGCGGAGCGCGAGGTGAAGGCCGATCTCGCCCTCTGGCCCATCCAGCTCGCCGTGCCCGACGACAACCTTGCCCTGGCGCAGAGCCGGATCAACCAGAACATCGCGAAGGTGATCGCGTTCCTCAAGGCGAACGGGATCGATTCGAGCGAGGTGGAGCTGCAGGGGTTCAAGGTGACCGACGTGCTCGCGAACCCGTTCCAGCGCGCGGAGCGCGCCGGGAGCCGCTTCATCATCCAGCACACCGTGATGGTGCGCTCCACGGACCCCGAGCGCGTGCGCGCCACGAGCCAGAAGGTGGGGGAGCTGGTGAATTCCGGCGTCGTTCTCTCGTCGGGACCGGAGTGGGGTCCCGGCGGGCCGACGTACGTGTTCCGCAGGCTCAACGATCTCAAGCCCGCGATGATCGCCGAGGCGACCGCCGAGGCGCGAAAGGCGGCGCAGGAATTCGCGAAGAATTCCAAGAGCCGCATCGGCGGGATCCATCGCGCGAACCAGGGCCAGTTCGTGATCTTGCCGCGCGACGTCGCGGCGTCCGATCAGGGGCCCGGCATGTCCGAGCAAACACAGATCTACAAGGTCGTGCGCGTCGTCAGCACGGTCGAGTACCTACTGAGCGACTGATGCTCCGCTCCAAGCGCACGGAGGCGCGCGGTGCGGAAACCCCATGGAGTGTCAGGCTCTCCTTCTCCTCGATCCCGCCACCACCAGCAGCGCGCATGACGCAACCCATGCGCCCGCACCGTTCGGTGCAGGGTTTGGGACTGTCGCCGCGGTTTCGTACAGTGTCGCGTTTCGTTTACCCGTCAGGGTTTTCCTTGCAGGGTTTACATGGGATGTTGAAAACACGTAAGTGAAGTATCTGGGTGCATGGCGCCGGTAAATTTCATAACGAGACCTTGCCGTTGCATGGAGGAACGTAAGTTCCTTGTGTGAGCCCATGGGATTAAAGTAGATGGCACGCTGCCTGCTTGCCACGTACGTGGAACTACCACGCACGAGGCGCACCTCTTCCAAATTTCCAAGAGAGGGCGAATGATGAAACCGCTTCGGATGTTGGCTGTGCTGGCAGTCGTCATGGTAGCGACCATGGCGCCCACCCGGACCGCGAACAGCGAGCCTGGTGGACTCCACCTGAACATCACCCCGTTCGGCGGCTATTGGGACTGGGGCAAGGAGGTCAAGTTCGACAACGACGCGTTCTTCGGCGGGCGTGTCGGGCTCGGCCTCGGTCGTCACTTCGGCGTCGAGGGCTACTACAGCTGGATGAAGACAAAGGGCACCGACGCAGCCTTCGCCTTACCCGGAGGCACGCCCGGCCTCGGGAGAGAAATGGAGCTTCAGGGATACGGCGGAGACCTCACGCTGAATCTGATTCCATCGACTGCCTTCAATCCGTATCTCCTGGGAGGCTGGCACGAAGAGAAGATCACATCCAAGGCCGATGTACCCACCAAGATTCGCGACTGGGAGAACGGTCTCGAGTTCGGGGGAGGGATCAAGCTAGGTCTCGGACGAAAGGTAGCGATCCGCGGCGAGATTCGCGACAAGCTCTGGAAGCTTCCGCCTTCGAGCAGCAGCATTCACAACCTTTCCTATACGGGCGGCCTCCAGCTCACGCTGGGCGGCTCGGCACACGGCGGAGACGCGGACAAGGACGGGGTCAAGGACAAGGACGACAAGTGCCCGAACACGCCGAAGGGCGCCCTGGTGGACGCCACCGGCTGTCCGATCGACTCCGATAAGGACGGCGTTCCCGACGGCCTCGATCAATGTCCGAACACGCCCGCGGGCGCCACGGTGGATGCGCGCGGCTGCACCAGCGACGCGGACAACGACGGCGTTCCCGACGGGATCGATCAGTGCCCCGGCACACCGGCAGGCACGATCGTGGACGCGCGCGGATGCCCGGCCGACACCGACGGCGATGGCGTGCCGGATGGCGTGGACCGTTGCCCCAACACTCCGACGGGCGCCAAGGTGGATGCGACCGGATGCCCGGTGGACTCGGACAACGACGGCGTTCCGGACGGAATCGATCAGTGCCCGAACACTCCGGCCGGGATCAAGGTCGACGCGCACGGCTGCTCGACCGACTCGGACAACGACGGCGTTCCGGACGACAAGGATCTCTGCCCGAACACGCTTCCGAACGTGAAGGTGGATTCGGACGGCTGTCCGATCGAGCTCAACGAGAAAGAAACCGAGCTCCTGGACAAGGGGCGGATCACGACGCGCGAGATCCACTTCGAGACCGCGAAGTGGGACATCCTACCCGAATCGCGGCCGGTTCTGGACGACATCGGCAAGGTTCTCATCCAGTGGCCGCAGCTCAAGATCGAGATCGGCGGGCATACGGATGCGCGCGGCTCGGTGGCCTACAATCAGGATCTTTCGCAGAAGCGCGCTCAGGCGGTGCTCGACTATCTGCTCGCGAACTTCCCGCAGATCAATCGCGAGCAGTACACCGCGAAGGGCTACGGCGAGCTCAAGCCTGTCGCCTCGAACAAGACGGTCGAGGGCATGGCGAAGAATCGCCGCGTGGAATTCAAGGTGCTCAACACCGAGGAGCTGACGAAGGAGCGTGAGCGTCGGCGACTCTTGAAGAAAGGCGAGTAGCAGCGAACCCAGGCGAGCCCTCCCGCTCCACCTGGTGAAAAGCCCGCGCTGAGCCGGTCAGCGCGGGCTTCTTCGTTTGCGGTCGGACGCTACTGGGTGTAGCGCTCGATTTCCATCACGACCGCGGCGGTCTCGGTCTGAAACGTGAACGCCGAGCGGAAGGTTCCCTTCACGCCGACCCGGGCGCCCTCCCTCGGAGCGCCGCTGCCCTTCGAGACCACGATGATCTTGCCGGTCCCATCATCGATCTCGTACGCACCCTTTCCAAGGAGTCCGATCGAGTGCGTCACCGCTCCCGCGACGCGCACTTCCTTTCCGTCCCACCGGCCCGGGTCGTCCAGCAAGGTCCTGATCGAGGTCGCGCCCTTGCAGCCCGGAAGCAGCAAGAGAAGGGCAAGAGCCAGGATCCATGGGGCCGTACGGCGAGCGTGTCGCGATTCCTGCATGTCACCTCCCTGGTAGCCGGGGCAGCGTCGGGAATTCGAACGGGCAAAGTATCAGAATAAACCGATCCAGGCTGGCGCCGTCCGACCGGAGTTGCCGGTCGCGCCTAACTATCGCTGCCGCTGAGATATACGATCTAAAGCACGCGGTCACCGGTGCCGATAAATCCCTGAGCGACCGCTCAGGGGGGATATCTGGCCGTAGACCGTCGGTACTTCAGCTCGCTTCTCTTCCGCCTCACCTTGGCGGTGCTGGCCATGATGCTCTCCGCTCGAGCGATCTGTGCGCTCGAGGGAGACACCAAGGCCTGGTTTCTGGCCGGCCTCTTCGGCCTGAGCGCCGCGGCGCTCCAGATCCGGCCGCTCCTCGTTCCGAACCCGGGGCGCGGAAGCAACGTATACAGTCCTGCGCTCGCGTTCTTCATCGCGGGCCTGTACCTCATTCCCGCCGGCCCTCTCGTGTCCTGCATCGCGTTCGCGATCGCGCTCGCGGGAATCGTGAACGGAACGCGTCCCCACAAGATCCTCCTCCAGCTCTCCGCCACGGTCATCTCGTTCGGCGCATGTTCCTATTTCATGAAGCTGGGGCCGAGGAGCGGCGATCCGCTGGTGCCGCCTCCCGAGCTCATCGCGGTGGAGATCTTTCTCGGCGCGGTCGTGCTCTTCGCCCAGCTGGTGTTGCGGAGCGTCGCGATCCGGCTGGAGCGTGGCCACGACGCGCCGCACTGGGGCGCCTTCCAGCCGAACGTGATCCTCGAGGGTGCGTACTGTCTTGCGCTCGCGGTTCCGATCTCGGTCCTCACGAGAATCCACCTCGCGCTCCTGGGCGTGGTCTACCTGTACGTGGGGTTCACCTGGTGGGTGATGGACCGCTATCGTCAGCACCTGCGCATCCTGAGTGAGGCGGCGCCAAAGCCGGAGGAGACGCGCCGCCGCCGCAAAGCGGCCTAGGAGATAGGCAGCTTGGATCCGTAGTGGGTGAGGACGTACTCGTCGACCAGCTTCAGGAACTCCGCCGCGATCTCCGGACCGCGCAGTGTCGTGATCTGACGCCCGTCGATGAACACCGGCGCCTTGGGCTCCTCGGCGGTTCCCGGAAGGGAGATGCCGATGTTCGCATGGCGCGACTCCCCGGGTCCATTCACGACGCAGCCCATGACCGCCACGCGCATCTCCTCCACGCCCGGATGGAGCGCCTTCCAGTGGGGCATCCTTTCCCGCAAATGTAGATTCACGGTCTCGGCCAGCTCCTGGAAGTACGTGCTGGTGGTGCGCCCGCACCCGGGGCAGGACGTGACTTGTGGCTGGAAATGCCGGATGTCCAACGACTGCAAGATCTGCTGGCAGACCCAGACCTCCTCGCGGCGATCCCCACCCGGCGTGGGGGTGAGGCTCACGCGGATCGTGTCCCCGATTCCGTCGAGGAGAAGGGCGGAGAGCCCGGCCGTCGATGCCACGATGCCCTTCATTCCCATTCCCGCCTCGGTGAGCCCGAGGTGGAGGGCGTAGTCGGTCTCGAACGCCAGCCTCCGGTAGATCGCGATCAGGTCGCGCACGCCGGAGACCTTGGCCGAGAGCACGATCCGATCGTGCGACTGGCCGAATTCCTCCGCCAGCGCCGCCGATCGCACCGCGCTCTGGAACATGGCATCGAGGGTGATCTCCCGGTCGTCGAGCGGCTCCGCGCGCCGGGCATTCTGGTCCATGAGCTCGGTCAGGAGCTCGCGATCCAGGGAGCCCCAGTTCACGCCGATCCGCACCGGCTTCCCGTTCGCCACCGCGATCTCGACGATGCGGCGGAAGTGCGCGTCATGCCGCGCTCCGGCGCCCACGTTTCCCGGATTGATCCGGTACTTGTCCAGCGAGCGCGCGCATTCGGGATAGTCGGTCAGGAGGAGGTGTCCGCTGAAGTGGAAGTCACCGATGATGGGGGCCTGGACGCCCGCGTCGCGCACGCGCCGGACGATCTCCGGCAGCGCCTTGGCGGCCTCGGGCGTGTTCACGGTGACGCGCACGAGCTCCGATCCGGCCTGGGCAAGTGCGATGGTCTGATCCGCCGTGCCCTTGGCGTCCGCGGTATCGGTGTTGGTCATGGACTGGACCGCCACCGGACGCCCGCCTCCGACCGTGACCGATCCGATGCGGACCTGCGTAGAGGCGCGCGGCACCTAGAATCCCTGCTGTCTTGTCATGACGGGGTCAGTCTACGCGGGGCGCGGGCGAGCGTCAAACGGGCGTGGTATTCTCGGCGCCATGAGCTCCCAGGTGCGAGACATGTTCGCCTCCATCGCCAGGCGTTACGACCACGGCAACCAGGTGCTCTCGATGGGCCTCCACCACCGCTGGAGGAGGGCGGCGGTGCTCCTGAGCGGCGCCAACGAGGGGGGCCAGGTCCTCGACTGCGCCACCGGCACGGGGGACCTGGCGCTCGAGTTCCAGCGCGCGGTGGGGGAGACGGGCCGCGTCATCGGAACCGACTTCTGCGCCGAGATGCTGGAGATCGCCCGGGAGAAGGCGGCGCGTGATGGACGGGGCACCCGCTTCGAGGAGGCGGACGCGCTCCGACTTCCGTACGCGAGCGGTGCCTTCGACGTCGCCTCGATCGCGTTCGGCATCCGGAACGTCGACGACCCCGTGCGGGGCCTCGAGGAGATGGCCCGCGTGGTGCGTCCGGGCGGCTCGGTCGTGGTGCTCGAGTTCGGGCAGCCGGGCGGCGCCCTCTTCGGCCCGCTGTATCGCTTCTACAGCGCCAGCATCCTCCCGCAGATCGGCGGGTGGCTCACCGGGGAGCGGCGAGCCTATGAATACCTCCACCGGACCTCGTCCTCGTTTCCCAGCGGTGAGGCGTTCGTCGCGATGATGCGGGGAACGCGCCGCTTCACCGACGTGCGCGCGCGAAGCCTCACCGGCGGCATCGCGTACGTGTACGTGGGCACTGTGGGAGCGGCCTCGTGAGCTTTTCCATCACGTTTCCGGTTCGATTCCAGGACGTGGACGCGGGGGGCGTGCTCTTCTTCGGCCGCATCTACGACTACTGCCATCAGGCCTACGAGGAATTCTGGGGTCAGGAGGGGGTCGATCGCGCGCATTTCTTCGCGGGCGCGGAATATCTGGTCCCGATCGCGCACTCCGAGGCCGATTACCGCCGGCCGATCCGCCACGGAGACCGCATCACGATCCGGGTGGACGTGACGCGCGTGGGGCACGCTTCCTTCACGCTGCGCTATCACGTGACTGGTCCCGACGTGGAGGATCTCCGGGTAGAGGCCACGACCGTTCACGCGTTCGTCGACCGGAGCACGATGCGCCCGATCGCGATCCCGGACCAGCTACGCTCGATTCTTCTCCGTCATCTGCTCCGCGAGCCAACCCCGAACCTGGCCACGTAACAGCTTCCCCGCCGGACTGCGGGGAAGGGTCTCCACGATCGAGATCAATCGAGGCAGCTTGAACGGCGCGAGACTCCTGCCGGCGTGCTCGCGGAGCTCTTCCAGGGTGACCGCGGTGCCGGGCCGAAGCACGAGGGCCGCGGCGACGCCCTGTCCGTGCGAGTCGGCCGGAAAGGACACCACGCACGCGTCCGCGACCGCGGGGTGGCGCCTCAAGGCATCCTCCACCTCCGCCGGCGAGACGTTTTCTCCTCCGGCCACGATCCGGTCCACGCGCCGGTCCAGAATGCGTAGCCGTCCCGACGGGTCCCACGCCCCGTAGTCTCCGGTTCGTAACCAGCGCCCCTCGAACGCCGTCTTGTTCCCCTGCTCGTCATCGAAATACGCCTGCGCCACGACCGAACCGCGAACGTAGATCTCTCCTTCCTCGTCGGGAGCCAACACCGGTCTCTCGGGGCCGCGCACCTGCACCTCCACGAAGGGAAGCGGCCTTCCCACTGTTCGCAGACCATCGGGCCACTCTCGGGGGGAGAGCGTGGTGACCTGGGAGGCGGTCTCGGTCATCCCGTACGTGGGAAGCGCGCGCATCCCAAGCTCCGCCGCGCGCTGGAGCAGCTCCGGGGGAGCCATCCCCCCCCCGAGGAGCGCGGCCCGCAAGGTGTCCGGGTACGGGCGCGCCCCGCGGGCGTCCAGCATTCGCTCGAGCATCGGAGGAACGAGCGAGACGAGCGTCACCCCCTCGCGGTCGATCGCCTCGTTCACGGCCTCGGGATCGAAGCGCTCCTGGATGAGCGCGGCCGTTCCGTAGTACGCGCTCCGCGTGAGGATCGAGAGCCCGCCGACGTGATGGAGCGGAAGCGTGAGCAGCCAGAGGTCGTTCGCCCGGACGCCGAGATTCCGCGCGGAGGCGAGCGCGCTCCAGAAGAAGTTCCCGTGCGTGAGCACCACCGCGCGCGGAGCGGCCTCCGTTCCGGACGTGAACAGGATCGCCGCGGGCGCGTCGAGCCGGCGCGTGAAGAGGGGAGGCTTCTCCTTTCGCCCTTTCGTCCCGGAGGGAGCTGCGGGCTCGGGGGTCGCGGTGAGCGCGACATCGACGTGGGCGCGGTTCCGGAGCGCTGTGCGCTCCGCCTCGGTCAGGCGCTGGCTGATGGGCACGGGTAGGAGCTCCGCGCGGTGAAGGGCATGAAAGCTGGCGGCGAAATGGAGCCCCTGCTCCGCGCCGAACTCGAGGGACACGTGCTCGCCGGACACCAGGCCCTGGTCGTAGAGCGAGACGGCTGCCTGGGTGACGGCCTCCTCCAGACGCCCGTACGTCCAGCGCTCCTCACCCATCCGGAGCGCGAGCCGGTCCGGCTGGACGCGCGCCCAGAAGGAGACCGGATCCCAGGTCTCCCCTTCGTTCTTCCCGCTTTCGCTCACTCCGGCTCCAGGGTGAAGGCGTCCTGCCAGAACTCCTCCGGCGGCCGGACGCCGAGCCCGGGCGTATCCGGGACCGGGATCGAGCCGCGCTGCAGCGCGGGAGCCAGGGCGATGTCCCGGCTCAGCGCCTCTCCGGTCGCGAGCCCGTGCGCGTATTGCGTCGTGCCCAGGGAGGCCGCGAAATGGATCGCCGCCGCGCGTCCGACCGCGCTCTCCATGAGGGAGGTCACGACCACGGGCACGTGACGGTCATCCGCCGCGTTCAGAACCGAGCGCGACTCACGCAGCCCTCCGAGGGCCATGGGCTTCAGGATGAGAATGTCGGCCGCGGAACGGTAGAGAAGCATCTCGGCGCTCCGGGTGTCCCGGACCGCTTCATCCGCCGCGATCCGGACCGGAGAGCCTTCGCGCACGCGGATCAGCCCCTCGAGATCGTCCGCGCCGACCGGCTGCTCCGCGTATTCGAGATCGTAGGCGGCGAATCGGCACAAGGCCTGGATCGCCTCCTCGACGCTCCAGGCCTGATTCGCGTCCACCCGCAAGCGGACCTCGGGTCCGACCGCCTGCCGCAGCGCACGGAGGCGCGCCTCGTCGTCCTGGGGCGCGGCTCCTCCCACCTTGAGCTTCAGCGTGCGGACCCCTGCCGCGACCGCTTTCTTTCCCAGCTCCGCGCCGCGCTCCGGCGGCACGCGGGGGATCGTGACGTTCACGGGCACCTCGCGCAGCGTGCCGCTTCCGCCGAGATAGCGCGCCAGCGAGACGTTCGCGCCCTGGGAGATGAGATCGTGGATCGCGCAATCGATGGCCGATCGCGCGGTCGGCGCCGCGGCGACCGGCGCCAGGAGCGGCAGGTCGACGAGCGCCGTGGGATAGCGCTCGCGCTCCATGCCGACCAGGTGCGACATCGCGAGCCTGAGCCCCGCGCCGGCGGACGCGTGCGTCTCGAGGCCGAAGCCGGGGAAAGGTGCCGCGTCCCCGAGCCCGATCCGGCCCAGCTCGTCCTCCAGCGCCAGGATCCATCCCTTGCGGTCCCGGACGTCTCCGTCCGCGCTGGGCCAGGGATCGCGCAGGGGAAGGGAGTAGGGCTTGAGGCGAGCCCGGACGATGCTCATGCGATCCAGAGCCCCGCGGCGAGGAGGAGTCCGAAGAGGACGTGAAGTCTCGCCGTGCCCAGGAGCGCCGCGTTCAATCGAGCCCCCTGCTCCCGGGTCACGCGGCGGCCCTCCCGGAGTGCCAAGGGCAACGTGAGAAACGGAAGAAGGGCCCACGCGGCGGCGCGGCCCGTGAGGAGGAGCGCCAGCGGGGTGACGTAGGCCGCGGCCAGGAGAAGCACATATCCCCAGCGCGCGGCCCGGCGCCCCATGCGCACCGCCAGGGTGCGCTTTCCCGCGTCGCGATCCCCCTCGAGATCCCGCACATTGTTCACGACCAGGATCGCGGTCGAAAGCGATCCGACGGGGATCGACGCGAGCAGGGCGTCGAGGGAAACGATTCTCGCCTGAACGTAATAGGTTCCGCACACGGCCACGACTCCAAAGAAGAGGAAGACGAACAATTCCCCCAATCCATGATATGCCAGCGGCCATGGCCCGGCCGTGTACCAGGCCCCCGCGAGGATCGACGCGATTCCGATCGCGATCACGGCCGGGCCCGCGATGCGCGCGAGAAGGAGCCCCGCGAGCGTCGCGAGCGCGAAGGAGACGGCGATTCCCGTCCGGATCTCCCGCTCGGTCAGCCAGCCCATGGCGAGCGCGCGCGGGGGACCGAGCCGCGGTCCCGTATCGGCGCCGCGGTGGAAGTCGCCGAGATCGTTCACGAGGTTGGTTCCGATCTGGATGAAGATCGCTCCCCAGAGCGCCAGGAGCGCCGGGGCGAGGCGGAAGTGGTGATCACGCGCGGCGAGGGCCGTGCCCACGGCAACGGGAACGAACGCGGCCGCGAGCGTGGGAATGCGCACCGCGTGGAGCCACGCCTGGACGCGGCCCACGGGCCGGGCCTCGGTCATGGAATCAGGGGAGGCGGCGGAACTTCGCGAAGTCGGGTTTCCGGCGCTCCAGGTAGGCGTTTCGCCCCTCCTGGGCTTCCTCGGTCATGTAGTAGAGCAGCGTGGCGTTCCCGGCCAGCTCCTGGATTCCCGTCTCGCCGTCCAGCTCCGCGTTGAAGGACGCCTTGAGGCACCGCAGCGCGAGCGGGCTCATCTGGAGAATCTCGCGGCACCACGACACCGTTTCCTCCTCGAGCCGCTCCACGGGGACGACCGCGTTCACGAGCCCCATCCGAAGGGCCTGATCGGCGTCGTACTGGCGGCAGAGATACCAGATCTCCCGCGCCTTCTTCTGGCCCACGATGCGCGCCAGGTACGCCGCGCCGAAGCCTCCGTCGAAGGAGCCCACCTTGGGGCCCGTCTGCCCGAAGCGCGCGTTCTCGGCGGCGATCGTGAGATCGCACACGACGTGGAGCACGTGCCCTCCGCCGATGGCGAACCCGGCGACCATGGCGATCACCGGCTTGGGGAGGGAGCGGATCTGCTTCTGCAGATCGAGCACGTTGAGGCGCGGCACCTTGTCCTCGCCCACGTATCCCGCGTTGCCGCGAACTCTCTGGTCGCCTCCCGAGCAGAAGGCCTCGGTGCCCGCGCCGGTCAGGATGGCCACGCCCACCTCGGGATCCTCGCGGACGTCCTCGAAGGCCTGGATCATCTCGCGAACGGTGAGGGGGCGGAACGCGTTGCGTACGTCCTGGCGGTTGATCGTGATCTTCGCGATCCCGTCGGCCTTCTCGTACAGAATGTCAGTGAACGTCCGCGCGGTCTTCCACGCGGCGCCAACGGCCTGAGTCATGTGCGTCATGCTCCTATGAGGAAGAGGACGAGGAGGCTTCGGCGGCCTCCGGGGTGACGTTCCAGTACGCCGCCAGGGCCTCCGTGAACGCCTCCGGAGATTCCAGGTGCACGGCATGCCCCGCTTCCGGAACGACGACGCAGCTCGAGCCGGGAACGAGGGCCGAAAGACGCCGGGCCACGTCGACGTACTTGGGATCCCGACCGCCGGCCAGGAGCAGCACGTCGCCTCGAAGATCGCCCAGGCGGCCGCCCAGGTACTCGTGGGCTCCCTGGCCCATGCCGCGAAGGGAGTCGGCCAGGCCCGCGGGAAGATTCGCGAGCCTGCGCTGGCGAAGCGCGGCCAGGGTCGCGGGAGGAAGCTCCCATTGCGTCTCGAAGAGCGGCAAGGCGCTCCAGTAGTCCGCGAACCACTCCACGCCGCGCTCCTCGATCCGTTTCGCCAGAGCGTTGTCCGACTCGCGGCGCTTCTCCCGGGCGTGGTCGTCCTCGACGCCGGCCGAGGAGCTCTCCAGCACGAGGGACCGCACGCGCGCGGGATGGGCGAGCGCCAGGTGGAGCGCGACGCGTCCTCCCATCGAGTAGCCGACCCAATCCGCCTCGGTGATTCCCACCCGCGAGGCGATCTCGGCCAGGTCCCGCACGGTTTCCGTCATCGTGTAGCGCGCGGGGTCGGGAGGGGATTCCGTCTTCCCGTGTCCCACGAGGTCGATCGTGACCACGCCGCGATCCAGGGCGCGAAGCTTGGTCACGATCTCGTTCCAGTCCAGGCTCGAGCCGCTGAAGCCATGGAGCAGCACGGCCGTGCGCTCGTGACTCGTGGTTCCCTCCGCTTCGATGTGGTAGGCGACGCCGCGGATGTCGAGGTTCATGCGAAGGTCCTCCCGATGTCACGCACCACGTCGTCCCACAGAGCCTGATGCCAGGCGCGGTTCTTTTCGCGGTCCGTGCGGATTTCGATCACCTCGGTCGTACGCGCCCGGAGGGACGCTCCAGCGCGCTGCTTCAATTCCTCCCAGGATCTCGGCTGTGAGTATGGCAGACCGTAGAGCGCCGCGGCGGATTCGAAGGTGAGCCCGTGCGGCGTGCCGAACCAGCGCTCGAACTCGGCGTGGCGCGCCGCGGGAAGGAAGGAAAAGATGCCGCCCCCGTCGTTGTTGACCACCACGACGGTCGCGCGGACCCGCCCCTCCCGTCCCTCACGCACCATGTGGAGGGCGTTCAGGTCCATGTGGAAGGAGAGGTCCCCGATGACCAGGAGCAGAGGATCTTCCGGGAGGACGCTCGCGCCCAGGGCGCTGGAGAGCACTCCGTCGATCCCGCTCGCGCCGCGGTTGGTGAGGACGCGGAGACGTCTGGGATGATCCGGAACGAAGGTGTCCAGATCGCGGATGGCCATGCTGTTTCCCACGTACAGCGTTCCCGGCTCGGGGAAGATCGACAGGAGCGCGGGGAAGATCGCCCCCTCCTCGAAGGGCTCCGCTCCCTCGAGATGCCGCCCGATCGCCTCGCGCGCCACCTGCTCGGCGCGATCGAAGTCCTGGCGCCAGCTCGGCAGGGGATCCGCCGTTCCCTCGAGCGCCAAGAGGAGGGCCGCGGCGGCTTCGGCCGGATCGGCCGCGATCCGCTCCCGCCCTCGCCGTGCCGGGCTTCGCCAACCCTGCGCGGGGTCCACGATCACGTGCACCGTCGCGGGATGACGCGCCGCGTACCCATGGAATGCCTTCGACGTGAGCGCCGCGCCGAGCTGGATCACGATCTCGGGCCCGAATCGATCCGCGAACGCGGAGGAGCGCAGGAACGCGTCGTACGCCCCGAGAATCGGACTCTGGGCGGGGTGTCCGTAGCGAAGCTGCGATGCGGGATCGGCCAGGACGGGGTACCCCGTGATCTCCGCGAGTTTCTGGATCCGGGGCGCGAGCTCGGGCGCACCCTCGTCGGGGCCGCACACGATGAGCCCGCGCCGCAGGGAGCGGATCAGCTTCGCCAGCCGCTCGATCTGGCGAGGCGGCGCCTGAAGCGGCTCGGGCGCGACGTGCGTCTCCGGGCCTCTGGAGGGCACGGGAGGGAGCGCATCGGGGCTGGGAAGCAAGGGCTCGCGGAACGCGAAGTTGAGATGCACCGGTCCCGCGGGCGCCTTCCACGCCTCCGCGGCGGCGCGGGTTCCGAGCGAGGACACGTAGTCCAGCATGGGGCGGGAGTCCTCGGGCACGCCGACCTCCACGAACCAGCGGACGAGGTCCCCGAAGAGCTTGATCTGGTCGATGGTCTGCGGCGCGCCCGTGTCGCGAAGCTCGGGCGGCCGGTCCGCGGTGACGACGATCAGGGGAACGCGCGCGGAAGACGCCTCGACCACGGCGGGAAGGAAATTCGCCGCCGCGCTGCCGGAGGTGCAGACGATCGCGACGGGGCGGCGCGCGGCCTTGGCGAGCCCGAGCGCGAAGAATCCCGCCGACCGCTCGTCCAGCGACACGCGTGTCTCGATGGGAGAGCGACCGAAGGCGATCGCGAGCGGCGCGGAGCGCGATCCGGAGCAGACGATCGCCTCGCGGACGCCGGCGGCGTGGAGTGCCAGGACGAAGCGGTCCGTCCACGTCACGTTGAGGGCGCCGCGAGCCTCGGCTCCGCGCGCTTCCTGGCCGTGGGCCTCCACGCCGGGCGCTTGCTCGCGGACTGCGGAGGGCTCAGTCACGCGCGATCGCATCCAGGATTCCCTTCATCTTGAGATCGATCTCTCTCCATTCCAGCTCGGGGTCCGAGCCTTCCACGATTCCGGCGCCCGCGAAGATCCGCGCGACCCGATCCTGGACGGTGATGGAGCGGATGCCCACCGCGAAGTCACCGTTGCCCTTGGCGTCCACCCACCCTACGGGACCCGCGTACCACCCGCGATCCTCCGCTTCGGCGCGGGCAATCCAGGCCAGCGCCTCCTGACGGGGCCAGCCTGCCACGGCGGGCGTGGGGTGGAGACGCGAGACGAGATCCAGGACATGCGCGCCGGCGCGCGGCCTTCCCAGGACCTGGGTCCTCAAGTGAAGCAGGTGCGGAAGGCGCATCACCTCGGGTGTCTGGGGCGTGTCGATCGTCTCGCAGACCGGGTTCAAGGTCTCGAGGAGATGCTCGAGCACGATCCGGTGCTCGCTGCGATTCTTCTCGCTCCCGGCAAGCTCCTGCCCCAAGACCGCGACGTCGTCCCCCGCGTCGCACCGCAGCGTTCCCGCCACCGCCTCGGTGAGGACCTGGCCTCCGCCCAGACGGACCAGCCGCTCCGGGCTCGCGCCCAGGAACGCGTTGCCCGTTCCATCGGCGATGAGGAACCGGTAGCAATGAGGGTATGCGCCGCGCAGCGAATCCAGGATCGCGAGGACGGTCGTGGATTCCCGGAGGGGAACCGCGTTCGTCCGCGCGAGCACGACCTTGGAGAATTCACCCTCACGGATCCGATCGAGGGACTCGCGCACGATCTCGCTCCAGCGCGCGCGAGCCATCGGGTCTTTGGGGGGAGCCTCGGCAGGGCCCTCGGCGACGGAGCCGGCATCCTCCGGCGGGACTCCATCCATCCTCCACCGTGTCTCCACGGTCTCGCCCGAGCGCCCGCGCCAGAACGTCCGGGCAGGAATTGCAAAGAGAGCATCGGATCGGGGCCATCCCGGCCGCCCCACGCGAGCGCCGCGCTCCGCGAAGGAAAACCCGCCGATCGCGATGGGCCCCGGGAAGCCAGCGGGAGCGGGTCCCCGATGGTCCGCGTCCGCGAGAAGGGCCGTAAGCCCTTGGCGAGCCTCCTCGAACCGGCCGGCGCCACGGCCCTCCACGCGGCACACCGTCCCGATTCCCGAGAAGGACTCTCCCCCAGGCGCTTCCCAGAGGAAAAGCGATTGCCCGGGCGCAAGGGCAGCCTCACGCGCCAGGCATTCCCAGGGGGTATGTCCCGGCACGAGCGAGCTTTCGCCCGCGAGGGAGCCGGTGGAGGAGCGAGTCTCGGACGGAGCCACGGCCGGCAGTATAGGGACCAGCGAGCCGGTCGGTGAACCCTGAATTCTCGCGCGGCTTTGCATCGCGGTCTCCATGTCGTATCTTCCGCCGCATGATTTCCATTTCCCTTTCGCACATGGCGCTTGGCCTCTTTCTCGGGCTTCGTCACGCCTTCGAAGCGGACCACATCGCCGCCGTGGCCGCGATCGCGAGCCGGGAGCGAAATCCGCTTCGCTCGAGCTTCATCGGAGGCTTCTGGGGCGCGGGACATCTGGCCTCGCTCCTCCTCGTGGGGCTGCCGGTCGTGGGCTTTGGACTTCACTTCCCGCACGAGCTCGACGTGCCCCTGGAGCTGGGCGTCGCGGCCATGATCGTGTTTCTCGGAGTTGGGGGCCTTACACGGAGCGCCACGATCCGCGACGGGCATCGCCATGCGCACTCGATCCGGAGCTTCGCCAGGCGGCCCTTCTGCGTGGGTGCCATGCACGGGCTCGCGGGCAGCGGAGCCTTGACGCTGGTCATCCTGGCCACCATGCCCTCGCGCACGGACGGCCTCTTCTACCTCGGCTCCTTCGGCCTGGGCTCCGTGGCCGGGATGATGGCGGCGAGCGCCGCGCTCTCGATTCCGATCGCGGCATGGGGGGTCCTGGGCTCCGGCGCGACCCTGAGACTCTCCCGCGCGGTCTCGCTGGCCAGCGTGATCTTCGGCCTCTATTACGGAGCAGCCACGATCGCCCACGCGATCGCGCGGCATCCCCTCTCCTGAACGCGATGCCGCTTGACGTTCCGAAAAGTTGGTGATTATATTCACAATCTTGTGGGGAGAAGTTTGGATTCCTCTTACGCTTGACCCCAAAGGAAAGCGGTCACAGGGAATTTGAGCACTCTCAACCCAAAGCGGATCGCTCTGATCGTGCTCGCCCTGGCCGTTCTGGGCGGATGGTCCTTCTTCGACTCGTTCAGCAGCGTGGGCTATGGACCCAAGCAGCCTATCCCGTTCAGCCACAAGCTCCACGCGGGGACCAACAAGATCCCGTGCCTCTACTGCCATGCCAATGCCGAGCGCTCCCGCCACGCGACGGTGCCGCCCATGGCGGTCTGCATGAACTGCCATAGCGTGGTCAAGACCGACAGCCCCTACATCCAGATGGTCACCCAGTACTACCAGGCGGGGAAGCCGATGCCGTGGGTGCGGGTGCACCGGGAGCCCGATTACGTGTACTTCAGCCACCAGTGGCACATCGCCCGGGGCTTCCCCTGCCAGAAATGCCACGGCGAAGTGCAGAACATGGAAGTGATCCAGCAGGCCAAGGATCTCAAGATGGGCTTCTGCATCGACTGTCATCGGCAGAACAAGGCTCCCACCGACTGCAACACGTGCCACGTATGAGCGATCCCGTGACCCCGCGCAGGCACTGGGGGACGCTCGCCGAGCTGAACGGCGATGCGGCCGTCCGCGAGATCCAGGAGCGCGAGTTCCTCACCCCTTCGGAAGAGGTCACGGAACCCTCGCGGCGCGACTTCCTGAAGCTCATCGGCGCGGGCGCCGCGTTCGCGGCGGCGGGATGCGCGCGAAAGCCGGTCGAGAAGATCCTGCCCTACATCAAGCTCCCGGAAGAGACGATTCCCGGGAAAGCGGTCTGGTACGCCTCCACGTGCGGCGAGTGCCCGGCCTCCTGCGGCGTGCTGGTGAAGACGCGCGAGGGCCGCCCGATCAAGCTCGAGGGGATGAAGGAGCATCCGTTGAACCGCGGCGGACTCTGCGCGCGCGGCCAGGCTTCGGTGCTCAATCTCTACGATCCCGATCGGCTTCATGGACCGGTCGCGGTGGATCGGCAGAGCGGCGCCGCCAAGGCGTCCACCTGGGGTACGCTGGATGCGCACGCCGTCAAGGCGCTCCGGGAAGCCAAGAGCGCGGGCGGGCGCGTCGTGCTCCTCACGGGAACGCTGACCAGCCCCACGACGCGCGCTCTGATCTCCGATTTCCTATCCACGTTCCCGTCGGGCCAGCATGTGACCTACGACGCGGTCTCGAGCGACGCGATCGCGAAGGCCATGGAGCTCTCCTACGGGGAGCGGCTCATTCCCCGCTATCGCCTGGATCGGGCGGATCTGATCCTGACTTTGGGCGCCGACCCGCTCGGGACCTTCCTCTCGCCGCCGGAGTTCGCCCGCGACTTCGCGAGCCGGCGCAAGCCCGAGGCCGGCACCATGTCGCGCCTCGTCGCCATCGAATCCATCCTGACGCTGACGGGCACGAACGCCGACAGCCGCTACCGCGTGCGCCCCGAGCACCTCCTGAGCGTGGCGCTGGGGCTGGCGCACGAGCTGCACATCAAGAATCCTCGAGGCCCGCTGTCGGGGAACGCCTCCCTGGGCGGGGCGCTTCGGGATTCCGCATCGGAGGGCGTCGAGCGCCGGGCCGGGCTTCCGGCAGGCACGCTGGCCGGGCTGGCCGACGAGCTCTGGGCGAATCGCGGGAAGAGCCTCGTGATGGCGGGACCGCAGGCCGCGCCCGCGAATCACGCGGTGCCGTTGCAAGTGGCCGTGAACCTCCTGAACAGCGCGCTCGGGAACGACGGGGTGACGGTGGATACCTCGACGCCGTCGCTACAAGCGCAGGGCTCGGAGGAGGCGGTGCTCTCGCTCGCGGAGCGGATGCGCGCGGGGGACATCCAGGTGCTCCTGATCCACGCAGCGAATCCGGCCTACTCGCTCCCCGCGGCGCTCGGCTTCGCGGATCTCATGAAGCGCGTGCCGTTCGTGGTCAGCTTCGCCGACCGCGTGGACGAGACCGCGAGCCAGGCCGACTTCGTCGCGGCGGATCATCATTACCTCGAGAGCTGGAACGATCACGAGCCGCGGCGAGGGATCCGGTCGCTCGCCCAGCCCGCCATCGCTCCGCTCTACGACACGCGCGGGTTCCAGGACACCCTGCTCGCGTGGGGCAGGGCCCTGGGCGTGGGAGCGCTCACGGCGACCACGGGAACCTGGCACGAATACTTGCAAGAGAGCTGGCGGAAGGACGTCTTCCCGAAGAGCGGCTCCGCGGCGGGCTTCGACCTCTTCTGGGAGGGTGCCCTCCGGGAAGGCGTGTGGCGCGCGCGGGGCCAGAACGACCAGGGCCAGGGTCCTGGCGCCTTCCGCGCGGGTGCGCTCAGCCCCATGCCCGAGCCGGCGGTCACCGACGCACCGCTCACGCTGGTCCTCTACACCCCGGTCGCGCTCTACGACGGAAGGAGCGCGAACAACGCCTGGCTCCAAGAGCTTCCCGATCCGGTATCGAAGATCGACTGGGACAACTACGTGTCGATGGCTCCCTCGCGCGCCAAAGCGCTCGGGGTCTCCGAGTACGAGATGAAGGCGGACGTGGTCACGGTCGACGTGGGTCACGCGAAGTTCGACCTTCCCGTCCACGTGCAGCCCGGGCTCCATCCGGACGTGATCGCGATCGCGGTCGGGTACGGAAGGACGGCGGCAGGGCGCGTGGGGAACAAGGTGGGGCAGAACGGATACGCGCTGGCTCAGGCGACCGCCGGCCGGGTGGGAATGAGCGGCATTCCGGCGCGGATCACGAAGACCGGCCGGATCGCGCCCCTGGCCTGCGTGCAGGGCCATCACTACACCGAGGATCGCCCGATCGTCTACGAGACCACGTTCTCCTCGTTCATCAAGGATCCCGCGTCGGGGAACGAGGAGCCCGAGCACGAGCCTTCCATGTGGTCGCGTCACGAGTATCCCGGGTACCGCTGGGGGATGGCGATCGACCTGAACGCGTGCATCGGATGCGCGGCGTGCATGGTGGCCTGCACCGCCGAGAACAACGTGCCGGTCGTCGGGAAATCGATCGTGCTCCGCGGCCGCGAGATGCACTGGCTCCGGATCGACCGCTATTACATCGGAAACGCCGAGACGCCCGAGGTCGTGCATCAGCCGATGCTCTGCCAGCACTGCGAAAACGCTCCGTGCGAGACGGTCTGCCCGGTGCTCGCGACCGTGCACAACTCCGAGGGGCTGAACATCCAGGTCTACAACCGCTGCGTGGGCACGCGGTACTGCTCGAACAACTGCCCCTACAAGGTCCGGCGGTTCAACTGGTTCGATTACTCGCACGTGCGCGAGAAATCCATCCGCCTGGTGCTGAATCCCGACGTGACGGTTCGGTCGAAGGGCGTCATGGAGAAATGCACGTTCTGCATCCAGCGTATCCGCGACGGCAAGGAGCACGCGAAGGCGCTCGGCGTGACGGTCCAGGACGGTGAGATCGAGACCGCGTGCATGCAGTCCTGCCCGACTCAGGCCATCGTGTTCGGGAACATCAACGATCCGAAGAGCCGCGTGAAGGAGATGCACCAGAGGCCGCGCGGATACCACGTCCTCTGGGATCTGAACACGCGGCCGGTCATCGCGTATCAGACGAAGGTGAGGAACCGGGAGGAGGCCGCCACGTGAGCGACGTGGTCACCGCTCCGCCGGCGCTCGCCTCCGAGCCCCTCATCACGCCGCGAAAGACCTTCGCGGACGTGAACGCGGACGTCTCCCGGCCGATCGAGCGCAAGCCCGGGATGCTCTGGAAGGTCTTCTTCGGCATCTCGCTGCTCCTGACGCTCCAGTTCTTCATGGAGATCGGCTACCAGATGTACAAGGGGATCGGGATCTGGGGACTGAACCATCCGGTGGGATGGGCCGTGGACATCACGAGCTTCGTCTTCTGGATCGGCATCGGCCACGCGGGGACGCTCATCTCGGCCATTCTTCATCTCTTCCGCCAGCGGTGGCGCACGGCCATCAACCGCTCGGCGGAAGCCATGACCATCTTCGCCGTCATGACGGCGGGGCTCTTCCCGCTGATCCACATGGGCCGAACCTGGTTCGGATACTGGCTGGTGCCGTACCCGAACTGGCGCCATCTCTGGGTGAATTTCCGCTCGCCACTGGTCTGGGACGTGTTCGCGGTGACCACGTACCTCACGATCTCGATCGTGTTCTGGTACACGGGGCTGATTCCCGACTTCGCCTCGATCCGCGACCGCTCCACGGGCTGGCGCCGCGCGATCTACGGAGCGCTCTCCCTGGGATGGCGCGGCTCCGAGCGCCACTGGCAGCACTACGAGCGCGCGTACATGATGCTCGCGGGCCTCTCGACGCCGCTCGTGCTCTCGGTGCACAGCATCGTGTCCTTCGACTTCGCGACCTCGCTCCTCCCGGGCTGGCACACCACCATCTTCCCGCCCTACTTCGTGGCGGGGGCCATCTTCTCCGGCTTCGCGATGGTGGTGACGCTGCTCGTGATCCTCCGGAAGGTGTTCCACATGGAGGAGTACATCACCCTCCAGCATCTGGAAAACATGAACAAGATCATCTTGGCCACGGGGATGATGGTGGGATACGCCTACGCGACGGAGTTCTTCGTCGCCATGTACAGCGGGAATCCGTACGAGCGTTTCACCTTCATCAACCGCGCCACGGGCCCCTTCGCCTGGTCGTACTGGATCATGGTAAGCTGCAACGTTCTCTCGCCTCAGGTGTTCTGGTTCAAGAGCCTGCGCCGCAGCCTCCCGGTGATGTTCGTGGTCTCGATCCTCGTCAACATTGGGATGTGGTTCGAGCGGTTCACCATCATCGTGTCCTCGCTCCACCGGGACTTCCTGCCGCCGAACTGGTCCTACTACAAGCCGACGATCTTCGATTACTCGGTCATCGTGGGCTCCTTCGGGTTCTTCTTCATGTGGTTCCTCCTCTTCTGCCGCTTCTTCCCGACGATCTCGATCGCCGAGGTGAAGAGCGTTCTCTGGACGGCGAAGAAGACGGAGGCGGGTCCCAAGGAGCGGGCACACGCTCAGGAGGCGGTCCATGCTCCTTGATCGTTTCCGGAGACCGAAACCGACCCGCGCCATTCTGGCGCTCTACGACGACCCCGATCGCCTTCTGAACGCGGCGGCGCTGGCCAAGGAGCACGGGTTCCAGGGAATGGACGCCTACACGCCGTATCCGGTCCACGGGCTGAGCGAGGCGCTGGGCATCCGAAAGTCCTGGATTCCCTATGTCACGCTGGTGATGGGACTGAGCGGAGCGGCGCTGGGGCTCACCTTCGAGATCTGGACCCAGGCGTTCGACTGGCCGATCAACGTCGGCGGGAAGCCGATGATCTCGCTCCCCGCGTTCATTCCGGTGACGTTCGAGTGCGGGGTGCTGCTCGGCGGCACGATGACGCTGGCGGCGCTTCTCCTCGCCTGCGGGTTGCCGGATCTCAAGACCCCCATCCTGGACCGCAACCTGACCAACGACCGGTTCGGACTCTACATTCCGGAATACGGGCCGGACTGGAACGAGCAGAGAATCTTGAAAGTTCTCACGACGACGGGCGCCGTGGACGTGAAGGTGCTCCGTGTCTAGCGCGCGAACGATGAAGGCAGGATTCCTGGCACTCGCCGCGGCTATCGTGTTGTCCGGATGCTCGCACCGGAAGACGACGCCCGCGTTCGAGTACCTCCCCGACATGGCCTACTCGCCCGCGGTGAAGGCCCAGAACGAGGATCCCATGCATCCGGGAGCCGCCGCGATGCGCCAGCCGGTGCCCGGGACGGTGCCGCGCGGGTTCACGCCCTATCGCTACGCGGCGGGGGACAGCCTGATCGCCCAGCGCGACCTCGTGAATCCGCTTCCCAGGACCGCGGACGTGATGGGGAGGGGACAGCGGGTCTTCATGACGTACTGCGTCGTCTGTCACGGGCCGAAGGGGGACGGGCAGGGCTACATCGTGCCCAAGTTCCCGATGCCGCCCTCGCTCCTGTCGCCGAAAGTCAGCGGATGGGCGGACGGTCGTATTTACCACGTCATCACCCGCGGCCAGAATCTCATGCCCAGCTACGCTTCCCAGATCGAGCCCGAGGATCGGTGGGCGGTGATCCACTACGTGCGCGCTCTGGAGCGGGCGGCGAATCCACGCCCGGAAGATCTGAAAGCGGCCGGGATCCCGGACACGACCGCAACGAAGACAACGGCCGGAGCCGCCTCCGACACGGCGAAAGGGAAGCCATGAGCGCCGAAACCTACGCGCACGCGGCCTCCCCTCCCGAGCGGCTCAAGGTCGGGCCGCTCTCCGTCTCCGGGAGCGTCCAGGTCCTGTTCGGGGTCATGATCGCGATCGGCGTCGTCACCTTCGCCCTCGAGGTGGCCTCGGATCCCACGCGTGCCTACGCGGCCTGGCTCCACAACTACTGGGTCTTCCTGTGCCTGGGGCTGGCGGGCACCTTCTTCTGCGCGATCCACTACATCGTGGGCGCCACCTGGAGCGTCGCCGTGCGGCGGATCGCCGAAGCCTTCGCCTCGTGCGTTCCTCTCGCGTTCCTTCTCTTCCTGGTCGTGGCTGTCGGGATTCCGCATCTCTACATCTGGTCGAGCCCCGCGGCGACCCAGGGCGTCGGCCAGAAGCTGATCGCGAAGGGCGGATATCTCACGACGAACTTCTACATCGGGCGGAATCTCTTCTTCCTCGCGCTCTGGTCCTTCTTCTCCTGGTATTTCGTCCGGAATTCCATCCGGCAGGACGAGACGCGGGACTACAGGCTGACGCAGCGGAACACGAGTATCTCGGCGATCTTTCTCGTCACCTTCGCGCTGACCTTCACGCTCGCCAGCTTCGACATGCTGATGTCGCTCGAGCCGACCTGGTACAGCACGATCTTCGGCGTCTATTGCTGGGCGGGACTCTGGCAGAGCGGACTCGCCGCGATCGCGATCGTGGCGATCCTTCTGCGTCGCCAGGGGGCGCTCAATGGCGTGGTCACGCGGGCTCACTACTACGACCTCGGGAAGCTCATCTTCGCGTTCTCGGTCTTCTGGACCTACATCGGATTCTCCCAGTTCATGCTCATCTGGTACGCGAACCTGCCCGAGGAGATCGAGTGGATGATCCACCGGATCTACACCGGATGGGGGGCCGTCATCATCGCGGTCACGGCGCTCCGCTGGGTCATTCCCTTCTTCGTGCTGATGCCGATCAAGGCGAAGGAGAACGAGACGGTGCTCCTCACCGTGTCCGCGGGCGTGATCCTGGGACAGTGGCTCGACATGTACTGGGTGATCTATCCCGCGTTCTCTCCGGAGCACGCCGTGCTGAGCTGGAATGAGATCGGTGTGGCGGTCGGGTTCCTCGGCCTCGTGGGCTGGAAGGTCCAGTCCTTCCTGAGCCGCCATCCGGTCGCGCCGCACGGCGATCCGCTCTTTCCGGCGAGCGTGAGGTTCCACTCATGACCGAAACCGCTCCTCCCGCGCCCGGACCGGCGCCGCGCCCTCCCGAGGAGGAGCGTATGGGCTCCGGCCTCGCGATCGCGCAGTTCGCGGTCACGCTGATTTTCCTGGGCCTGGTCGCCACCCTGGCCTATCTGGCCGGGATGCGCTCGGCGGGGAAGGAAGGCGGTGAGGGCTCCAACGCTTCCGCCTCCAAGCCCGGAGGCGCGGTCGACGTGGCCGCGCTCCTGAAGCCCACCCCCGAGCTGATCGCCAAGGGAAAGGCCCTCTTCGCGGTGAACTGCGCTTCCTGTCATGGACCGAACGGGATGGGCGATGGACCCGCGGCGGCCGCGCTCAATCCGAAACCGCGCAACTTCCACGAGGGTTACTGGAAATACGGCGGCGGGATCGCGCGGGTCGTCCAGACCATCTCGACCGGCTCTCCGGGGACCGCGATGGCGGCCTTCACGAATCTCTCCATCGAGGAGCGCTTCGCGATCGCCCACTACGAGCGGTCCTTCGCGCCCAAGCAGGAAGAGGACAAGCCCGCCGATCTGGCGTGGCTCGGACCCATCGGAGGCACCTCCTCGCAGGGAGGTGGCGTGCAGGGGGGTGCCCTGGGAGGCGCCCAGAAGCCCACGCCCACCATCCCGATCGAGGTGGCGCTCCGTCTCATGACGGAGCCCGCGCCTTCCGTCGCGCCGATGGGGAGCGTGCCGCCGGCGTCCGGAGAAGGACGCGGGGCGGCGCTCTACGCGGAGCGATGCGCCTCCTGCCATGGCGCCTCGGGGGAAGGCGGAGTGCGCGTGCGGATGCTCGGATCGGCGCCCTACGCTTACGTCACAACGCTCCCGCTCTCGGCGAATCGCACCGGATGGATGGGTGGCGGCGGGCGATTCGAGAGGCTGGTTCTCGAAGGAATTCCAGGCTACCTGATGCCGGGGAACGGCGACCTCTCGTCCGAGGACGTCCGCGCCCTGTACGATTTCGCGACGAGCATGCGCTCGAGGCAGGGGAGCACGCCTCCGGGCTCGCCTGCCGCGCAAGCACCTGCCACTCCTGCCCCGAGGGCTGCCTCATCGGCCCGGCGGCCGGGTGGCGCGACCCGGAGCTGACATGACCACGCGACATCGATGGGCGCCGTTTCTCGCGCTGGGACTGATCTTCGCGGCCCAGGCGCTCTGGGCCAGCCCGGCGGGAGCCTGGCTGATCAATCCCGTGACGCCCGTGGCGCACGAGGTGCGGACCCTCTTCTGGAAAGCCTTCGGGATCACCATGTTCTTCTTCCTCCTGGCAGAGGGAATCCTCTTCGTCGCGGTCATCAAGTTCCGGGCGAGGCCCGGCCGCGTGGCCGCCAAGTGGCACGAGAACCTGCGCCTGGAGCTGGTGTGGACCGCCATTCCCGCGCTCGCGATGGTGATCCTCTCGGGGCCGGCGTTCAGCACGATGAAGTACATGGAGACGATCCCCAAGTCGGACGTCCAGATCGAGATCGTCGGACACCAGTGGTTCTGGGAGTACCGCTACCCGAAATATGGGGTGGTGTACGCCAACGAGCCGCTCGTGATTCCCGTGGGGAAGACCGTCGCCGCCAACGTCACATCGATCGACGTCGTCCATAGCTGGTTCGTTCCGGATTTCGGCATCAAGATGGACGCGAATCCGGGGCGCATCAATCACATCTGGTTCCAGGCCGAGAAGCTCGGGAAGTACGAAGGCCAGTGCGCCGAGCTGTGCGGGGTGCTCCACGCGCAGATGTTCATCAACGTGAACGTGGTGACCCCCGAAGAGTTCGAGCGCTGGATCGAGCAGAAGAAGAAGGGAGCCTAGGAATGGAAGCCGGCACCATCGCCCGACCGATCCCGCATCAGGAGGCGGCCGCGCACGTCCGAAAGCCACGGACGGGAATCCTCAAGTGGCTCCTGACCACCGATCACAAGCTCATCGGGGTCATGTACATCTGGCTCTCGTTCTTCTTCTTCTGCGTCGCCGGGATTTTCGCGATGGTGATGCGCGCACAGCTCAGCGCCCCCGGGCTTCATCTCGTCCATCCCGAGGTCTACAACCAGATCATGTCCCTCCACGGGACGTTCATGGTCTTCTTCTTCACGATCCCGATCATGGCGGGAATCGCGAACTACGTGGTGCCGATCCAGATTGGCGCGCGCGACATGGCGTTCCCCCGCGTGAACGCCGTGAGCTTCTGGATGCTGGTTCCCGCGGGCACGTTCATGCTGGTGAGCCTCTTCCTGAAGGGCGGCTCGGCGGCCGCGGGCTGGACCAGCTATCCGCCGCTCACGAGCCGCCAGTTCTCGCCGGGTGCGGGCATGGACCTCTGGATCCTGGGGCTCCACATCGCCGGCGCCTCGTCGATCCTGGGCGCCATCAACTTCGTCGTGACGATTCTGAATCTACGCGCGCCGGGCATGTCGCTGGGCAAGATGCCGATGTTCTGCTGGAACGTGCTCATCACCCAGACCATCGTTCTCTTCGCGACGCCCGTGCTGGCCGGGGCGCTGACGATGCTGCTCACCGACCGCATGTTCGGGACCGGATTCTTCCATCCGCCCGCGGGAGGGGACCCGGTGCTGTACCAGCACCTCTTCTGGTTCTATTCGCATCCCGCCGTCTACATCATGGTGCTCCCCGGGATGGGCATGGTGTCACAGATCCTTCCGGCGTTCTCCGGCAAGCACCTATTCGGCTACAAGGGGATGGTGCTCGCGACGGCGGGGATCGGCTTCATCGGATTCATGGTGTGGGGGCACCACATGTTCGCCACGGGGATCGACTACCGGCTGCGGCAGTTCTTCAGCTTCGCCTCGATGGTGATCGCGGTCCCGACCGGCATCAAGATCTGGTCCTGGCTCGCGACCATCTGGGGCGGGTCGCTGCGATTCAAGACCCCCATGCTCTTCGCGGTCGGATTCATCGCCCTCTTCATCATCGGCGGGATCACCGGCGTGTGGCTGGCGCTCGTGCCCTTCGACGTGCAGGTCCACGACACGTACTTCGTGGTCGCGCACCTGCACTACGTGCTCTTCGGCGGCTCGCTGATGTCGATCATGGCGGGCATCTACTACTGGTTCCCCAAGATCTCGGGGAAGCTCTACAACGAGTTCTGGGGCAAGGCGCACTTCTGGCTCACGTTCATCGGAATGAACCTCACGTTCATGCCCATGCACATGATGGGAATGCTGGGAATGCCGCGCCGCATCTACACGTATCGCCCGGAGTTCGCGATCTGGAACCACATCGCGAGCGCGGGAGCGGCGGTTCTCCTCGTGGGGATGACGATCTTCGTGCTGAACATGCTGCTCTCTCTCTGGCGCGGCAAGCCGGCGTCGAAAGATCCTTGGGACCATTCCGACGAGACCCGCACTCTGGAGTGGACGGTCACGTCGCCCCCTCCACCCGAGAATTTCCACGTGATTCCCGTCATCCGGTAGGAGGAGGAGCACCGCGAACACGAGCCGTCTCCCGAGCTTCTTCATCGCGACGGTGGCGCTCATCTTCGTCCTCGTCGTGTGGGGCGGAATCGTGCGCCTAACGGGATCGGGGCTCGCGATTCCGGACTGGCCGCTGGCGCATGGCCAGGTGGTGCCGCGTCCGGAGACCCGGGTCATCATCGAGTACGTCCACCGGGTGCTGGCCATGCTCGTGGGCCTCATGACGCTCGGCCTGGCCGTGGCGGTCTATGCGAGCCCGCGCTACCGCAGACCCCTCGGCGCCACGATGGCGATGGCCCTTCTGGTGCTCACGATCCAGATCTTCATGGGCGGCCGCGTCGTGCTGGAAGAGCTCCTGGTGCAGCGCGTGGTCGCGCACCTACTCCTCGCGTTCGTGTTCTTCGCGATCATGCTGCGGATGACGCTGCAGGCGCGGGACGTGGCGCACAGGACCTCGGCGCCCGCCGCGGGAGCGAATGGCGGCCCCGAGGGCGCGCGCAGGGTGCGGCAGCTCCGGGTATTAAGCCACGCTGCAGCGGGGCTGGTGTTCTTGCAGGCGGGGCTGGGCGCCTGGGTCTCGTCCTCGGGAGCGTCTCTGGCGTGCCCCGATTTCCCTACCTGCCAGGGGACCTTCTTCCCCAGAATGCAGGGGTTGGTGGGCATTCACTACTCGCACCGGCTGGGCGCGTACCTCGTGTTCGCCGCCGTGCTCGCCCTCTCGATACGGGCCGCCATGGTGCCGCTGCCGCCACGGGCACGGTTGCCGCTTCGTCTGGCCGGCATTCTGGTGACCTTGCAAATGATTCTTGGCATCGGAAACGTCGTTCTGGGATTGCCCCTGGCGATCAGCGCGGGGCATCTGGCC
>DASQAV010000157.1:0-12358 GCA_035635575.1 Candidatus Dormiibacterota bacterium | reverse complement strand
AGAAAATCCTGCGCCACCGTGTAGGCGTAGGCTCCGTTGTTCTCGACCATGACCGTGAATCCGCGCTTCTCGAGATTCAGCTTGAGCATGCGCGTGAAGCTCGGCTCGTCATCAACGAGCAATATCCGCAGCTTCTCCATCGCCGTTCCCCTCCTTGGATCGAATGCCATGTAGGACCACCGTGGCGCGCGCTCCTCCGCCGCCCTGTTTGTTCCCAAGTCGTATCGTGCCTCCATGCAGCGCTACGATCGTCTTGCACACCGCGAGTCCGAGCCCGGTACCCTTGCCCGGGGGTTTGGTCGTGAAGAAGGGATCGAAGAGCCTCGGCCGGGCAGTCTCATCGATCCCCGTCCCGGTGTCCTCGATCTCGACCACGATCACGCTCTGGCCGACCTGGAAGGGGTCCGTCATCCGAACGCCCACGTCGGTGCCCACCTGCGTCAGCCGGTCCCTGCGGGTGCGGACGACCAGCGTCCCTCCGTCCGGCATCGCGTCGATGGCATTGATCATGAGATTCACGAAGACCTGCTCGAGCTTGTTCCGGTCCAGCATGGAGTACGGCAGCCCCTCCTCCATCTCCTCGACCGCGAACACATGGGACCGGGTCAGGGAGTGCCCGACCAGGTGGAGAGAACGGCGCAGGAGCGCGTTGACGTCCTCCTCGGCCGGCGAGAGGTCCGTCGCCGTCGAAAAATCGAGCAATCCCCGGATCACCGAATCGGCGCGCGCGACCGCCTCCCGCGCATCGGTCAGGGCCGCCGTCATGTTCTCGTCGGGGCTCGGGATCGCCTCCGCCAGGTAGTCCACCGCGAAGAGGATCACGGCGAGCGGATTCTTGACCTCGTGCGCGACTCCCGCGGCCAGCCGTCCGATGGATTCCAGCTTGGCCGCCTGGACCAGCTGAAGCTGCGTCTCCTTTCCCTTCTCGTGGGACTCGCGAAGCGCCACGAGGGCACGCTTCAGCATCCGTTCCCGGTCGCTCAGCTTCTCGCTGCTCTCGACGGCCTCGCGCAGAGCCAGCTGGGTGGAGGTGATGTCCCGGGTGATGACCAGGGCGCTCGTGACCCGATTCCTCATGTCGCGGATGGGCATGATCGAAAGGGAGACGTCGATCGGGACCTCGTCGCGCCGAATCCGGACCGTCTCGAAGTGATGGATCACGCCTCCTCGCGCCACGCCGCGGTAGATCGAGGACAGCTCATGGAGCCGGTCGGCAGGCACCAGCGTCGCCAGGGGCTTTCCGACGATCTCCTCGGCCGTGTAGCCGTAGATCTCTTCGGCGGCACGGTTCCATCCCAGGATCGTTCCCTCGAATGAGACGATGAGGATGCCGTCGTTGGAGAGGTTGAGGATGGCGTCGAGGCGCGAGCGCGTCTCGGCGGCCGGGAGCTCGACGTTCAGCGAGTCTGTGCGGGTGAGGAAGGCCACGGTGGGCTCGGCCTCAGGCGCCGATCTCCGAGAGGGATTTCTCCTCGCTCGCGTCGACCGCCAGGAACCGATCGAGGTTGAGGAGCTTGATGACCGACGCGACCGCCGGGGACGGCGAAGCCAGCCGGACCAGCCCCGCCTGCTCCTGGAACTGCTCCACGATGACGAGGAGCGCGCCGATTCCGCTCGAGCCCATGAAGGTGACTTCGGAGAGGTTCAGGACGAGGTTCTGGCCGTTCGCCTGGATCTCGGACACTTTCTGGAGCAGAAGAGGCGAGGTCTTTACGTCCAGCCGGCCCTTCAGACGAAGGACCGCCGTCCGCCCGTGATTCTCCTGCTTGGACATCTCCAGCTCCTGGCTCATCGAGACCTCCCTCCCTTTCTCCGCCTCATCGGCAGGTTTGGGGGCGAACTGAATGGCTGCCGGTAGGAAGAGGCTGAACGTGGAGCCGGACCCGACTTCGCTCACGGCGGCCACCCTCCCCCCCATTTCGTGGGCCAGGCGCCGTGCGAGCGCCAGACCGATCCCCAGCCCTCCCGCCGCCCGGGTCATCGATCCGTCGAGCTGCTGGAACGGCTCGAAGAGCTTGGGGAGGCGCTCGGGCGGAATTCCCGGACCCTGGTCCTCGACGTCGATCCGGGCCCACCGCTCCCCGCGCTCCGAGGTCTCGCAAACGCGAAGCTGGATGCGCGTGCCGGCGGGCGTGAATTTCACCGCGTTGTCCACGAGCGCATCCAGGATGGTCCTCACGTGCCGCTCGTCGAAGCAGGTCTGGAGCGCTTGTGCGTCGATGACGAGGGCGAATTCGTGCAGTCCCGAGGACAGGCCGGGAAGCCGGTCGCGGTGGTACGACGTAACCGCGTCGACGATGTCTCCGATGGACGCGATCGGCCGGTTTGTATTCTCCGCCGCCGCGGTGAGATGCAGCAGTCCCTCCACAATGCCCAGGAGCTTCCCGGCCTGAGCGCGCGCGTAGGTGAGGAATTCCTGCGCGGGAGATCCGTCCTTCTCCACGCGGCCGAGGCAGTCCAGGGACGCGATGATGACCGCGAGGGGGGTGCGCAACTCGTGGTTGATGTTGCTCAGAAATTCGAATTTGAGCCGATCCAGCTCCCCCAGCCGCTCGTTGGCCAGGCGCAGCTCGCGGCCCTTTTCGAGGAGCTGCCCGTAGAATCGGCCGTTTTCGATCGCGATGCTCGCGATCGCCAGAGAGGATTCCAGGAGCTTGAGATCGATC
Source organism: Candidatus Dormiibacterota bacterium (assembly GCA_035635575.1). Taxonomy (GTDB): domain Bacteria; phylum Eisenbacteria; class RBG-16-71-46; order SZUA-252; family SZUA-252; genus WS-7. Next base: position 9,692 of record DASQAV010000157.1, on the reverse strand, counting down.
TTCGCGCGAGGCACCCCGTCCTGCCGCGCGCCCAGACCCAGGATTCCGATCAGCTCCTCGTGAACGTAGATGGGAGCCAGGAGCAGGAGCCCTGCCCGCGCCGCGAACTCGCGGACCGGCCCCTGCTCCGAGCCGACCAGTTTCTCCACCGTGAGCGGCCCGCCATGCTTCTTGAAGTGCTCCATGAGCGGCGCGGCGCAGGAAATCATCAAGGTCTCGGCCTTTTCGCGCTCGACGCCCCGGCTCCGCGCCAGCTCCGGGATTCCGCCTTCCGCCGGAGCGAGCCAGAGGCACGCGCGCGACATCCGGAACTGCCCCATGAGCGTGAGCAGGAGGCCATCCATCGCTCCGTACAGGTCACGAGGCTTCGCGAGCGCCTGGCTCAGCTCGATGAGTGCCTGAAGGGCGTACTCGCGCTGTGCCAGAAGCTGCTCCATGGCCTCGGGCACGTGCTCGCGGCCGCCGGACGTCTGTTCGCTCTTAGCCACGGCGCGCCATCTCCTCCGGCGTCTGGGTGCCGGGATCCCATTCCATCACGGTGATATTTCCGAGGGGGGTCGAGGGGTAATAGGCGACCCCCTTCATGACGCGGCGGATGATCTCGATGCCAAGACCGCGGCCCCGCTTCCGAACGTCGGGGTCGCTGAAGTCGGGCCGATTGTGACTTTGGGGATCGAACGGGATTCCCTGATCCCGAATGAGAAACGAGCCGGACCCTACCCAGTAGAGCTCGATCGTCTTCGTGGCGTCCTCCTTGTACCCGTGCTCCGCGATGTTGGCGCAGGCTTCGTAGAGGGCGAGGTGGAGGCTTCCGAATACTTCCCCGGGCAGTCCCCGGAGCACCTCGGAGCGTTCCAGCCACTCGCCGATGCGGCTCATGGATTCCAGGTCGGCCGGGAGCCGCAGCGACACTCCGGACGCCTGAGCCTCGGCGAAGCGGCGCAGGGCCTGGGCCGGCCCGTGGCCGATCAAGGGCTCCGCGGCGGCGGCAACCGCGGCGGTCTGCCTCCGCACGACCAGCATCGTCTCGTCGTCATCCGGAGCGCCCGCTTCTCTCCATCGCTCCACGGCCTCATGCATCCGCTCGAGTATTTCGCGCGGCCCCGCCGGTGCGGCGTCGAGCAGCACCTGCTCCATGCGCGGGAATCCGAACTGCTCCTCGCTCAGGGGCGGGGTCGTCTCGCTGATGCCGTCGGTGAACTGGAGGAGGACGTCTCCCGGATCGAGGTGAAGGACCTCGTCCTCGAGTGTGCGCTTGATGGCGCCTCCGCGGATGGCCCCGAGCGGGATTCCCTTCGAGGGGAGCCACTCCGCCTTCTTCCGGTCTGCTCGATAGACCAGAATGGGGTTGTGCCCGGCCGAGGAGTACGTCACCTCGCCGGACCTGGGATCGAGCACCCCATAGAACATCGTCACAAAGCTCCCGCGCTGAAGCGTCGATCCCAGGCGCTCGTCCAGCGCCACGAGAAGCGCGGTCGGAGACGAATGGGCGCCGTGGTACGCGCGGAGCAGGGAGAAGAGCATGGACGTGACCAGGCACCCCGCGAGCCCCTTCCCCGAGACGTCCGCGATCGCGAGCCCGACCCTGCCGTCCGCGAGCGGAAGGACGTCGAAGTAGTCTCCCCCGACCTCGGCCGCGGCCCACTGCTCGCCATCGATCACGAAGTCCCCCAGGACCGTCTGCTTCGAGGGAAGGAGCGAGCGCTGGAGCTGGCGCGCCAGGTCCATCTCGTGAGCGAGCCGCGCGCGCTCCACCATCTCTCCCTGTGCTTTCTGAAGCGAGAGGGACATCTCGTTGATGGAGTCCGCCAGGACCCCGAACTCGGTCCGGTCGGCCAGCTTCACCGGCGTCCTGAGATCCCCGCGTCCGATCCGCTCCATGCCCGCGCGGAGTACGGCGATGGGGCGGAGGAGGATCGACATGAGAACGACGGTCAGGGCCACGCCTGTTGCCAGGAAGGCGGCGAGGATGAGGTACTGCTGGCGGCTCACGCGGCTCACGGCCTGCTCGATGTGCGACCGGCGCATTCCCACGTAGGCGTTGCCCAGCACGCTTCCGGCGGGATCGAGCACCGGGACGGAGGCGACGAGCATCGCCGCGTTCCCGGTCAGGGTCTCGCCGTCCTTTCGCGGGACCGGCGAAGTTACGTCGGTGAGCTTCTCGGGCGCGGTGAACGGAGCGCCGATCGCTCTCACGTCAGGATGCCCCTGTACGGTACCCGAGCGATCCACGACGGCGATGAACGCCAGCTCCGGCTGCCGGAGGGTCATCTCCTTCACAAGGGGTGCCAGGAGAAGCTCCGGATAATCGGTGAGAAGGGCTCGTGTGCTGGCCAGGGCAAGGTTCCTCGCCTCGACCAGCGTCCGCGACTCGATCTCCTCCAGGAGCACGGCGCGGGTCCGCCGCTCCATGACGGCGGTGACGCCGAGGACGACGAGCGTGGTCAGGATCGCGGCCGCTCCCGCGACGATCCAGCGGATGCTGAGCACGCTCTTGCGACGCGCCGGCGTCCCCTGCGTGCGCGGCATCAGCGTCCCCCGCTCATGATCTCGCGGGTCCTCGCCTGCTGCGTGCGGGCCCGGAGGATGTAGCTCGTGGCGCGCGCGTCCTGGGGATCCACCTCGTGCGCCTTCTCCCAGTAGACCAGCGCCTGCTCCACCTTCCCCGACGCGAAGGAGTCCATGCCACGAATGAGGTACTCGCGCTTCAGGTACTCGGCGAGCTTCTTGTACTCGGGCGCCATGGTCCAGGCCAGCTCCCAGTAGCGCAGCGCGTCATCCGGCCTGCGCTCCGACATCGCGGTGAGGCCGGACCGATAGAGATCCTCGACCATCTTCTCCTGCTCGGGCGTGAGCGGAGGACGCTCTGGGGGCTTGGGCGCGGCGGTCCCCGGCGTCACCGGCTTCGGCGTGGCCTCCACGGGCTTGGGCATGGTCTTCGGGGGCGTGGTCAACGCGGCCTGGCGCTTGCGCTCGATCGCCTGCCCGCTGGCCACGGCGGCCGCGGAGTCGGCGGCGGCACGATGGCGCAGGCTGTCTGCTTCGGCCTTCTTGGCCCGGAGGGAGATCGCCTCGAGGCTCCGGGCTTCGGCCTGATTGGGATAGAGGATCGCGATCGTGGCGAGCACGCCGAGCGCCTTGTCGTGGTCCCGCTCCGACTGGGCGCTCTTCACGCGCGCCAGCAGGTCGTCCAGCTGCTCGCTCTGGCGCTTCTGGAAGGCATCGTCCAGGGACGCCTGCAGCGCCGCGTCCCTCGCGCGCGCCGCGGCCTCGCGCTTCTGGAGCATGGTCTTCCCGAGCACGCGCGAGATACCGATGCGGTGGACGTCCGTGAGCTCGCCGTTCGTGAAGGCGTAGTCCATCGCGAAGTCGTGCCAGGCAACGCCCATCCCGGCGGTCATGCGGCCCGCGCTGAATCCGGCGCGCATCCGGAGCAAGGGATGGACACGAAATTCGAGACCCGCGTGCGCCTTGACGGCCATGCCCGGGGACTTCTCGAGATCCACCGCGACCAGCGCGGGGCGGCCCAGGATCGAGGGCGGGTCCAGGGCGATGCCCGCACGCACGACGCTCGGGTCGGCCACGCTCTCGCGGTCGAGGCGGATCCGTGGCCGGATGATGTTCCGGACCGAGAGACCCCAGCTCAGGTGCTCCGCCCAAAGGGCGTGCGAAGGGAGGCGGCCCAGGACGCCGAGGTCCGCCCCGAGCCCGCTGCCGCTGAATCCGGCGAGGCTCTGACGCTGGAGCTTTACCGATCCGCCGAGACTCATCGATCGGGAGAGTGTGCGGCCAAAGCCCAGGCCGATCTCCATCTCGGTATCGGAGAGGTTGCCGCCCAGAAGCGCGTTCCCATCGTCGCGGCTCTCGATGCCGTCGATTCCGTAGTAGCGAATCGAGAGCCCCGCCGTCCCCCAGCGCCAGTCGGGCAATACGGCCGCGACGTAATCCTCGCGCGAGCCCAGATCCCCGTACGCCGCGTGCGTGGCCTGCACCTCGAGGCGCTGGAGCTGGGCAAGTCCCCCGGCGTTCCAGATCATGGCGCTCGCGTCATCCGCAACGCCGACGAAGGCGCCGCCCATGCCCAGGGCGCGGTTGCCGGCTCCGGAAGCGAAGATGCTTCGCGTGCCGGCGTCCTCCGCGGCGAGCGCGGAAGGCGCGAAGAGCGTCAGGGACATGGCCAAGGCGGCGCCAAGGAGTCTCATCGGACGACCGCCACCTTCCGGCGCACTCGATCGTGCGAGCCGTCGTCGTAGCTCACCGTCAGCTCCGCGATGTAGACGCCGTTCCGGACGACGCTGCCGTTTCCGTTCCGTCCGTCCCAGAGGTCGCTCTGATTCATGCCAGCGGCGCGGGCCTCGTTGGACACTACCGTCGCCACCCCTTCCCCGCCCGGGGTCAGGATCCGCAGCGTCACACGGCCCGCATTCTTGAGGTAGTACGCGAAGGAGGTCGCCCCGCGCCCCGCGGCGAAGGGATTCGGGAAGTTGGAGTAGCTCTCGCGAAGCCCCGCGCCGCCAAAGACCCCGGCGCCCGACCAGAGCGGGAACGTCTTGCCCTGCGCCGGCGCGACCCGGACTTGGAGGAGCGCGCTCGCAGGCTGGACGACGCCGATTCCCGCCGCGTCACATCCCATCCGGAAGGTCGCGGGGTATCCCTGGACCGCCGTGACCCAGCGAACCTCGAGAGCTACGCCCGCGGGCCCGGGCGGCACGCGCACCGCCGGAGCGAAGGCGATATACGCGGAGACCGAATCGAGAGTAAGGGTCGCGCTCTGTGCGATCAGGACACCCTGCCGGTAGATCTCCATGCGCGATGCGGCCTGTCCCACCGCGGCGGCGCCCAGCGCGCGGTCCGCGCCGAGGAGCGTCAGGTGATCCACGAGGATGGAATCGGATCCCGGCTGCGCCGCGTTCGTGAGCGCGAGGATTCCAGCCGTAACCGCCCGGCCGTCGGGCGCCAGCGCGGCCGGCATGAGGCTCTGGAGATCCACCACGAGATCCCGGGGCGGCGTCTCGAGGCGGCAGAGCCCGGAGAGCACCGGAAGATCCGCGCCGGTTTCCGCCACGAGCGTGACCGGCGTTCCAAGGTTCAGGTCCTCGGCCGGGACTCCGTCTGCGAACACCATGAGCTCGATCGAGCCTTCGGGGGCCGCGGCGGAGAAATCCACGACCAGATCCAGCGAATCGATCTCGCCGGGCTCGAGGAGCGGGCGCGGCAGCGTGATCGTCACGGCGCCGCTCCCGGGAGGGTTGGCGTTCTCCGCCATGAAGGCTCCGTTCCAGTTCACGGCGACGCGGCTCAGATACGCGGAAGGCGCGAGCGGCCGGCGGGATTCGTCACGGCACTGCACCGAGATCGCGTCCACGGCAATCCGTCCCGTGCCGGCCGGGCTCGGGTGCCGCAGCCGCGCGCGGAGCGCCGTCACGCCGGTGGCGCCGATGGTCGCCCGTGGCGGGAAGAGCGCCGTGCCCGCGGCGCGGAGCGAGTCCGCGCGCCCCTCGACGACGAGCGTGTTCCCCACGACGGTCGCCGGCGTGTAGACGGCGGGCACGGGATCCCGCGTGTTCGCGTCGCGCGCGTCCACGGTGGGCGGATCCAGCATCCGGAGCCTCACCGGCCCGAGCGAGGAGGTAGCCGAAACGTCGCCGCGCACGATCACGTCCACGGGCGTGTTCGCGGGCACGTTCAGGGGAAGGCTCAAGACGAGATTGAGCGCCGGCCCTTCCGCGGGCGAGACCGCCCGCGCGACCAGCGTCTGGAATCCGGACTCCACGCGGATGAAGCTCAGGAAGTCCGCCGGCCTGGGAACCACGGCGCCGTTCGTGTCCTCGAGAACGGCCGCGAAGCCGAAGAGGCGGACGTCCGAGGTGATCCCCGTGATCCCGGGGCTCTGGAGCTGGAACTGAAGCAGATCCGCCCCGGTCTTGCCGCGCCCCACGCGGCTCACCGCGCCCGCGGCTCCCGCGAGATCCAGCTCGGTGGCCGCGGCGACGACGCGCGTCACCGCCGTCCGGACCGGATAGCTCCCGCTCTGGGTCACCGAGACCGGGGCGCCGCTGTTCGCATCGCGTGCCGTGAACACGGTGGAGTCCGTGATGGAGAGCCGGAACTCGGGGACGGTCGTGGAAGAGAGGACGTCCAGCGTCACGTCCAGAGTCACGCTCGCGCCCGCGGGGATGGAAGCGGGCGACGCGAACGCCAGATCGATGACGCTCCCCGAGGTTTCGAGCGCCGTCTTGGTGAGGAGCGTGTTACCTCCCTCCGTCACCGTCACCTTTCCCAGGAGACTCGAGGGCACGATGGGGGCCGCGTTCCCGTCCTCGACCCGGAACTTCATGCCGAAGAGCCGGACGGTGGAAGACTGCGCCCCTCCCGGGTTCGTGAAGACCAGAGACGCGGCGGAGACGTTCTGCTGGCCGCGGTTCACGGCAGCGGGCAGCGAGGATGTTTCGGAGAAGCCGATGCTCTGGGTCTGCGTGAACACCTGGTGCGTGTTCGACGTGGATGGGAGCCCATTCCGCGGCGAGCCGCTGGGCGAGCCCGTGCCTCCCGCGCTTCCGCGCAGGGTGACCGTGCCCGCGGTCGCGGCGGTGTAGACCCAGCGGAAGGTGTCCGCGGCGCCCGGCGCCAGGTTGAAGGACGCAGGGAGCGGACCCGAGGCGAACGTGAGACTCCCCGTGCCGCTCTGGATGAGGGCGGATGGGGTGATGCCGTTCACCGTCTCCGCGGCGGCGTTTCGAACAGCCATCGTCGCCGAGACCGACTGCCCCACCGTGCTCTGGTGCGGAAGGATTTCGAGAGACACGAGGAGCGGCGCGTTGCTCAGGAGCGCCGTGCTCGTGGCCGCGACCTGGGCGTCCAGCGGGCCGTCGTTCCCCGAAGCCACGGTCACGCCGCCGACCGGAATCGCGAGGCGGACGGTAGAGGAATCCACCGGGGCGTTCGAGACCTTGATCGACACGAAGAACCGCCCCCCCGTCGCGCCGAGCGCCGCGCTGAGCCCGGTGATCCGCCAGCGATTCACCTGCCACGCCAGGGCTCCCAGATCGCTGTCATCGCCGGAGCCCGGGGTGAACTGGCCGTCTCCGCCGTCCTTCCAGAGCCGGACCTCGGCCAAGTCGGCGTTGCCCGCCGTGCCGAGGTTGATCACGTCGAGGCTGTTCAGGACGTCGCTCTGGTAGCCGTTCCGCGGAAGGACGAAGTCGAAGACCCGCGCGGGCCCTTCGTTCTTTCCCAGGGTGACGGACGGCGTCGGGAAGACCGTCATCTGCGCGGCGATCATGCCGTCCACGACCGGACGCGCGCCGGAGTCGAGGGGAAGGCCCGCGACCACACGGGTCGAGTCGTCGAAGAAGACCTGCGAGACGTTCTGGATCGAGGTGCCGAGGGGATCGCCGTCGCGCGCACCCGCGAGCGAGACGTCTCCGGTCAGGAAGAGATGCCGCGTCGCGCCTGGCGAGAAGGATCGAGTGAGTCCCGAGAAGGTTGCCTCACCGTTCTGGAAGGACGCCGACCCGAGGAAGGAATCCAGCGTATCCAGCGCGCCATTCGGAGGATTTGCGTCGTACCAGAGGGAGACTCGATCCATTTCGTGATCGAGATCGCTCTGCGATCCTGGCCCCGTGGTCTCGTTTGTGAAGCTGATCTGCGTGAGCGTCTTGGACACGGAGTAGGAGTTCTGGACCGTGAAGTCGGCCAGAGGAACGCCCGTCTGCCCAGGCCTCACCGTGGGCGAGGGCAGCGCCGTCGCCCCGAGCGTGATCCGATCGGCCGTGCTCACGGTGAGGAATGCAGGGTTGCGGACGACCTGGTCGATCGGCCCGTCGTTCGAGCTGGCCACGCCCACACCCGGGTCGGGCAGCCAGGGAATCGCGAAGCGGATCGTGCGCCCGTCGGTCGCGAAGTCCTTCACGTCCACGGTCACGAAGATCCTGAGCCCGCCGAGCGGGAGGTTCTCGGCGAGTCCCGTGACCTGCCAGCGATCCCCCGTGAAGGACATCACTCCCAGGAGCCGGTCCACGGCGGTGTTGAGTAATCCGTTCCCGTCATCCACCCAGGCCCGGATCGCGCCGAGGTCCGAAGCCAGCGTCGCGGTCCCCTCGTTCTGGACCGCGAGCTTCTGCAGCACATCGGTCTGGTACCCGTTCGCGGGAATCCGAACGTCGAGCATGAGGTTGTTGTTGGTCCCGGCGAGGACGTTTCCCGGACCCACGGCGACGACCGTGTACTGCGCCGCCGAAGACCCGTCGAGCGCGATCGAGCCCGCCGGGCTCACGGGGAAGGAATTGGCTGCTGCGAGTGCCGTACTGAAGACGATGTCCGATGCCGCCTCGATCTGGAGATCCAGGTTGTCGCCGTCACGGACCGCCGTCGGAATGTTGGTGACGACGAAAAGGGTGACGGAGCCGAGCGCCGGCACGTTCACGTTGAGCCCCGAGAAGAGGAGGTATCCGCCGGAGGCGGTGCTCTGCTTCTGGAGGGGATCGGTGCCCGCCTCGAACGCCCCGCTGCCGGTGTCCCGATAGAGCCCTGGGGATCCCAGCTCCGGGTCCAGCTGCGCCTGCGTCCCCGAGCCGGCCGAGAGGTTCTTGAAGCGGATCGATTGCAGCGTCACGGGAAGGATGTGCGAGCTCGTGATCGTCACCTTGAAGCAAACAGCGTTCGGATCACCGGGGTGCAGCGTCTGCAACGTCTGCGAGCCGGTCACGCTGTAGGTCACCGCCCACGCGGGCGTGGCGATTCCGAGAAACAGAGCCGCGCTCAGCGCGGTCCAAAACGCCGACTTCGACATAACGTAATTTATCGGCTTTGGATGGGAGGTCTTGAACGAAGACCGCTTCTACGTGCCGCTGCGTAGAGTGCGACCGTCCAGGGGAGGTCCGCCGGGAACCCAAGATTTCGCTAAAGAAAGCCCGGCTCCCGCCGATCTATTTCAACCCATGACCACTCGCCTTACAGGGGGCCGGTCCCTCACGAAAGCGATCGCCCGGATCGCATTGCTAACCCTGGCCTTCGCTCCATTCGCACTCCCGGCCGACGCCGTCACCATCTGGGGCGGCGGGGGGGTCGACTACCAGGCCACCACGATCACCTCTTCATCCGCATCATCCGCAGGCAGCCTCGCACTCGCGAATCCACTAGGAGCCGGAACACCGGGCTCCACCACCTCGAACACCACCAACCGCTTCACCTCGCTGGTCCAACTCGGTATCCGCTTCCTCTTTTCCTGATTAACCGCTGGGGGATTCCCGAACCGCACGCGGCGCCGCCCGTGTGCGCGCGAAAGGAGCACGCAACATGAAAGCGATCTTCGGTGTGCTGTTTGGATATGCGTTGATGTTCGTCGTCGTCGGTACGGCACTCGCGGAGGGAGCACCGGGCGCATCGGCGAACGCGACCTCCAACACGCGTTCCCAGGGCACGGTCGACGTCCAGGACCTGAAAGTCGTCCAGGGCCACGCCGAGTCTTCGGAGGAGCTGACGGCGGACGCGAATGCGGGCGCGTCGCTCCAGGCGATCCGGGACCGCGCGAAACAGCCCTCACGGAAGGCGCTCACGAAACTGGAACGCAGGCTCTCGGAGCTCGCGAACCAGATCGATGGCGAGGCGAATCTGAAGGGTGAGATCTTCGTGGCGAATCGCGTCGCGCCGGAATTCGGAATGACCGGGTCGCTGATGATGCTGGAGCGGGG
>DASQAV010000156.1:0-23888 GCA_035635575.1 Candidatus Dormiibacterota bacterium | reverse complement strand
AGCGCCTCTGTTTCCGCCTCCGGCAGGACTCCGAATTCCCCTCGGATCACAGCCGCGCAACGCTCGTACGCGCGCAGGGCCGACGTCCGATCCCCATTCATGAACAGGAGCCGCATGAGGGCCCGGTAGGTGGACTCGCGCGCGGGATCCACTTCAAGTGAGCGAATCGCGCTGGCGATCCCTCGGTCGAATTCCTTCCGGACCTCGTAGATCGAGAGAAGCTCATCGATGAGCTTCAAGTAGAGCTGCCGGTATCGCTCTCGTTCCGACAGGCACCATTCGGAAGAGGTGCCCTCCAGAAGGTCTCCCCGGTAGAGCTCGGCCGCCTTCGAGCGACGGGCAACCTCGTAGCCTCCATCCTTGACGCGCGGCGGCGAAAGCCCTTGGGTCGCAGCCTCCTCGAATTCGACGAGGTCGAGCCAGATCGTGGGTGTCATCGCGAATTGCACCCACTCCGGATTCGCGGCGAGCACCTTCCTGGGATCGAGGAGGCCCCCCTGGGCCAGGGCCCCATGCAGTCTCCAGAGGGACTGGCGCAGGTACTTCCGCGACTGCTCCGACGGGTTCTCGCTCCAGAGCAAGGTCGCCAGGGTTTCCCGCCGATGCTGCCGGGCACGGAACAGGATCAGATAAAAGAGCAGCTCGCGGTCCTTGTGGGGCAGCTCGGGCAGAATCTCGGCGTCGTTGATGAGGAGCGATGGCCTTCCCAAGAGACGAGCGACTACCTGTGGGATCCGCATGTCCCTGCCCCCTGTCTTGAGACCTCAGAGGTGTCGAGGACGCGGGTATCGGGGCGAGCGGTGCCGAAACAGGCGAAGGCGGACTGCGTGGAATGGAACGGGCCGTTCCATATGCCGGCAGGCGAACGCCGGCAGGCTTCCCGATGGAACGCAGCTGCATTCTCGAACAGATCGAAGAGTTCTGTCCAGCGTAAAGAAAAGGCCGCGGAGCTTGCGCCCCGCGGCCTTTCTCGAATCTCTGTTACGAACTGCTTACTTCGTCAGCACCGCCTTGATCACGTCGTTGGAGCCAAGGGCACTGGTCCGGACGTAGTACACGCCCGAGGAAGCCCTTCCCCCGTGCTGCGTCTCGCCGTTCCAGGCCACCGTGTGCTCGCCCTTCGGATACCACGTGTCGGCGATTGTCTTCACAAGCTCGCCGCGCACGTTGAACACCCGAACATTGACCCGGCCAGGCTTGTCCTGGGCCCACTGGATCTTGGTCATCGGGTTGAAGGGGTTCGGATAGTTCTGGCGCATCACGATGCTGCCGGCTCCGCCGTAGTTCGAACGGACGAGCTGGAGATACGCAAAGCCCAGGAACTGACGGCCCGTCACGTTGGTGTAGTGGCGATACGTGATCGGCACGTACTTGTTCACGAGGCCCAGCGCCACGATGCGATTGTTGATCCTGCGTCGTGGGATTTTGTCGACAATCGCGTGATTCTTGCCCGGGCCGTCCGATGTCCCGCCCGTGGTGTCGTACACCATGTCCCAGAAGCCGTACACCGTGCTGAACACCCCGAGGTAAGGATCGCTGAAGAACTGTTCGCAATTCACCGAGGGCAAGCCCCAGTAGGGGTCTGCTGCGCTACCACCCTGGGTGCCGTACTCAATCTCGTCGGCCATCGCCGTGCAGTCGAACGCGGGGTCAACCGGATATCCGGAAAGACTCTGCCCCAAGACCGTCGGGCTGGCGATGATGCTGCGCCGCATCCGGATTCCCTCGCCGCCGTTGTTAGGCGGACGGCAAATGTACCCCTGGTCGCGAACGGACTGCGGGTAGGAAACGCGGAGCGTGTAGAACGTATCCGCGGCCGCGGGCGGGGCATTCAGGTCGACGAGGCTTGGGCTGATCTGGACCTGAGCAAACAGCGGCGGAGTGCAATTGTAAACCGACTGGCCGCGCCAGATCTGAACGCCAAATCCGGCCGCCTGGGAAATGAATACGAACTCGTTGTAGGGAATGGCGTCGCGGGTCGTATTCGTGTACTGCGAAATGCTCGGATCCACGTCGCCCGCGAGGTCGATGAACATGTTGCACTTCTGCCCGGTGGCGAGGTCGATCTTCCAGATGTCCTGCGGGTTCGCGGGATCTTCGTTCGACGGCGCGTCGTAGTAGATCGAAAGGCCGTCGCTGGACCAGTCCGGGTTGTCCTTGGTCACGAGCGCGGGCGTCGGCTCAACCCCAACCGTCGACTCGCCGAGACCGCTTGCCGTAAGCGTGACGACGTAGATCTGGAACACGCCCAGCCGGTTGCTCACGAAGGCCAGCTTGGTGTTGTCGGGGCTGTACGCCGGCTTGAATTCCGCCTTGCTGTTCAGCAGCAGCTCGCCCGCCACAGATCCTTCGAGGCCGAGCTGATGACGCGTGCGGGAAGCCTCGTTGACAACGCCTGTGTGCGCGACGGCATCAAGGGCGATGTCGACGGTCCAGAGATCGATGGAGGACCCGAAAGCATCCGAGTCATAGGCGATCTGAGTCGCGGTGCTATTGAACGCCGGGTGACGGGGGTGAAAGCCGCACGGCGGGGACGTACAGCCGACCGAGCCGTCCGCGATCAGAATGGGGCTGCCCAGGGGCGCGTTGCCGAACGTCGGCGCGTCGCCGGAGCCGGTGGCCGTGTTGTACTGCTGAACGTAGATGTTGGTCTGGGTCACGTTGTTGTCGGTCTGGACGTAGGCGAGCCACTTGCCGTCCTTGGACCACTCGGGATCGATATAGGAAACAATACCGTTCGCATCCCGAAGCATGGGAATCGGGGTGAAGCCAGGGCCCCCCTGATCCAACGGGATAGAGGCCTGATCCGTGTTCCGGTAGATCCAAATCTCGCCAACGCTCTCGCTGCCGAATATCGTGCTCGGGGTGACGAACGAGAGCCAGCGCTCGCGCCTGGGGCTCGCAGGCGTCCCGGACCCGGTGGTGATTCCTCCACGAAGCACGGGGGCGAATTTCCCTCTGATCAGGGGGTCACTGTTCGAGATCGGGGCGAAGGCGCCGCGAAGGGCTGCCTTACCCTGGATCGGGAGCAGCGAGGCCGCCAGGATCATGATTGCGACGACGCTTAGTATTCTCTTCATTCCATTCATCTCCTCTCTAACGCAGGTAAAAGCGAGAAGACACCCTCAAGAGGATAAGGATCACAATACCTCGAGCCCGATCACCTCCTTAGTCATCGTGATTCTAGCCAGCTAAATTGAAGTGTGGTCTCACAATGGGAAGAGTGAATCTGTAAATTCACTTGATAGAGTATACCCTCTGAGCCCCCGCAGTGTCAAGCGATTTTTGGAACTTACGAGGATTGGGGCTGTTCAAATTTGACCTTGACACTACGCGGGTTGGGCCCCTAGATTCGCCCGCATGGGACCTGGGCAGGGAGGTGGGCGCCGGGTCGCGCCAGCCGAGATTTCCCAACCGGCTGGAGTATAGCTCTTCCCCCCCAATTTGCCAATCGAACGAATCCTTACGCCGGGGCAGATTTGCGCACGAAGGGATCGTTAATGCCTTTCTCAGCAAGGGGTTCAGTAGCTACCCTCGGCCTCATCCTTCTTTCTGGTATCTTTCCGGGTCCGGCGACCGGGCAAATTCCTCCTCCGCGCAGCCCCCACCTGGTTGCCGCTTTCTTCACCCAGTTCAGATCCAACACGGTCATCGTGGTATGGACGGGAGGAGGGGTGGAGACCGACAGCGTCTGGATGGGCTACCGGGTGAGGCGCAACATCAATGGAATCAGCGCCAGGGACTCCATGCAGCTGGTGGGCGAGTACAAGGCCAAGGACACCGTCACCAGCGCCTGCCTTTCCACCCAGGCACCCTGCGATCTTTCCAATTTCGTCTTCTACGGGAGGGGGCTCTTCTTCAAGGGCTTCCGGAACAACTTCTCGAACGGCAAGTACATCATCGACTATCCGCCACCGCCAGCCACTCCGGCGGTGGATTGCGACAGCTGCTGGGTGTTTGCCGATCAGGCCAACCTCGCCGGATTCACCTCCCAGTACGCGGTGACGTCCATCGATACGGTTCGCATGGTCGCGAGCGACTTCGTGGAGAGCGCGATCGATTCCAGCGAGATCGTGACCGTGGAGCCCTCCTCGCCGCCGGCGAGCAATCTCGAGCGGGTGGCCGTCGTGCCGAATCCCTACCGGGGATCGGCCGAGTGGGATCCCGGACCGGGCCAAAGCCGGGTGCATTTCATCCACCTGCCCGCGCGCTCGACCGTCAGGATCTATACCTCCAACGGGGAGCTGGTCCGGGAGCTGGTCCAGGACCCGAGCGCGAACCAGGGAGGCGAAACGGGCGAGCTGGCGTGGGATCTGAAGAATGGCCAGGGACGAAACGTGGTCTCGGGAATCTATATTTATCAGGTAGAATCGCCGCAAGGTCACAACATCAAAGGACACTTCGTCATCATTCGTTGAGCCGCTCGAGCTCTGGGCGGCCGGAGGAATTCATGACCGCCCCCACCGCAACTCCCGCGACTCTGTCCGAGGGACGCACCCGTCCCGCGGAGCCGGCCCGTCGCGAGTACCAGAATCTCATCGGCGGGAAATGGCTTCCCTCCCGCACGGGAAAGACCTTCGAGAACCGGAATCCCGCCAAGTCCCAGGATCTGGTCGGAACGTTCCCCGACTCGGGCCCCGAGGACGTGGATGCCGCCGTGAAGGCGGCGGCCCGCGCCTTTGCATCCTGGCGTCTCGTTCCCGCGCCGCGCCGCGCCGAGTTCATCTTCCGCGCCGCCGAGATCCTGCGCGACCGGAAGGAAGAGCTGGCTCGCCTCATGACGCGCGAGATGGGCAAGGTTCTCGCCGAGACGCGCGGGGACGTCCAGGAAGCGATCGACATGGCCTACTACATCGCGGCGGAGGGCCGGCGTCTCTTCGGCGTCACGGTGCCCTCGGAGCTTCCGGACAAGTTCGCGATGTCGGTGCGGCAGCCTCTCGGCGTCTGCGGCCTCATCACGCCCTGGAATTTCCCGATGGCGATTCCCTCCTGGAAGACCTTCCCGGCGCTCGTCGCGGGGAACACGGTCGTGCTCAAGCCCGCGAGCGACACGCCCGGATCGGCTCACCACCTGATCGAGGTGCTGGTCGAGGCGGGCATCCCCGAAGGGGTCGTGAACATCGTGCACGGGGGCGGAAGCGCGGTCGGCACGCCGATCGTCATGCACCCGGACGTGAAGATGATCTCCTTCACTGGCTCCTCCGAAGTGGGGAAGGTCATCGCGGAGCGCTCGGCCAAGACCCTGAAGCGCGTCTCGCTGGAGCTGGGCGGAAAGAACGCGCAGATCGTGATGGAGGACGCCGACCTGGATCTGGCCCTCGAGGGCGTCCTCTGGGGCGCCTTCGGAACGACCGGCCAGCGCTGCACCGCGACGAGCCGCCTGATCGTGATGCGTCAGGTCCACGACGAGCTGGTCCGGCGCCTGGCCGATCGGGCCTCGAAGCTTCGCCTGGGGGACGGGCTGGACCCGGCGGCGGAGGTGGGCCCCCTGGTCAACCGGGCGCAGCGCGATCGCGTGCACTCGTACGTCGAGATCGGGAAGAGCGAGGGGGCGAAGCTGGTCGCCGGCGGGTCGCCGGCGAACGACGGGCCGCTGGCGGATGGCGCCTTCTACAGGCCGACGATCTTCGACCAGGTGAAGCCCACGATGCGCATCGCGCAGGAGGAGATCTTCGGTCCCGTGCTCTCGGTGATCACGGTTTCCTCGCTGGAGGAGGCGATCCAGGTCCTGAACGGCACGCCGTTCGGGCTCAGCTCCTCCATCTACACGCGCGACGTGAACCGCGCGATGCGCGCCATCCGCGACATCGAGGCGGGGATCACCTACGTGAACGGCCCGACCATCGGCGCGGAAGTGCAGCTCCCGTTCGGCGGCGTGAAGGAGACCGGAAACGGCCACCGCGAGGGGGGCCCGACCGTGATCGACGCCTTCACCGAATGGAAGTCGGTGTACATCGACTACAGCGGCCGCCTTCAGAAGGCCCAGATCGACCGCTGAGGGTAGCGCGCGCTCCGCGCCTTACCGACGGACATGCCGGAGACCAAAGCGATCGCAAGGCGTGAGGTGGCGGGGCCGTCCGGGCCCGCTCCGCTCGTGGAGTTCCGGCGGGGCGCTTATCCGGAGAGTGTCCACTACGGCCACGTCGCGGTTTCGGACACCCGGGGGAAGCTCCTGGCCTGGGCCGGGGATCCTCGCGGATGGGTCTTCCCACGATCCGCCTTCAAGCCCTTCCAGGCCGTTCCCCTCGTAGAATCCGGCGTCTTCGCGCGCTCGGGCTTACCCAGGAGTGCGCTCGCCTTGATCGCCGGATCTCACGGAGGCACGGACGCGCAGGCCGCCCTGGTGCTCCAAATCTTGCAGTCGGCCGGCGCCGACCCCTCGATGCTCCGATGCGGCGTCCACGAGCCCTACGACGAGGCGACCGCGAAGGCGATGCGCGCACGGGGAGAGGCGCCAACGCCGCTCCGTCACAACTGCTCCGGCAAGCACGCCGGCATGCTGCTCCTCGCTCGCGGCATGGGGTGGCCGCTCGAGAACTACATCGATCCCGATCACCCGGTACAGCGCCTCATCTTCGAGCGCTTCGTCGAGCTTACGGGCGTCCCCTTCGAGGATCCGGTGCCCGCCATCGACGGCTGCAGCGCGCCGGCGCCTCGCATGAAGCTCTCCACGCTCGCCAAGTCGTTCGCGCTCCTGGCGCGCGGCGTGGACGCGCGACAGAACGCGGTGCCGGCGCTGGCCGAGATCCGGGACACGATGGCGGAGCACCCGGAGAACGTGGCGGGCGAGGGGAGGCTGGACACGCTGCTCATGCGGACGCTCAAGGGCGCCGTGGTATCCAAGGCGGGGGCCGAGGGCATGCACGCGGTCGCCTATCTCGTCCGGGGCCTGGGGATCGCCGTGAAGATCGCGGACGGAAGCCGGCGCGCGCTCAAGCCCGCGGTGATCGCGGTTCTGGACCAGCTCGCACTCCTGGCGCCGGCGGACCGCGAGGCGCTCCAGCCCAAGGAGGAGCGCCTGATCCGGAGCTACGCGGGGCTCCCGGCCGGGGAGATCGTTCCCGCGCTCGAGCTCAGGCGGGCGAGCCGGTGAGCACCGTCAAGCCGGTGAGCACCGGGCCGGCGGCCGTGGATGGCGCGGCTGCCTTGCACCGCTGGGTGTACTTCTTCGGCGACGGAAAGGCCGAGGGCAACGCCCGCATGCGCGACCTCCTGGGAGGGAAGGGCGCGGGCATCGCCGAGATGGTGAACGCCGGGATCCCGGTTCCTCCCGGCTACACGATCACCACGGAAGCCTGCAGGCAGTTCTTCGAGGCGGGCGGCCGGCTCCTCGACTCGATCGTCGAAGCGGAGGACCAAGCGCTTCGCCGTCTCGAGACCTTCCTGGGCCGCCGCCTGGGCGACGCCATGAACCCGCTCCTCGTCTCGGTCCGCTCCGGGGCTCCGGTCTCGATGCCCGGGATGATGGACACGGTCCTGAACCTCGGATTGAACGACCAGACCGTCGAGGGGCTGGCGCGGAAGAGCCGGAACGCGCGCTTCGCGTACGACAGCTACCGCCGCTTTCTCCAGATGTTCTCCGACGTGGTGCTGGGCGTCCCGCGCGAAGTATTGGAAATGGAGCTTCGGCAGGCGAAGAAGCGCGCGCGCGTGGAGGATGACACCGGCCTGGGCGAGCAGGATCTCCGAAAGCTGGTGAATCGGATGAAGCAGGTCGTCCGCGGCGAGATCGGCCGCGAGTTCCCGCAAGAGGCGCGGGAGCAGCTCCACCGGGCGCGGGACGCGGTCTTTCGCTCCTGGCACACGGAGCGCGCGGCGCACTACCGGCAGATCAACGGAATCCCCGAGCACCTGGGCACCGCGGTCACGGTTCAGGCGATGGTCTTCGGAAACCTGGGCGAAGGCTCCGCGACCGGCGTCGGGTTCACCCGCGACCCGGCCACGGGAGCGAAGCACTTCTACGGCGAGTATCTCAGGAACGCCCAGGGAGAGGACGTGGTCGCGGGCATCCGCACGCCGCGCCCCATCGAGGAGATGGAGCGCGAGCTTCCGGACGCGTACGCCGCCCTCCGCGAGATCACCTCCCGGCTGGAGCGCCACTACCGCGACGTGCAGGATTTCGAGTTCACGATCGAGGAAGGGCGGCTCTTCATGCTCCAGACCCGGCGCGCGGCGCGCACCGGGCAGGCCGCGCTCAGGATCGCCGTGGAGATGGTGGAGGAGGGGTTGCTCACGAAGCGCGAGGCGATCGAGCGCGTCGACCCCGAGCACCTGGATCAGGTGCTGCATCCTGTCCTGGATCCCGTGGAGCGGAAGAAGCACGAGCTCCTGGCGCGCGGGCTTCCCGCCTCGCCCGGCGCCGCCGCGGGCGCGATCGTCTTCACGTCCGAGGAAGCGGTGCGCCGCGGAGCCAAGGGGGAGCGCGTCATCCTGGTCCGCGCCGAGACCTCTCCCGACGACATCGCGGGAATGCACTCGGCGCGCGGCATCCTGACCGCCACGGGAGGAATGACGTCGCACGCTGCCGTCGTGGCGCGCGGCATGGGGAAGTGCTGCGTCGCGGGCTGCACGGCGCTGTCGATCGACGAGGAGAAGCGCGTGCTGCGCGTCCAGGGACGCACCCTGCACGAGGGCGCCTTCCTCTCGCTGGACGGCTCGACCGGAGAGGTGCTCCTGGGGGACGCGCCCACCGCGGACTCCGAGGTCGTCCGCGTCCTGAAGGGGAAGCTCCGCGAGGACAAGGCGCCGCTGTACCAGTGCTTCCGGCGCCTCACCGAGTGGTGCGATGAGGTGCGACGCCTCCGCGTGCGCGCGAACGCGGATGTGCCCCAGGACGCCCGGATCGCAAGGCATCTGGGAGCGGAGGGCATCGGGCTCTGCCGCACCGAGCACATGTTCTTCGCCCAGGATCGCATCCCGCACGTCGTGACGATGATCCTGAACGCGCAGGAAGCGCGCGACATGAAGCTCACGATCGAGCGGCTCACCGAGGAGCTCCGGGGCGCCGCCCGCTCGGAGCGTCCGAAGCTGAAGAGGGAGCTGGCGCTGGCGGAGCGTCAGGGCCGGGGGCCGATCCGCGAGTTCGAGGGAGCGCTGAAGAAGCTCCTGCCGCTCCAGCGGGCCGACTTTCGCGGACTCTTCCTGGCCATGGAAGGCTCTCCCGTCACGATCCGCACGCTGGATCCTCCGCTCCACGAGTTCCTGCCCAAGCGCGAGAGTCTGCTCCGCGAGCTGGGGCAGCTCCGGCGCGGACCTTCCACGGAAGCCAAGCGCGCGCGGCTTCAGGCCACGCTGACGCGGGTCGACGAGCTGCACGAGTTCAATCCGATGCTGGGCTTCCGCGGATGCCGTCTGGGGATCCTGCATCCCGAGATCACGCGGATGCAGGCGCAGGCCATCTTCGAAGCCGCGGCCAGCGTGATCGCCGAAGGCAAGAAGGCGGTCCCCGAGATCATGATTCCGCTCGTGGGCGACCCGGAGGAATTGATCCGCCAGCGCGCGGTCGTGGAGTCGGTCGCCTCGGAGGTGATGCGGCGGCTGGGGGTGAAGATTCCGCACACCATCGGAACCATGATCGAGGTCCCGCGCGCCGCGGTGCTCGCGGAAGAGATCGCCGCGAAGGCCGATTTCTTCTCCTTCGGAACCAACGACCTGACGCAGATGACGTTTGGCTATTCCCGCGACGACTCCGGACGGTTTCTTCCGGAGTACGTCCGCTCCGGCGTCCTGCCGAACGATCCCTTCGTCTCGATCGACGTGCCGGGGGTCGGGGCCCTGGTGCGCCGCGCTACCTTCGCCGGAAGGAAGGCGAAGCCCGGGCTCAAGGTCGGCGTCTGCGGCGAGCACGGGGGCGATCCCGCCTCGATCGAGCTCTTCGAGGAGATCGGCCTGGATTACGTCTCGTGCAGTCCCTTCCGGGTACCCCTCGCCCGGCTGGCCGCGGCGCGGGCCGCCCTGAAGCGGACATGAGAGTCGACGCGATCATCCCCGCGCTGAACGAGGCAGCCGCGGTGGGACAAGTTCTGGATGCGATCCCCAGGCCGCTCGTGCGCCGCGTCATCGTGGCCGACAACGGCTCGACCGACGACACGGCGCGCGTGGCGCGCGAGCACGGCGCCCTCGTGGTTCTGGAGCCCCGACGCGGATATGGGGCCGCGTGCCTCAAGGGGATCGAGGCGCTTCGGGACGATCCTCCCGACGTGGTGCTCTTCCTCGACGCCGACCTGAGCGACGATCCCACGGAGGCGGCTCGGGTGCTCGCTCCCATCCTCGAGGGCTCGGCGGATCTGGTCATCGGCTCGCGCGTGCTCGGGACGCCCGATCCCGGCGCGCTCACCCCGCACGCACGATTTGGAAACTGGCTCGCGACCCGGCTTCTTTTCTTGCTCTATGGGGCGCGTTACACCGACCTCGGCCCGTTTCGCGCGATCCGCTACCCGTCGCTGCTCCTCCTCGAAATGAGGGACCGCGACTTCGGATGGACCGTGGAGATGCAGGTCAAGGCGGCGCGCCGGGGGCTCCGGCATACCGAGGTTCCGGTCCGGTACCGCCGCCGCACCGGCCGCTCCAAGATCTCCGGAACGCTCGGAGGCTCGGTCCGGGCCGGGGTGAAAATCCTGGGAACGGTCTTCGCCCACCTCCTTGACCCCTCTTCTCCGGCCGGGGTACCATGACCGCACCTTGATCCGCTCGTTCACCCTCCGACACCGACAGCTCGCGCTTCTCGTCCTCTGCCTCGCGGCCCCGGCGTACACGCCCCCGCCGCTCCTGCGCACGGAGATGAATCCACAGTCGGCGCAGACCTGTGTGACCTGCCACGTGGACATCACGCAGCAATGGGCGGCCTCGGCGCACGCGCAGGCGGACCGCAAGCAGAACCTCCTCTTCGGGCGTATGTACTTCGCCTCGTTACAAGAGACTCGCGGGAAGACGATGGTGAAATGCGCCCCCTGCCACGAGACCGAGTCCTACGTCACGAACGACTTCGAGAAGATGCGTCCGGTCAGCGAGGAAGGAGTGGCGTGCGTCTTCTGCCACTCGATCAGCGGTCCCGGCCCGAAAGACACGGTCCCGCCTGTGACGATCGAGATTGGCCCGTACCTGGGGCCGATCCGGATGCCCGTGAGCGTGAAGGACCACGTCTCGAAGTACAGCGCGTTCATCTCCAAGTCCGAGTTCTGTGGGAGCTGCCACCAGTACGAGAACCAGAACGGAATCCTGATCAGCGACACGTTCGGGGAATGGAAGCGGTCGAAGTACGCCAAGACCGGAACCACCTGCCAGTCGTGTCACATGCCCGGAAGTCCGGGCCGCGTCTCCTCGCTGGGGCCGGTGCGGCCTCGCGTCGCGGACCACTCGTTCTCGGGCCCCGACAAGAACCGGGCACTGCAAGATGCGGCGACGCTGGTCCTGCGACTGGGCAAGCGCGAACCGGAGACCCTGCGCGTGGTCGCCGTCGTGACGAACGTCGGGGCGGGGCACGCGATGCCGACCGGGAACGATCAGCACCTCCTCCTGATCCGCATGCGCGCGACCGATCAGGAGGGACATCTTCTCTGGGAGAATGACCCGTTCCGGGACTGGACCACCTCGATCTTCGGGCTCGTCCTGGCCAACGATCTCGGCGCGTTTCCCGCCGAGACCTGGGCGGCGGCCAAGGTGGTCGCGGATCGCCGCATCCAGGCGGGCCAGAGCGTGCAATCGGCCTTCGAGATCCCCGTCGGCGACGCCAAGGGAACCGTGAAGATCGAAGCCCAGCTCCTCTACCGCAAGGCGCGCCCGGAGACCATCCAGGCCTACAACCTTCCCGACGATGTGTACGGCGCCGAGCGCCGCGTCGCGCAAGCAATCCTCTCGGTCCAGAACCCCTAGACAGCCCGACCCGGAACTCCTACCGTACGGGGCATGCCGCGCACGGATCTGCTCGGGGAAATCCGCCGGGAACGGTACACGCTGGGCGCGATCTGGCGTTTCGCGCGCGGGAGCGTGGTACGGGTCTCCCGCGGGCTCCCACAGCATCCCGAGCTGGTGCGCCCCATCGCGGCCCTGGCGCTCGTGCTCTTCACGCTGCAGTTCGGCGCCGCGCTCCTCCTCTCGGTCCACGTCGGGCGCTCGGCCGGAGTGAGCTACCTCGTGGCCTCGAGCCTGATGCTCCTCTTCATCTCCTTCTGGGTGCTCACCCACGTCGGGCTCCTCCTGGGATCGCGCGACGGCCAGCTGGTGATCAAGGTGCCGATCCCGATCGCCATCACGATGCTCCGATTCGTTTCCATTCCGGCGATCGTGATCCTGATCCGCGAGGCGCGCTGGGAGGCGGTGGTGTGGCTCTTCGTGGCGAGCGCCTTCACCGACGTGCTGGACGGCGTCCTGGCCCGCGCGCTTCGCGCCGAGACCCGGGTGGGAGCGCTCCTCGATCCCCTGACCGACGTCGCGTTCAATTCGTCCGTCTTCATCGCGCTCCTGGAAGCGCATGTCGTGCCCTGGTGGGTCACGGCCCTCATGCTGATTCGCTACGCGCTGCTGGTGGGCGGCACCGTGTACCTGTACTTCTTCTACGGCCCGGTGCGGATCCGCCCCACGCTGTTCGGAAAGCTGACGGGATTTCTCACCACGCTGCTTCTGGGCCTTCTGCTTCTCGGCCTCTCCTCCTGGAGTGAGAGCGCGCGGCGCAGCATGAAGGAAGTCTTCGACGTGGGCCTGGGCGTGATGGGGCTGGCCACGATCATCCAGGTCGTGTTCATCGGTCTCGCGAATCGAAGCGTGGGCCAGGAGCCCGTGGAAGTGCCCGAGATCCAGGAGCGTCCCGCCAAGGTGGTAGGAGAGATCCGCTCCCGGTAAACTCTCGGCCGCACCGCTCAATTCCCGCCGATTCCGCCGGGCAATTTCGCGATCGCGTTGCGTTCTGCACGGCGCCCGTTCTCTGCGCGGGCGCTCCTTCCTCGCCCGCCGCGGCCGGAAGAGGCGATTGCCCGCGTGTTTGCGCGCCTGATGGCCTCGTGAATGGATGCCGCCCGCGTCCCCTCGTCTCCGCACCCTACGTGGCATGCCTCTTGCGGTCCGGCTTCTCTGCTAAGTCCCTGCGATTCAACGGGAGAGCGCAGGGCAAAGACCCCAGATCCTCCGAGGACCATGCCCCAGCGAACATCCTCGCTCGCGTACGCGATCGTCGTCGCATCACTCTGGATCGCCGGCCCTGCTTTCGCGGGCGCGGGCTCGGGACAGGCGTGGATCTTCGGCCCGAATCCGGTCTACGCGGGCAAGCCCGACTCCTGGACGGTGCTCTATCACGCCGCCGAGCCCTTCGGGGCACTCGGGGGCGTCATCGAGATCGACATTCCTCCCGGCTGGACCCCTCCGCAGCACGCCAATGCGAACGCTGCCGGCTATGTCGACAGCCCCAACGTCGACGTCGTGAATTCCATCACGACGCTCGGGCAGACGATCACCGTGCTCCTGGGCGCGCCTCCGCTCCGGAGCTTCGGGAATCCCGATTCCGTCACGTGGGTCAGCATTCTCTACGGAGTCGGCGGCGGAAACGCCCTGGCGACTCCCCAGACGACGGTGCAGGACACCGTCCGGTTCCTCGTGCGCAGCGATCCGCAGCTCACGGGATCGCCCCAGCCCATCGCCTCCTCTCCCTGGGTCGCGGTGGTCGCGGACACGGACATCGTCTCGGTCGCGATCGTGGACCAGGCAGGAGCCGTGGTGGACACGCTGACGCGCACGACCGATCAGGACCCTACACCGCTCTTCTTCCGCGGCTACGACGCCTACGGGAATCTCTCGCGCCAGGTGATCGGCGACTGGACGCTGAGCGGCGGCGTGGGCGCGCCCGTGCCGGCGAGCGGTGGGTCGACGGCGCTGCGCCTCGATCGCCCCGGGACGGGGAAGGCCTACGCCGATTCGGGGGGCACGTGGATCGACTCCACGGGAGTCATCACGGTGCTCCACGGCGCGTACGCGGGACTCACGATGACCTCGGGCTCCTCGTCGGTGACGGCTGGAGCTCCCGTCGCGGTGACGGCGCGCGCGCTCGATGCGGACGGCAACACCGTCACGGACGGCGCGGGCTCCGCGGCTACGATCCGGTTCGTCGCGTTCGTGGATTCCGCGATGTCGGCCGCCGCCGATCCGGAGCTCACCGACGCGGATGAGGCGCTCTCCTCGGGGACCTACGCGGGCACGCTCACGGCGCGCCGCGTGGGCACGTACTGGATCGCCGCGCGCGACACCGCCACCGGATTCACGTCGGAGCGGCACCGGCTGGACGTGGCTCCGGCGGGCCCGGACCGGATCGCGCTCTCTCCGGACACGCTCCGGCTGGCCGCGGGGATTCCCGACACCGTGGCCGTCCGCGTCTTCGACGCCTTCGGGAATCGCGCCGCGGTCCTGACGTCCGAGACGCTCACGCTCTGGACCGACCGGCAGAGTGGGACGTTCCGGAGCGTGGGCGGAAGCGCTCCCATCTTCGAGGTCACGGTGCCCGCCGGGTCCGACTCGGCGCGATTCACCTTCACGGACACGCGCACGACGGCCTCGGAGGGACGCATCCGCGCCATCGACGCGAACGGCCAGTCTCCCTTCCTGGGCACCGCAGGCGCGCCCGTGTTCACGGGACCCGGCACTCCGGCATCGATCACGCTGGCCGCGGCTCCCGACACGATCGTCGCCAACAACACCGATACCGCCGCGGTCACGGGCATGGCACAGGATGCGTACGGAAACGCGGTCGCGGCCGGGGAGCGCTTCACGCTCACGGGCACGCTCGTCGTCGCGGCAACCGATCAGGACCCGGGCGCTCCCGGAGCCCAGCTCCTCGCGGACTCGACGGGCGCCCTGAGCGGCTCCGTGCGCGCGGGAGTTGTCGCGGGCGCGGGAAGCGCGGCTCTGACGGCGGAGCGCGCGGGACCGGGCGGCCCCGCGAGCGCGTCCGCCGCGGTGCGTCTCCTGGCGGGCACTCCCGATGGCTTCATCCCGCTCTTAGCGCCGGCGGATTCCCTGGCCGCGGACAGCGTCGCGACGCTGGCGATCTCCGCGAGCGGCCTCCACGACGCGCACATGAACCCGGTCCAGGATGGCGAGAAGTACACCGTCGCGACCACGCTCGCCACGATCCAGACAGCCGATCAGGACGCGGGCACGCCGGGCGTTCAGGTTCTCTCCACCGGGGGCGCGATCGCGTTCACGATCCGGGCAGGGGACGTGCTGGGCCTCGCGAACGTCACCGCGACCTCGGTGCGCGATTCGAACTCCAACGGCGCGCTGGGCGTCCGCCTGGTTCCCGGCGCTGTGAGCGCCGCGCGCTCGAGCGTCGCCGCCGGCTCCCCCGCGCCGGTCGGCCCGACGGGAAGCACGATCTCGATCACGCTCCGTGACGGCCAGGACCACCCGCTCCCCGGCGTCCCGTCGGACTCGATCGCGGTCACGATCACCGGGCTCTCGGCGAGCCTGACCCCGCTCGGTTCGGCCACGGATGCCGCGGGAAGGCTCGACGTCCGCGCGACCACGAGCACCGCGGGCACCGGCACCGCGCACGTGACCGCGCGGGGCATGGCGCTCGCCGCGCAGCCCGCGATCGTCTACCAGCCCGGCGCGCTCGATCACTACACGGTCTCGGGTCCCCCCGGGCCGCTCACTTCGGGCACGGGAGCCACCCTCACCGTGAATGCGTTCGACAGCTTCGGGAATCCGCTTCCCGGCGAGAGCGGGGAGACGCTGACGCCCACCGTGACGTCGGGCGCCGCGAGCGTGCCTCCCTCGGTCACGCTCACGAACGGCACCGCGGCCATTCCGTTCACGCCGACGCAGGCGGCGCCGCTCACGATCCAGGTGAGTGACGGTGCGCGCCCCGCGGTCACGTACGGTCCCGTCGCGGTCAATCCATCCGGAGCGGCCACGGTGACCCTCACGCCCTCCTCGCTCTCGCTCACGCCGGCCCAGTTCGGCATCGTCACGGTCACGGTCCAGGATTCCGCCGGGAATCGGATCGCGGGCGATGCCGTCACGTTCTACCTCGGAGGACCCGCCACGGCGGGCTCGCTGGAATCCATCGGAGGCACGACAGGAGGGCCGGGATCCCAGAGCGGCTTCACGAATGGGTCGGGCCGGCTGGCGGTGCGCTACCGCGCGCCCAGCGCGGCGCCTGCTGCGGACTCCATCTTCGTGAGCGGCGGCGCGCCTTCGCCTGCCGGGATTCGCGCCACGACCAGTCCCGGGCCGGCCGCGTCGCTTCGTGTCACGCCGTCGACGGTTGCGTGGACGGCCGGGGTACCGGAGAGCGTCAGCGTTCAGGCGCTCGACTCGTTCGGCAATCTCGCCACCGCGGACGCGGCCGTCGTGACCCTGCGTCCCTCCGGCGCCGTCGTGTGGTCGCCGGCTTCGGGACCGCTGGTGAACGGGCAGTTCTTCACGTCGGGCCGCGACACGGTCGCGGAAACGGTGTCGATCGCAGCCGACCGGGCCGGTGGAGGAACCGGCTCGGGCGGCAGCGCGACGGTCGCTCCCGCCCTGGCCGCGGGCACGATCCCGAGCACCGCCACGCGCGACAGCCTCACCGCGGACGGCCGGAGCGCGTCCACCGTGACGCTGGGTCCGGTGCGGGACGCGTTCGGGAATATGGTCGGCGCGGGCACGCTCATCGGCGTGAGTGCCTTGCAGGGCACCCTCGTGGCTTCGGACCAGAGCGCGGCCTACCCCGGACTGGACCTGGCGACGGGAGCCGACAGCAAGGCATCGGTCCTGCTCCTGGCGCCGGTCACGCCGGGCCCGGACACGCTCTCCGCCACTACGCGGCTTGGGAGCGCCTTGGGCACGCACGCTTTCACCTACGTGCCTCCCCCGTCGCTCACGTACGTCGCGGGCTCGCTCTCGCCCGGAATGGTCCTGCCGGGCAGCTCCCAGAGCTTCTCGCTCCAGGCCGGGAATACCGGCACGGGATCGATCCAGCTGAGCGCGGGCTCGAGCTTCAGTTTTGGTGCGGGCGCCACGACGTTCTCCGCGACGCTCGGCGCCGGCGCAACGATCGGCCCGGGCGCCACCGCGACCCTCTCCCTCGCGGCGGCCACCATTCCAGCTGCACTCACCCCGGGCTCCTACGCTCCCAGCTTCCGCGCGCTGGGGCTGGATGGCACCGGCGCCGCGTTCGACTTTTACCCCAGCCTCGCGGGGGCGCAGGTCAGCGTCCTCGGCGCCTTGATCGCCGCGGTGAGCGCCGCGCCCGATCCCGTGCCGCTGGGGTACTTGGCCCTCTCGCTCGTCTTCGACGTGACGAACCCCTCGGGATCCCCGGGGACCCTGAGCGGTGCCAGCGTGGGCTATTCCACGGGCGCTTTCATCACGGGCTCGCCGGCTCCCGCCCTGGGGACGGTAATCCCCGCCGGCGGAACCACGCGGTTCACGTTCCCGGTTCAAGTGCCCGAGAGCGGGATCCCCTCGGGCACCGTCGTGCACGCCACGCTCCTGGCCACGGTCGCCTTCGGATCGAATTCGGTGGCCGCCTCGAACGCGCCGACGCTCGACTTCCAGGTGGTCTCGGCGGCGCAGATCGCCGCGGTGGCGGGGAGTAGCGCGCCGGGCCGCTTCCTCCGCGGCAGAACCTCGAGACCTACCGTACGCGTCTCCAACTCCGGAGCCGCGGCCGTGACGCTGAACCGCGGGACGACGCGGCTCGTCATCGATCTCGGAGGCTCGACCCTGAGCACGGCCCTTTCCGCGAACACCGCGGTCGCGCCGTCGGACCCGGCGACGCTGGCCTTCGATTCGCTCGCGGTCCCCGTGGGCGCGGCCAAGGGACGGCATCCGGCGCAGCTCGTCCTCGACGGCGTGGAATCGGGGCAACCTTTCGCCGCCACGATCCCCTTCGCGCCCGACAGCGTGGACGTTCTGGACCCCGCACTTCTCTCCGTCCTGGCCGGATCGCTCTTTCCGGATACGGTGAGCTCGGGCCAGACGCGCCCCGTCGCGATCACGCTCCGGAACACCGGGGATGTCCCGCTCGTGCTCGATGCGTCCACCGCCCTCCGCTTCGGGCCGCCGCTCTCGCTGACGCGCACGCTGGGTACCGCTCCCACGCTGAACGCGGGGCAGTCGCTCGCGCTCTCCTTTACCGGCGGAGCGCTGGGATCGGGGTCCCCTCCGGGTACTACGGCCACGACCCTCGACGTGTTTGGGATGGAGGACGGCGTCTTGCGCGCCCAGAGTCTCCCCGGCGATCCGCTCGAAGTGATGGCGCCCGCGGCGCTCCAGTTCGTGGGCCGCTCCACATCTCCCAGCCAGACACGCCCCGGGCAGACGATCGACGTGACTCTGGACGTCCGGAACGGCGGCGGCTCGCCCTTCGTTCTCGACCCGGCATCCTCGCGGCTCACCGTGACCGACGGCGTGGACGTGATGACCGGTCTCGGCTCGGGGAGCGCCTTCTCCCTCGCGCCCGGTGCCGCCGCCACGGTCACCTTCCCGGCGCTCTCCGTGCCGTCCTCGATGGCGAGCCAGCCCTATCGCGTGGATCTCACGCTCCAGGGAACGGAATGGGGACTGGGGGGGAGCGCGGCCGTGAGCTCCCCCGACAGCGAGCTCGTGGTGCTCGAGGCGTTGGCGGCCATCCAGGCGCGCGCCATCGACACGGCGCCTCCGATCCAGGTCGCGACCGGAAGCGCGCCCGCGCGGGTCTGGGGAATCGAGCTCCAGGCGCTCGCGGCGACCGGAAGCGCGACCGGCGACTCGCTCCGCTCCGTCGCGATCACGGTGCTCACCGACGGCTCCGCCGGGCCCGCCCCGGCGGGGTCCATCGCCTCGATCGCGCTGCGCGACCGGTTTGGCGCGCTCCTCGTCCGGGCCGTGCCCACTCCGGTGTCGGCGAATCCGATTCTCCTCACGATCGCCCCCGCGCTCGCGATGGGGGGCGCTCCGGAATCGCTCTTCATCGACGCGGCCTTCCGCGCGGGGACTCAGGCGCAGCGCGTCGCGTTCCAGCTGGGACAGGCGACGGACGTCATCGCGGTGGACGTGTTCACGGGAGGACGCGTCCCCGTGGTCGGGGGAGGCGGGCTGCCGTTCGCCCCGCTCACCTCGCGCGACATCACCTTCTTCGAGAAGCCGCACGGATACCCGAATCCCTTCCACGCGGGGAGCGAGGCGGTCCTTCTCTCCTACGTGCTGGGGCAGGACGCGGCCGTGAAGGTTTCGATCTACACGCTCCTGGGCGACCTGGTGCGTGAGTTGTCCCTGGCGGCGGGAGCACCCGGAGGCACGGGAGGACTGAACGAGGTGCCCTGGGACGGGCGGAACGGAAAGGGCGATCTGGTGCGTCCCGGAGTCTACGTGGCCCGGATCGACGGTCCCGGTGTGAGCGAGCGCATCAAGGTGGGGGTGCTGCGATGAGGCGAAGGAAGCGAAGCCGTCTCCAGCGCGGCTGCGTCACGCGCCGCCGCCTCTTCCGGAATTTCCCCACGCGGCGCGTGGTCCGGGCGCTGCTCGCGGCCTCGCTCCTCGTCGCCGCGTTCTTCGCATCGCGCGCGCGCGCCCAGACCGCGGGCACGTCCAGCCTCATGTCCACCCCGGCGGGATGGCCCAGCACCGGCGCGGTCACGGGCTACACCGGATTGGCGCTCGATCCGCTCGCGATCTACGTGAACCCGGCGGGTCTCGCGGCGCAGGACGAGCGCTCGCTCTTCGTGCATCACGGCATGCTCCAGTTCCAGACGACCTGGGATCTGGCCGCCGTGTCCTATCCCGTGCCCGGCCTGGGCGGCGTGGGTCTGGGGTTTGCGCGCATCGGAACCGGGGGCATCGAGGGATACGACGCGCAGAATCGTCCGACGGGATCCATCACCTATCGCGAGACCGCGGCCGCGGCCAGCGTGGCCCGAAGGGTGCGCGGCGCGATCTGGGCGGGCGCCACCTTCAAGATCCTCGGGCAATCGCTCGGGGATGTTTCCGCGTCGGCGCCCGCCGTGGATCTGGGAATCCTCGCGCGTCCCGCGGCTCTTCGCGGGGCCCAGGTCGGGTTCTCGGCGCAGAACGTCCTCGCGGGCTCGCTGGACCTCGGGGGCGCGTCTCCCTCGCTGGACCGCTCCTATCGGCTGGGCCTCGGCGGACCCGAGTGGAGGCTCAATGCGCTCTCCGCCGCGCGCGTCGTCCTGGATCTGGCGACGCGCGGGAAGGAGGGCATGAAGCCACGTCTCGGAGCGGAGCTCACGCGCCAGGGCGTCGGCTCCCTGCGCGCCGGGTACGCCGAAGGCGGGCCCGTGCTCGGGCTCGGGCTTCGATTCCGCCGCTACGGATTCGATTACGCCTACCAGAGCGGGAAGGTGGAGGCGACGCAGCAGTTCGCGTTCCGGCTGGCGTGGGGCGTTCCCATCAGCCGCTGGGACGCGCAGAGGATCGTGGAGCTGCGCAAGGCGGCGGTGGACTCGATCCGCGTCCAGCGCGCCCAGGAGATCGCGCGCGACCGGGAGAAGGCCGAAGCCTCCGAGACCTCGGGCGACTGGGAGACCGCGTTCGTGCTCTGGGAGGTGCTCGAGCGCTCCGATCCCGGCAAGCCCACGTACTCGGCCCGCGCGGAGCGCGCACGAGTCGAGATCGAGCGGAGCGCCCAGGCGGAGATCGCCGCCGAGAGCGGCCGGCGGACCGCCAAGGCACTCGCGGACATGGCCCGCCAGGCGCTCGCGCGGGGCGACGCCGAGGAAGCCACGGGGCTCATGCGCGCGATCCGGGCGCCCGGAGCCCAGGGCGGCGCCTCGCGCGACACGATCGCCTCCCTCGAGCGCGACGTCGCGGCGGCGCGCGACCAAGCCGCGGCGCGGGCTCTGGCGCGGGCGGACTCGCTCTGGGCGAAGGCGCGGGCCTTCGAGGCCGCGGATCAGGTGGCGCTCGCGATGCGCCTCACCCCCGACGATCCTCGCGCGAGGAATCGCTGGAATCAGCTCCAGACCTCCATGGGAAAGAGCGCCGCGGAAGCGCAGATCCTGGGACGGAAGCTCGAGGCGCTCACCGCGCTCAACGAGGTGGCGCGCGCGTTCGCCGAGGGACGCTACACCGACGCGAGCGCCCAGGTGCAGCGCGCGCTGGCGCTGGATCCTTCGAGCACCGAGGCGCGCGACTGGCGCGATCGCATCCAGCGCAGGCTTTCCACGCCCAAGCCCGAGCTGGATGCGCGTATCAAGCAGCTCTACATCAAGGGCATGGAGGCGTTCACGTCGGGTGACTATCGGGAAGCGCTCCGCAACTGGGAGCAAATTCTGGTGTTGGATCCCCTGAACGAGAGCGCGCGTCGGAACGTGCTCGAGGCCCGGGAGCGCATGAAGTCCGAGGCGCACCGATGAGCGGCAAGACGCGCCCGACCCGCAGATTCCAGCTTCGCGTCCCCGCCGAAGACCGGCACCTGGCCGAGATCCGCGACTTCATCCAGGAGGTCGGCGAGAAGATCCAGATCCCCGGAAAGATCCTCGCGAACACCAAGCTCGCCGTCGACGAGGCGTGCACGAACGTCGTGAAGCACGGCTACAAGGGCCGGACCGGCTACCTCGAAGTGGTCGTGACGGGGAACCAGAAAGAATTCTCGATCGAGATCCAGGATCAGGGCGAGAGCTTCGACCTCCGCAACGTCAAGAGCCCCGATCTCAAGATGTACGTCGAGACGCGCAAGCGCGGCGGGCTGGGCGTCTTCCTCATGAACCAGCTCATGGACGAGGTGCGCTACCGGGGAAGCCCGGAAGGCAACGTCCTCTCGATGTCGAAGCGTCTCGGCCGGCGCCGCCGGCGCGTGGGCGGGCGCGGAGCGAAGCCGAGATCGCTCCGGGTCACCTACACGCTCCAGGCCTTCGGCGCCATGACCTTCCTCGTGGCGGTCGCGTTCACGGGGATCCACGCCCGACAGATCCAGAGCGTGCGGGAGGAGACGCGGTCGCGCGCGCGCAGCGTGGCGCGCAGCCTGGCGCTTCCGGCCTCCGGTCTTCTCTCGCGCCCCGAGCCCATGTCCATCGAGCAGACGCTCCTGAATCAATCCATCCGCGCCGCAGTCAAGGCGAATCCGGAATACGTCTCGGTCCGGGTCCTCGACACGACCGGGCGCGTGTGGGGGAGCGACCGCTTCGAGGAGCTCTTCACGACGCAGCGCGGCCTGCGCGGCACCGTGACGGAGCCGGTGCGCGCCGGAGCCACCGGCACGCCGGGCGCCATCCTGGGCTACGTGGTGCTGAGCGTCAGCGAGCAGGCGGTCGAGGGCAGGATCCTCGCCGCGCGGGCCGAGCTGGCCGGGATCGCGCTCCTCACGCTCTTTCTGGGCTGCGGCCTCTCCGTGATCCTGATCGGCGTGTTCGTCCGGCCCATCCAGGTCCTCTCCGACAACGTGCGCGCCATCGGGGAGGGGTCGATGGTGGCGGAGGTGGGAGTGTCCGGGAACGAGGAAATCGACGAGATCGCGCGCGCCTTCAACGAGATCACGGCCAAGTTCCGCGCCGCGCAGGGAAACCTCGTGGAGCAGGAGCGGCTGCAGAAGGAGATGCAGGTCGCGCAGGAGATCCAGCAGAGCCTGCTTCCGCGGAACGTGCCCGAGCTCGAGGGCTACGAGATCGGGGCGCTCTATCGCGCCGCGAAGGAAGTGGGAGGGGACTACTACGACTTTCTCCACGTCGACGAGCGGACCATCGGCGTCGTGGTCGCGGACGTCTCCGGCAAGG
Source organism: Candidatus Dormiibacterota bacterium (assembly GCA_035635575.1). Classification (GTDB taxonomy): domain Bacteria; phylum Eisenbacteria; class RBG-16-71-46; order SZUA-252; family SZUA-252; genus WS-7. Next base: position 1,212 of record DASQAV010000156.1, on the reverse strand, counting down.
GCGTGCCGGGCTCCCTGGTCATGACCATGATCCGGACCGCGCTCCGGATGGAAGCGCGCGGGAATCGATCCGCTTCCGACGTCATGGCCCGCATGAATACGTTCGTGACGGAGGACATGAAGAAGGGAATGTTCGTGACCATGTTCTACGTGGTGCTGGATTCGGTGAACCGCATCGTGACCTACGCCAGCGCGGGGCATAATCCAATGATCCTGTATCGCGGAGAGTCGGATGCCACCTATTTCCTGAAGCCCAAGGGCATCCCGGTGGGAATCGACGCGCCGGACGCGGATCTCTTTCGCCGGACGATCTCGGTCGAGCGGCTCACGCTCCAGCAGGACGACATGCTGGTGATCTACACCGACGGGATCACCGAAGCCATGAACCCGGGGCGCGACCAGTTCGGGGAGCCGAGGCTCCTGGCCGCGATCAAGAAGTACGGGCATCTGACGGCGCAGGAGTTCACCGAGGCCCTGGATCGGGAAATCCACGAGTTCACGTCGGGAGCGGCCCAGAACGACGACATCACGCTCGTGGCGATCAAGGAGAAGGTGCAGCCCGAGGTGCGCCTGGAGTCCGCGCGCCGCGAGCTCTTCCGCCTGATCGAGGAGGAGAAGGTCCCGGTGGCGGAGGCATGCGAGCGTCTCCAAGTCGCGCCGTCCACCTACTACCGCTACCGGCGCCGCGTCGCCGAGGTGGGCGGCGAAGAGGGTCTGAAGAGCATCCGGCCGCGAACCGGAATGCAGAAGGCCAGCCTCGAGGAAGAGGCCGTGATCCTCGCGCTCGTGAAGGCGGAGCCTCTTCTCGGCGCCAAGAAAATGGGCGATCTGCTCCGCGCAACGGGCCAGGCGGGACCCGGCCTGACCGAGGCCATGATCTACGTAACTCTAAGGAGGAACGGACTCAACACCCGGGAAAAAAGGCTTGAGTTCGCCCAGAACGGCACCGATAGACGTATGGCAAGGCTGGCCCGGGCACTCTCGGAGACCGCCCGGCCCGACCGCGCTCCTGACCTAACAGGAGAAGAACCAGGAGGGGGCACATGAAGGGAATCGACGTCTACGTCGAAGAGGCGCCGCAGAATCGGGGAGTCTCCATCCTCCGCGTCTCAGGCTATGTGGACACCACGACGAGTCCCGATCTGGAGCGGCGGCTGCAGGCCCTGCTCCGCGAGAAGCGCTTTCACGTGGTGGTGGATCTCGCTCGCGTGGA
>DASQAV010000155.1:0-22371 GCA_035635575.1 Candidatus Dormiibacterota bacterium | reverse complement strand
CCCACGACCGCGCCGATCCAGTCCGCGGCCGACATGGGGCCCAGGATGGAGAGGCGCGCGAGGCCCGATCCATCCACGCGCGTCACGATCAGCCCGGGCGCATCCATGTGCGCCGTGAGGAGGAGCCGCTTGCCTCTGCCTGGGATGTGGAGGTGCAGGCTCCCCAGCGCGTCTTCGCTCAGGGCGCCCATGCCCCGGAGTGCCTTCCGGAGCGCCTGGCGAATCCCCGCCTCGCGTCCCGGCGGGCCGTAGGCCTCGCTCAGCGCGGGGAGGAGCGTATCTAGAGAAGTTCGCGGGCTCACGGCCACTCCTTTCGCAGGGTTTCGAGCGTATGCCAGATCAAGGTGACCGTCCTCTGCGCGTCACGCACGTCCAGGTAGGCCGCGGGGGCGTGGATGTAGCGGCACACCACCGAGACGACCGCGGAGGGAACGCCTGCGCCCGAGATGGCGATGCGTCCCGCATCGGTGCCGCCCACGCCGGGGCGCTTCCACTGCGTCGGGACCTTGTGCCGCTTCGCCGTCTCCTCGATCCGGCTCAGGAGGCGCGCGTGGACCATGAGTGTGCGGTCGTGCACGGTGAGCGCGGGCCCCTTTCCCATGAAGGGAGACTGCTCGTCCGGCGGAGCGCCCGGCGCCTCGCCCGAGGCGGTGCCCTCGAGCACGATCGCGACGTCCGGCTGCACGCGCCGCGCCGCGGCCGTGGCTCCGCGGAGCCCCACCTCTTCCTGGACGCTCCAGACCGCGGTGACGGGCACGGGCGGACGGCGCTGGATCAGGCTCGCGAGCACCGCGCATCCCGCGCGGTCGTCGAACGCCTTCCCCTTGCGCGTGGTGCCCCAGGCCTCGTACGTGGTGTCGAACACGGCGTAGGTTCCCACCGGCACGCGCTCCTCCGCCTCCTCGCGCGAGCGCGCGCCGATGTCGAGGTAGAGATCGTCGGCGGGCGTCACCCGGTCGCGCTCGTTGCGCGGGGTCAGGTGCGGCGGAAGGGCGCCCACGACGCCGCGGAGCCCCCCGGCGCCGACGCGGAAGACCTGTCCGGGGAGGATGCGCGGATCGATCCCCCCGACCCGGCGGAACCGGAGCCGTCCCTCCTTCTCGACCGCGGTCACCATGATGCCGACCTCGTCCATGTGCGCGCAGAGCATCACGTGCGGGCCGCGCCGGCCACCGTTCCGTCCGCCGGCCTTCCGGCGCGCGGGCGTGGGGTCGATGCGCGCCACCAGGCTTCCCATGGGATCCACCTCCAGCGAATCCACCTTGTCGCGCGCGTACTCCGCGAGGAGGTTCCGGATCGCCTCCTCGCCGCCGCTCACCCCCGGCGCGTTGGAGATCGCCTCGAGGATATCTTCCCGGAACTTCGGCGCGCCGTTCGCGCTCACTTGAGCACCTCGACCGAGCGCCACTCGAGGCTGAGCTCGGAGAGATAGTGGGCCAGGAGGTAGGCGCAGCGGTCCACATCGCGCGGCTCCACAGTCTCGACGCCGGTGTGCATGTAGCGGCACGGAATCCCGACCACGGCGGTCGGGACCCCGGAGCTGGAGATCTGGATGTCCATGGCGTCGGTCCCCGAGCCCGTGGGGCAGGGCTCGACACGATAAGGCATCGATAGTGCCTTCGCGGAGGCCTTCAGGGCTTCGAGGATCGCGGGATGGATGTTGCCGCCGATCGAGAGCGCGGGGCCGCTTCCGAGCGGGACGGTGTCGCCGTCGCGCGCTCCCGGCATGTCGCCGTGGCTCACGTCGATGGCAATGCCCAGGTCGGGGCAGAGGTTCTCCGCGGCCGTGCGCGCGCCGAGGCACACGACCCCGAACTCCTCCTCCACCGTCGCCACCGCCACCACGTCCCACGACGGACGCTTGGATCTCAGCAGCTCGAGCGTGCGCAGCAGCACCACGACTCCGGCGCGGTCGTCCATTCCCGGCGCCGCCAGGCGATCCCCGAGAAGCTGGACGGGGGACTGACGCAGGGTGACCATCGTTCCCACCGGCACTTTCCTGCGAACCTCGCCCTCCCCCCGCCCCGTGTCGAGGTAGAGATCCTCGAGCTGGATGGGTCGGTCGGCTTCGCCCTTCTTCTGAAGATGAGGCGGACGGGTGGCGAACACCGCGACCATGGGAGGACGGGAGTGGATCATGACTTCCTTCCCGGGCAGCGTCCGCGAATCGAATCCGCCGACCTCGGTGACCCTGAGATATCCGCCCGGCTCGATGGCGCGCACCAGGAATCCGATCTTGTCCATGTGCGCCGCGAGAAGGGCGCGAGGACGCGGCGCCTTTCCAACACCGTGGATCCAGCCGTACACGCTTCCCATCCGGTCGCGCTCGACCTTGTCTGCGACGGTGCCGAAGGCTTTCATCAGCTCGCGCGCGACCGCGTCCTCCTGCCCGGGCACGCCGGGAAGGGAGGTAATGTAACGGAGCCAGTCTGCGGAAGTCCGGACGGCGCTCTCGACCATAGCCCCCTAATTTAGTGCACCCGATCCGCGAAGGGCAAATGTAAACTCCGCGCTCCCATGGGCTCTCTGCGCATCGCGCTCGCGATCCCTCATCTCGGCGTGTTCGGGGGCATCCGCCGCTTCCTGGAGCTGGGAGAGGTCTGGACCCGCCGCGGCCATGAGGTCGGGATCCTGGTTCCGGATCGGGGCGATGCCCGGCCCTGGGTGCCGTTCTCGGGAGCCATTCTCCCCCTCGCCGAGCTTCCGCTCGGGGGATGGGACGTGGTCCTTTCGCCGGATCCGGAGCTTTTCCTCTCGAGCCGCGCGCCCGGCGCTCTGCGGGTCTACTACTCCGTCCTCGAAGGCGCGCCCGGGGAGCGCGAGGCGCTCCGCGCGGCGGATCTGGTCCTCGCGAACTCGGCGGGGATGAGGCGCTATCTGGCGCGGAAGGGGATCCAGGCCGAGGATGGGGCGGGGGGCGTGAATGTGGGCTGGTTTCGCCCGCCGGCGCCCGACCCGCGCGCCGCCCGCCGCGGGAACGGGGCACCCGTCCGGGCGCTCGTTTTCGGCAGGCTCTCGCGCAAGCGCAAGGGAACCTGGATCGCGGCCTGCGCCCTGGAGCGCGCCTCGATCGCGACGGCCGTGCCGGTCGAGGTGACCCTGTTCGACGCGCCTCCGGACGGCGAGCCGCCGTCCCTTCCACGCCCGCTTCGGATCCCGCACCGCTGGGCGCTCCATCCCTCGCAGCAGGAGCTCGTGGATCTCTACGGGACGTCCGACCTCTTCGTGAGCGCCGAGCGGCGCGCGGGCTGGTGCAACACGGCGGCGGAAGCGATGGCGTGCGGCACCGCGGTGGCCTGCACGCGGAGCGGGACCGAGGATTTCGCGATCGAGGGCGTCACGGCGTCGGTGGCGCGATGGCGCTTTGCATGGTGTCTGGAGCGCGCGATCCAGCCGCTCCTCCGCGACCCCGGGCGCCGGGCGCGGCTCGCGGCGGCGGGGGTCGCGAAGATCCAGGAGTACTCGTGGGACCGTACGGCGGATCGGATCGAGCACGCGCTCGAGGAACGGATGGGAGGGCGCCTTCATGGCGAACGCAGGACGCAAGCGGTCCGGTAGGAAGAAACGCGTGTCCGCGCGGAGCACGCGGCGCAAGAGCACCCCGCGCGCCGTTCTGATTCTCGCCGCCTACCCGGGCAGGGAGGTCGCGGAGGATGCCGCCCGGAAGCTCGTCCAGGCGGGCGTGCTGGCGTGCGCCACCGTGACCGCGGGGCAGGCCTTCTATTTCTGGGAAGGGCACGAGCACGCGGAGCCGAGCGCGATCCTCCAGGGAAAGACCACGGCGGCCCGGGCGCCCGAGGCCCAGCGCCTCATCCAGGAATCCCATCCCGACAAGGTGCCCGAGATCCTGATTCTCGAGGTCGCGGGCGGGCATCCGGAGTATCTCGCCTGGGTCGGGAAGCAGGTCGCGCCGAAGTGAAGCCGCGCGGGACGACATGGCTCTTTCACGGCGGACGCATCCTGGATGCGCCGCGAGCGGACGCGCGTGCCCGCAAGCCCGGTGTCACCACGGCAGGAAAGGGCGCGAGCGCATACCGCGAAGCGGTGCTCGTGCGGGGAGAGCGCATCGAGGCGGTGGGTCCCCTCGACCGGCTGCGACGGGAAGCGGGCCGCGGCGCGCGCGTCGTCAATCTCCAGGGCGGAACGCTCACCCCTGGGTTCGTCGACGGCCACATCCATCTCCTGACCTGGATCCGCGCGTCCTCCGACGTGTGGATGAAGGCGCAGACTCCCGAAGGGCTCGCGGAAGCGGTTCGCGCCGCCCGAGCCCAGACGGCTCCCGGGGACTGGGTCTCGATCCGCGGATGGGTCCCACGCGACTGGGCTCGCGAGCTCAGGAGGCGGACCACCATCGACCGCATCCTGGCCGATCCCCTCATCCTCTACGCCATCGATGGGCATTCCTGCTGGGCCAACTCGGCCGCGCTCCGAAGCGCCGGCATTGACGGGCGCACCGCCGATCCGCCCGGAGGCGTGGTGGATCGCGCTCCCGGCGGCGAGGCCACCGGGATCCTGATCGAAGCCGCGCGGTCCCTCATCAGCCCCTTCGTCCAGAAGCGCCGCGACCCCGCAGAGGAGCTGAGGCGAGCCATCCGCAAGGCGCACGCGCTCGGGATTACCGGCGCGCACGACTTCGACAAGACCGAGATCTGGAGCGCCGCGCAGGGACTCGCCGCCCGAGGGCCGCTCCCGTTCCGGCTCGTCCTTTCGGTTCCTTCCTCCAAGCTCGACTCCGCGGAGGCGCTGGAACTACGTAGTGGATGGGGGGACGAGCGTGTTCGCGTGGGCGCGGTGAAGTTTTTCGCGGACGGAACGCTCGGATCGGGAACCGCGCTCCTCGAGACCGAGTATGACGACAACACAGGCACCGGGATCGAGGTCATCTCGCGCCCGGAGCTCACGGATCGATGCGCGCGTGCACGGAAGGCCGGGCTCACGGTCGCGATTCACGCGATCGGCGACAGAGCCGTCAGAAACGCGCTCGATGCAATCGAAGGCGCGATTCAAAGAGGCGGCCCCTTTCCGCTCCCTCCCCGGATCGAGCACATCCAACTCGCAAGGGAAGAAGATTTTTCCCGGTTCAAGGCGCTTGGCGTCCACGCATCGGTTCAGCCCATCCACCAAGTCACGGATCGCGCCGTCGCCAAGCGGAAATGGGGCGCGCGCACCTTTCGCTCCTACGCCTATCGATCCCTGCACCGGGCCGGCGCAAAGCTCCTCTTCGGCTCGGACGCTCCCTTCGACCGCCCGGGGCCGCTTCTCGCGCTTCGGGCCGCGATGCTCCGACGCGAGCGCGGGGAGAATGACGATCAATCCTTCCACCCCGAGCAGCGCCTTGGGCTCAGCCAGGCGCTCCGCGCGCACCTCGAGGAACCGAATGTGGTGGGAGGCTGGCGCACACCCCTTGGTAGAATCGAAGCTGGATGGGGGGCGGATCTGGTCCATTTCGACCAGGACCTGCTTCAAATGGAGCCCGATCGGCTCGATCGGGCAAAAGTCAGGGGCGTCTGGGTGGCGGGATCGCAGGTCCACGGGAAATCGCCCTAAATTCTTGAACTTAGAGCGGTTCGTCCTTCTTCGGATTGGGCAGCGCTGGTATACTACTTGATGTTCCCCTCCTTGTGTCGTCTCGCCGAGCGGGTCTCACTCCGAGGCCGCGCCGAATGAAGAAGATGAAGCTCCTCGTCGCCCTGCTAGCGGTCGCGTCGCTGCTTTCGTTCGCCCCTTCGACGACTCACGCCCAGTCGTTTGCTTTCGGGAAGAACAAGGTCCACTACAACACGTTTCAGTGGCTGACGCTTCGCGGGGAGCACGTCGAGATCTTCTATTATCCGGAAGAGGAGCCGCTCGCTCGCCTCGCGGTCCAGCTGGCCGAAGAGAGCTATCAGGACCTCAAGACGAAATTCCAGCACGAGGTCACGCGCTCGATCCCGCTCATCGTCTATTCCTCGCACCAGCATTTCGAGCAGACGAACGTCAGCCCCTACTTCCTCCCCGAGGGCGTGCAGGGATTCACCGAGTTCTCGAAGGGCCGCGTGGTGCTCCCGTACACGGGCTCCTACGCCGAATTCCGCCATGTGATCCATCATGAGCTGGTGCACGTCTTCCAGCTCTCGATCCTGGAAGAGGTCTACAAGAAACACCGCAAGGCGACCTACGTCGTGCCGCCGCTCTGGTTCTCGGAGGGGCAGGCCGAGTACTGGTCCACGAAGTGGGACGCGCAGGGGACGATGGTCGTGAGCGACATGGTGCTCGAGGATCGCTTGCCCTCGATCAGCGACCTCTGGCGCTACAACGGGACCTTCACGGTCTACAAGCTGGGGCAGAGCCTCTGCGAGTACATCGCGACCACCTACGGCGAGGATGCGCTGCGCCGCCTCTACACCGAGGTCTACAAGGACGACCGGTTCGAGAAGGTGCTCCAGCGCGTGACGGGAGTTCCGGCGCGCCGCATCTCCGAGGACTGGATCTACGGCCTCAAGCGGAAATACTTCCCCGAAGTGAAGGACCGTATGACGCTGGCGCTGGCGGGGGAAGAGCGCGCCACGTCTCAGGGCGTGAATCTCAAGCCGGTCGCGTGTCCCGACACGGCCCTCTTCGGCGGAAGCCGCTATTTCTTCATCTCGGCGCGGAGCGGGTACACCAACATCTACAGCGCGGACTGGCGCGGGCCCGAGCGCGACGTGCGCTCGGTCGTGCGCGGGCAGCGCGCCGCGCAGTTCGAGTCCTTCCATCCCTTCCAGAGCCGCATCGACGTCTCGAAGAAGGGAGAGCTGGCGTTCGTCTCCAAGTGGAACGAGCGCGACGCGCTCTTCATCTATGACGTCGCGGGCAAGAAGGTCGTGATGAGGCAATACCTGGACGACCTGATCGCGCTCTCCTCACCCGCGTGGAACGCGGACGGCACCAAGATCGCGGTCTCCGGGCTCAAGCCTTCGGGACACATGGACCTATACGTGTTCGACCGCGAGACGAAGGAGCTCACGCGGCTCACGAACGATCTCTACACCGATCTCGATCCCACCTGGTCGCCGGACGGGAAGCAGATCGTCTTCGGATCGGACCGGACGCGCTACGGAGCCGAAGGTCACCAGAATCTCTTCGTCATCGACACGCAGACTCTCGCGATCCGCTACCTCACGTGCGGTCCGTGGACGGACCAGACGCCGAAGTGGTCGCCCGATGGAAGCCGGATCGCGTTCGCTTCCGACCGCAGTGGCTCCTACGATCTCTATTGGACGGACATCAATGGCTCCGGAGGCCGCTTCAAGCGCCTCCTCGGCTCCGCGATGGATCCCGCGTGGGTTCCGGGCGGGAAGGCGCTCCTCTTCACGGGCTTCCGCCGCGGCGGGTTCGGCATCTACCAGATGTCGGTGCCCGACACGACCGTGGATGCCTTCGCGCTCGCGACGGACGAGGCGCCGCCGACGTGGCGGTGGGAGGACACGCTCGCCAAGTCGAAGCAGCGCCCCGAGCCCTACGAGCCGCGCTACGGACTGGATCTCGTGCAGGGCGGAATCGCGGTCGAGCCGACCGAGAATCTGGGAGAGGGCCTGCAGGGAGCCGTGAGCGACCTCCTCGGGAACCGTCTCTTCTATTTCCAGATCGGAAACACGGCGCAGACGACGTCCGACATTCTCTCGCGGATGAACGGCGGCGCCTGGTTCATCGATCTCCAGCACCGCTGGAACTACGGCGTCGGCGCGTTCCATACCGCCGGGGACTACCAGGACGCGATCGGGGACACGTACTTCGAGCGCAGGGCCGGAGCCTCCTTCCTGGCGAGCTATCCCTTCTCGCGCTTCAGCCGGATCGAGGGGACGGCCCAGGCGTACTACGACGAGAAGGTCCGGGATTTCGGCACCTCGCGGCGCGGCATGCTGACCACGCATTCCATCTCGCTGATCCGGGACAATGCCCTCTGGTTCCCGACGGGCCCGCGCGATGGCGCCCGGTACAACCTGACGGGAGCGCTCACGACGAACTGGAACAACGGCCGCACCGAGAACATGATGGTCAGCGCGGATCTCCGGCGGTACCTGCGTACGAGCCAGTGGACCACGGTCGCCCTGCGACTGCAGAGTCGCGTGAGCGCGGGGGCCGATCCTCAGCGGTTCGCGATGGGCGGCTCGTACTCCTTGCGCGGCTACGGCCGCCGCAGCATCTACGGCACGCGCATGTACCTCGTGAACGCGGAGTACCGGTTCCCGCTGTTCGACCGCCTCATCCTTGGCGTGCCGCGGCTGGAGCTTCCCGGAATCGAAGGGGCGGTCTTCGCCGACGCGGGGAACGCCTGGGAGAAGTTCGAGCGCTTCCCGCGGCCCAAGGGCAGCTTCGGGCTCGGGTTGAGGATGAGTCTGGGCGGATACTTCGTGTTGCGCTACGATCTGGCACGGCAAACTGATTTCGAGACCGTCAGGCCGGGTTGGGAGCGCGAATTCTACGTGGGCTTCGACTACTAAACCCCGGTCGTACCGCGGGGTAGGGAGGACCGTTTTCGCGGCCTGGATCTTGGTCGCGGTCCTCCTGGCATTTCCCTCCGCGGCTCGGGCCGGCTCCTACCTTCAGCGCGAGACCGCTCCGCCCGACTCCTCGTCCGGCGGGCTGATCGTCGAGACCTCTCCGCCGGGTCTCCTCATCCTCATCGATGAGGTGGAGGCCGGCCGCTCGCCGCTGGGACCGATCTGGGTTCCTTCCAAGACGGTACGGGTGAGAGCCCGGTTCGACGATCCCCGCCTCTTCGACGCCGCGCACGACGAGACCCAGGTCGTGATCCAGCCGGGCGCCACGTCGCACGTCTTCCTCGATCTCAGGCCCACGGTCATGCTGCGCAGCGCGCCGGAGCCGGCCCGGGTCTTCCGCCTCGAGGGACAGGGGCGGGATTCCCTGATCGGAGAGACGCCGATTCCGCTCCAGCCGGCCTTCCTCGAGGGCGGACGGTTTCTCTTCCGCGCCGTCGATCACGCGGACACCATCTTCACCGGAGAGTCGCTCCTCGGGCTCGAGCGGAGCGGTGGCCGAGCCCTGGTCTCGCTACGCCGGACGTCCGAGAGCCTGCCTCCCGTGATTCCACGCCCTCCCGTGTATCGCCGCCGCTGGCTCCAGTGGGGGCTGGTCGGCGTCGGGGCGGTCCTCACCGGAGCCGCCGCGCTCCTGCGCCGGGAAGGGGACCAGTGGTACGACCGCTACATGGACTCCTCCGACCGCCGCGTGCTCGACACCTATTTCGACCGCGCGGTGCACTACGACCATCTCTCCCTGGCCGCGCTGGGTGTGGGGCAGGTGCTCTTCACGGGAGGTGTGGTGCTTCTCGTGAACGGCTCCGATCGGTGAGCCATGCCCTGAGGCCCTTCGCACGCGCGCGGCTCTGCCTCGTGGCGGCGTCCGGACTCTGCTTCCTGATCGCCGGCTGCTCGACGCGCGAGCGGCTGAATCCACTCGATCCCAGGAACTCCAAGACGAACGGCGGCCTCGTGGGGTTCAACGCCATCGCCGGCGATCAAAATGTCGAGTTCCGCTGGCCCGCCCTGCTGGTGGCCGGAGTCCAGGGCTACCGGGTCCAGCGCTGGCTCCCCGGCGGAATGCCTCGAGATCTGGGCACCGCGGACTACGGTCCGGCCGCGATCGCGGGAGAGGACACCACCGTTCAGAACAACACGACCTACGTCTATCGCCTGATCGTGCACCTCACGAACGGCGACAGCGCGGCGAGCCCTCCCGATACCGCGACTCCCGGCACGCGGCAGATCTTCGCTCTCGAGGCCGGGAACCCGGCCTTCGCCCGCCTCAGCCCGGACGCACGGGATCTTCTCTACGCGCGCGCGGCCCACGAGAGCTATCTCGACATGGAGCTCGACCGGAAGAACAAGGTGATCTGGCTCTCCTCGGAGACCGATGGGTTCGTGCTGCGCAAGAGCGTGGACGGGGCCACCGTGGGGACCACGATCGAGCTCGCGGATCCCACCGATATCTCGGTCTCGAGCAATCGCGGCGTCGGCTGGGTCATCTCGCCCCCCGATTCGACGGTCTATTCCTATTCGTCCGACGTGAACAACCCGTTGCCCCAGCGCACCCTCAACGGCCTCGGCCATCCACGCGTCGTCGAGGCCGGCACCAACGACCCCACCGTCTGGGTGGGGAACGAGGAGGGAACCGTTCACCGGTTTCGCGCCCAGGACCTACAGGAGACTCACCGGTGGTTCCTGCCCGACGGCGTGCGCGCGATCGCGCTCGACGAGGGAACCGGCGGCGCCTGGGTCGCGACGCGCACGGGCGAGAGCGGCAGCCTCTACTACCTGAATCCCTCGGACAGCTCCTCGACGTTGATCCGGAGCAACCTCCTCGTTCCCACCGACCTCGGCGTGGATCCCGTGAGCGGCGACGTGTGGGTGAGCGAGCGTGGCACGCCTCATTTCGCGGCGGGCCGCTTGAGCCTGATCACGCGCGCCGGCGTCACGCTTGCGACCCTGATCGGAATCGAGCCCTACGGCATCGACGTCGATCCCCTCGATCGATCCTGCTGGATGACCGAGCTGCGCACGAACCGCATCCTCCAGATCGACCGTTCGGGCGGAACGGTCCGCGCGTCTCCGGTCCTGGACACCCCCTACGCTGTCCGCGTCGACGCCCCCTGACGTCCTCACGCATCCGCCACGGAACAAAGTGGCATGGGAGTTGCGAACTGGCCGCAATGGAGTCCTGACTCTCGCGACGAAGCATCGTTCGCGAGGAGCGGGATCCGCGACCGTGGGAAGCAGATAGCTCTGCTTCCAGCATCCTTCGCGAGAGCGGCGCGAAACTGGCCGCATCGGCCATGCGCCGTTCCAGATTCGGCTCGCTGGGATTGCAGTCTGCAATTTTGGGGAGGATCAGGAATGCCACGCACCCGGCAGGCGAAGCTCGCAACCATCGACGTTGTCGAGGATGTCGCCCGACACGTACCCGGATATCGCGGTTACACGGATCCCGCGCTGCGCCGCGAGGATGACCGGAAGTTTCGTTCCAGCATCGCCGAGCTGCTCCAGGGCGAAGCCCACAGGCTCGAGCGCATCGAGAGCAAACAATTCAAGGATGACTTCTCGGATATGCTCGAGGAGCTGGACCAGGACGCGAGGAAGCTCGAGTTTCTGGCCGAGTCGGTCGTGGTGGTCGAGCACGGGAATCGTGCGTACACCGACAAGACCGCGGATTCCATCGGACGTCTGGATCACGAGATCATCGCCCGGATCGAGCGGCTTCACCGCCTGGTGCACGAGCTCGAAAAGGCGTACGAGCACGACGAGCAGTTCGAGATGAATCTGGGGGAGCTTCGCGAGCTCACGGAAGCGATCGCCGACCTCATCGAGCAGCGGAACGTCGCCCTGACGCGGTAGGGCCTCCCTCGCAGCCAAACGCATGCGATTCTTGCCGCGGACAGCCGACCGATTCGGATCAGTTCGATGGGGTGTTGTAGGTGAGCTGCCGGGCACTTCCGGAGAGGACGTTGACGATCCAAATCGTCCCGTTGGCTAGTGTAGTGTCAGAGTAATCGTATCGAACATACGCGATCTCCTTCCCTCCCGGCCCCCAGCTGAAGAAGTCGGCCGTTCCGGTATTCGTAAGCGCCCGCGCGCCTGTTCCGTCTCGACTGACCATCCACAGCTTGATGCGGCCCTCTGAGGCCGAGCGCCGGCCCACAAATGCGATCCGGGATCCGTCCGGAGACCATCGCGGGTAGTACGCAGCGGCCCCAGGATACGCCCAGACGATTCGGAATCCATGCCCAGAAGTGTCCGCGACTGCGATTCCCCTCTGGGTAGAGTCTGCAAACACGAAGACGAGCGAGTCCGAAGCCGGGGCCCAGTCCGCTTGCCTCCAACTCGGTTCCCCTACGCGCTGACCGTCACCGCCCGAGCTCGGACACAGATAGATTCCGCTCTCCGGCGTGTCGAACGCCGTGTATGCGAGGGCTCTTCCATCTCGCCTCCATGTAGGGGCCAACGCACCCGTCGTACCGGACGTAATCTGCTTCGCGGTCTCCACCACTAGACCAGTATCCGAACCCGCCATGGTCGCGATGGCTATTCCACCGATTTGGTATGCCAGGGTGGCTCCTGCAGAATCCCACTCGGGCTCCCGGAGTGAATAGGGAAGGATTCGTCGCTGGCCCGAGCCGTCAATGTTGACTATGTACTCCCCTGCGAGGGAATCGGAATAGACATAAACCCACTTGCCTCGCGCGTCTCGGTATCGGCGCACCAGCGGATCCAGCTCGAACACCAAGGATCTACCGCTCGGATGCCATGCGGGATACAGATAGGGCGCGAATATGTTCAGGGGCGTCGGTGCGAGCGGATAATCGACGGAATCCGAGCACGAGGTCATTACGACAAGAAGTGCAGCGGCCAGTGGCGCGAAGTGTTTAGCGATCGTCATATACACACTAGGGTGCTACCACTACGTCCACCTCCGCCCAGTCAGCGACCGCCAGCCCCTGTTTCGTGCGAGCCGGAACGAAGCGAACGGTCTTGAGTGCCTCTTTAGCAGTTGCCACCAACACGGTGTCTTCTTCTGCTAATGCCGGGCGGGGCTCGACCCAGGTCACATCACCCTTGTTACCGACGGTCACAAAGAACCGGACCTCTGTCGGTGCTGCCAGTCCGCACTTGCCGCAGTGCACGGTCGGCACGGCCGCGATTTCAGGGTGGTCCACAACGTCGTCGGACAAGACCCTCTCACTTCGATCGATGAACACCATGTGGCCAGGTTTAATGACCAACCCGGTCGTACCCTCACCGGGCGCCGCACGCACGCCTCCATAGCGAAACCGCTGAGAACCTCCGTACACGCGCTCGAAGCGGGTCGGGTATCCACCGAAAACGATCGTCGTATCCTGCCGCATCGTGAGATCCAGCAGCGTCTCCGTCTCGTCTCCGGTTCCATTGGGGCAAGAGATGCTGAGGGTTCCGCGGATTTGATACTGGCCGGTTCGGACGGGGCGGAGAAAGACGAGCCACTCGCTGTCGATGTGCTTCATGTCGCGGATCGAAACGTGCACGTCCCGTGCTGTGTCCCCCTTGACGACCTCGATTCCGGCGGGGATGGCGATCCGGACCCTGCCGGGGCAGTCCCCTGCGTGTTGCGCACTCTCGGCGGTTACCCGCAGGGGAAACACCTCGCCGAGGTGCGGCGTGACCCCGATTCGAAGACCGACCCCGAAGTAGGCCTCCCCGGACTGCATGGATTTTGTGGCCCAAGCATGGCCCGAAAGCAGAAAGCAAACCGAAACCATTAGACAGCCGAGTCGAGCACGCATGCGTGGACCTCAGTAGCGGCAGTCTCTAACGAGGGCTCGGGGACCAGCAGGTTCAGCATTCCATGATCGTGGAGTCTACGCCAAGGGCGTGGGGGTCGCGGCAGATTTTGCAGGGTGTGAACCCTTATTGTGACGAGTGTCTTCCCACGGATGGTCCCGGACACGAACCGGAGCGAGCCTTCGCAGCCCGCCGTGGCGTATCCAGGACTCCTGGGCAAATCCACGGGCGAGAACAGCGAGCGGAGGTTGCGTGTCCGGGCCTACAGCGCGAAGCGCTTGGTTGCGCGAAGCGTCGTCCCACCGCTATCATCCGTCCGGTCCCTCCGTTCGCCCGTCCCATTCGAGGCTCGGCTTTGACCCGGCGTCTCTACCACGAAGACTCCTCACTCCGCGAATTCGAAGGCACCGTGCTCGAGATTACGGACCGGGACGGCGCCACCTGGGCCGAGCTGGACCGCACCGCGTTCTATCCCGGCGGGGGAGGGCAGCCCCCGGACCGCGGCCGCCTTGCCGATGTCCCGGTGACCGACGTGCGCGAGGAGGAGGGGCGCGTCTGGCACCGGATCGAGGGGAAGCTCACCCCGCGCACGCCGATCCGGGGTGTCTTGGACTGGGCCCGCCGCTTCGACCACATGCAGCAGCACACCGGCCAGCACATCCTCTCCCAGGCCTTCATCGAGGTTGCCTCCGCGGAGACCCGCTCGTTCCATCTGGGCGAGGAAGAGGTCTCGATCGACGTCGCGCATCCGGATCCGGACCCGGAGCTCCTGCGCCGCGTCGAAGAACGCGCGAACGAGATCGTCTGGGAGGACCGTCCGGTGCTCACGCACGAGGTGCCGCGCGCCGAGATCGGCCGCTTTCCGCTCCGGAAGCCACCCGCGGTCGAGGGCATCGTCCGGATCGTGGAGGTGGAGGCATTCGATTGGTCCGCCTGCGGCGGCACCCACGTCAGCCGGAGCGGCCAGGTGGGAATCATCACCCTGCTCTCCACGGAGAAGTACAAGGGCGGGACCCGGGTCGCCTTCGTCTGCGGCGGGCGGGCCCTCCGCCGCCAGCGCGACCGCGCGAACATCTTGCGTCAGCTCACGCTGGAGTTCACGTCGGGTGAGGCGGACCTGCCGAAGGCCGTCGCGCGCCTCCGGGAGCACAGCCTGAACATGGATCGCCGGCTGAAGTCACTCCTGAAATCGGAGCTGGAGCGGGAGGCCCAGGCGCTCCTGGATGCGGCGCCCCGAGGCGCCCGCGGGCCCGTGATCGCCCGGCACTTTCCCGACCGCGACCCGGCCGAGATCGGCACCCTGGCCGCGCTCCTTTCCGCCCGGGGCGGCATCGCCCTTCTCGTGGCGGGAAGCGATACGCCGAAAGCACACTTTTCGGCGCCAACGGGTACAATATCTGTAGGAGACCTCCTGGGCAGGCTTGCCCGCGAGCTCGGCGGAAAAGGGGGCGGTCGACCCGAATCAGCCCAGGGGGCGGTGCCTCCGCAAGCCATCGAGGCGTTGGTTCGTGCCGCCGGGGCGGCAGCGCTGGCCGGAGCCGAGGAAGGGAAGACATCATGAGGTCGGGCATCAAGGGAATGGAAACCGCCGGCTCGAGGCGCACCCCGTTCGGGTGGCTCCCGTCGTTTGCGATCTTCCTTTTCGGGGCGATCGCTCTGCCGGCTCCCGCCGGCGCGCAGTACTTCGGGCAGAACAAAGTTCAGTACAAGAGCTTTCACTGGGAGGTGCTGAAGACCGAGCACTTCGACGTCCATTACTACCGCGGCGAGGAAGAGGCGGTGCAGGACGCGGCCGTCATGGCGGAGCGGGGCTATCGCCGCCTGAGCCGCGTGCTCGACCATCAGATCAAGTCCAAGATCCCGCTCGTCCTCTACGCCTCGCACACCGACTTCGAGCAGACGAACATCACGCCCGAGCTGATCGGAGTGGGAACCGGCGGCGTCACCGAATTCCTGAAGCGCCGCGTGTTCCTTCCCTTCACCGGCTCCTACGCCGAGCTCGATCACGTCCTCACCCACGAGCTGGTCCACGCGTTCCAGGTCGACATCCTGTTCGGGGACCGCATGAGCATCGTGGGGAACCCCTTCGCGTCCTCCCCTCCGCTCTGGTTCATGGAGGGCATGGCGGAATACCTCTCGATCGCCGAGATCGACAACAACACCAAGATGTGGCTGCGGGACGCCTCCCTCGAGGGATACCTGATCCCGATCCGGACGCTGGAATACGTGGGCGACATCCGCGTCTATCGCTTCGGGCAGTCGATCTGGCAGTTCATCGCGGACACCTACGGGGTCCAGAAGATCGGCGAGATTCTAAAGCGCACGCGCCGGATGGGAAGCGCGGAGAAGGCGCTGGAATCCTCGACGGGGCTGACCATCGACGTGCTCTCCAAGAAATGGACGGAGGCGGTCCGCAAGGAGTACCTGCCCCAGATCGCCGACTTCGACAAGCCGGACAAGATCGCCGCGCGCCTGACGGAAGCCGAGCGGGACGAGTCGAATTTCAACGTGGCTCCCTCGGTGTCCCCCAGCGGCACGCAGATGGTGTTCATCTCCGATCGCAGCATGTACAACGACGTGTACCTGGCCTCGGCGCTCGACGGCCGGATCTTCAAGAAGCTCGTGGAAGGGGAGCGGACCGGCAGCTTCGAGGTGCTTCGCTTCTTCAACACCTCGATCGCGTGGTCCCCGGACGAGAGCCGGATCGCCCTGCCCGCCCAGGTCGGCGGACAAGACGCGATCTATCTGATCGAGGTTCCGTCCGGAAAGGTGAAGGCGAGGATGAAGTTCGGCCTGGACGCCATCTATTCGCCCACCTGGTCGCCCGACGGTAAGCAGCTCGCGTTCGTCGGGCTGAAGGCGGGGCACTCGCGCCTCTACATCACGGACGTGAACGGCAAGAACCCGCGCATGGTGCTGGGCGGCAAGTTCGCCGTCCGTGATCCGGCGTGGTCGCCCGACGGAAGCCGCATCGCGTTCGCGACCGACGAGGGGCCGTCCACGGATCTCCACAAGCTCATC
The DNA here is from genome assembly GCA_035635575.1 of Candidatus Dormiibacterota bacterium. Taxonomy (GTDB): domain Bacteria; phylum Eisenbacteria; class RBG-16-71-46; order SZUA-252; family SZUA-252; genus WS-7. The sequence goes on along the minus strand of DASQAV010000155.1, from coordinate 6,058 downwards.
TTCGGCAAGCTCGGGATCGCGATCCTCGACGTCGCTTCGGGCAGGGTCACGGTGCTCCCGAACCAGCACGGCATGAACATCTCGCCGCAGTGGGGGCCTGGAGGCGGATCGATCGTCTTCGTGTCGGACCGCTTCGGGATCCCGAACATCTTCAAGCAGGATCTCTCCACGGGTGAGACGCTCCGTCTCTCGAACCTGCTCACGGGCGTCTCGGGCATCGTTCCGGAGAGCCCGTGCATTTCCCTGTCCCGGAACGGCAAGCGTCTCGTGTTCTCGGCGTTCACGCGAGGCGGCTGGGACATCTATTCTGTCCGCGACGTGCCCAAGTTCCTGACCGCGCCTCCCATCGTCGCCTCCGGATCCGTTCCCGGCGAGGCGACCCTTCTGGCCCAGGCAGGCGCGTCCGATCCGGACCAATCCACGCCCGATCCGGCCGCCACGCCTTCCGGCTCGAGCCTCCCGGCCACGGCCCCGCCGGATTCCGCCACGGCAGCGGTCACCGACACGACGCTCCAGCTCTACGTGCGTCAGGTGTACCGGGAGCCGCTCGTGGACAGCACGACCTTCCGCCACGCGCCCTATCGCCCCAAATTCTCGCGCGACTACGTATCGGGAGGCGCCTTCTTCGCGTCGAACATCGGCTTCGCGGGCTCGACGGTGATGTCGTTCAGCGACGTTCTCGGGAACCACAACATCCTGGTCGCGCTGAATCTCTTTGGCGACTTCGCGAACTCCGACGTCTACCTGGCGTATTCCAACCTGTCGCACCGGACGAATTACACGATCGCGGCGTTCCAGTACCGCACCGATCTGCTCCTCTTCTCCTCACCGAGCAGCGACCAGGTGGAAAGCAACGTGTACCGCGGCGGCGCGTTTCTCTTCTCGCGTCCGTTCAGCCGCTTCCGGCGCATCGAGTACGGCGTGGAGACGGCGGCCCTCGACAAGGGGGTGTTCCTCTACAACTACGATCAGGGCACCGTGTTCCGGCAGGCCGCGGACAAGACCTATCTCTACGTCGCGCCGAACGCCGGCTTGATCGCCGACAACGCGCTCTACGGCTCCACGGGGCCGATCAACGGCGGACGCTCCAGCTACACGGCGGAACACGCCTTCGGCGACGTCCAGTACACGACGGTCATGCTGGACTGGAGACGCTACAGCAACCTCCACCACAATTATGCCTTCGCGCAGCGGCTGATCGCGGGCTCTAGCTTCGGCCGGGATCCGCGGCTGTTCCGGTTCGGAGGCGCGTTCACGTACCGCGGCGTGGACTACGGTGACCTCAGGGGCTCGAACGCGCTCCTCGGGAATCTCGAATTCCGCTTCCCGCTCATCGAGCAGCTCCGTTTCGGATGGCCCGGGCGCATCACGCTGGGCGGAATCAACGGTGTGATGTTCCTCGACGCGGCGAGCTCGTGGCAGAAGGGGGAACACCCCAGGTTCTTCTCGAACGAAGGTGGATTCCACTCGGACGACCTGCTCTTCGCCTACGGGGCCGGGGCGCGAATCAATCTCGGCTACTTCGTCCTTCGATACGACTACGGGCGCGGGCACAATTTCCAGCACCCCACCGGCACCTCGCAGCACTTCGTGACGCTCGGCGCGGACTTCTAGCCGGCGCGGCGCATGCTGGACTCCTGGGACGTCGCGGTCTTCCGGGCGATCAACGGGCTGCGCCATCCTTGGCTGGATCCGGTCATGGTCTGGCTCACCGATCCGGGACCGCTCAAAGTTCCGCTCCTCTGCCTGATCGGACTCCTCTTCCTTCTCAAGGGACGGCGCGGCGCGATCGGATTGCTCGTGCTCTCGCTCACCATCGCGGCGGGAGATCAGCTGAGCAGCCACATCATGAAGCCTCTGTTCAAGAGGCCGCGCCCGGCCGTGACGCTGAAGGACGTCCGGGCCATGTTCGGCATCCGGACCTCGAGGTCCTTCCCGTCCACGCACGCCACGAATTTCTTCGCGGCGGCGCCCGTGGTCTCCGCGGTCTTTCCGCAAGCGACGGTGTTCGCGTACGCGTACGCGGCGGCGGTGGGGATTTCACGCATTTACGTGGGGGATCACTATCCCTTCGACGTGCTGGGAGGGACGGGGCTGGGCTTGTTCCTGGGCTTCCTGGGGAGGAGGCTCTACTTCCGTCTGGTGGGAACCCTCCTCGGGAGGGGCAGGGCCATCGAGCCCGCGCAGGGCACCGATTCTATTCCGATGATCGCGCGAGGTGAACGAGCGCCCAGTGGCGGCCCGTGACGCCTCGATCCCGCCTGTGGGAATAGAAACTCCCGGCCGTGCAGCGGGTGCATTCCGGGGCCGTTTCGATCGCCGCTCCGTCCACCCCGGCTTCCTCGAGGGCGCGGACGATCGCGAGGGGAAGGTCGAGCGCCACGCCCTCGGGATGAGGCTTCAGCACGTCCTTCGAAAACTCCCGCGTCACCTCCGGTCCCACGGGGTAACAACAGGCATGGATGCAGGGACCGATCGAGGCCACGATGTCCGAGGCGCGGACCCCGCGCTGGGCGAGAAGGCGGACCCCGGTCGCGGCGATCTTCCCCTGAGTACTACGCCATCCCGAATGGAGCAGCGCGGCGTGCGATCCGTCCCGGGCCGCGAGCGCGACCGGCGCGCAGTCGGCAGCCGAGATGGCGACCCAGGGATCGCCCGCCCGGACCAGGAGCCCGTCCGCATCGGCCGGAGCTTCGGCGGGCGTGACGATGCGCGTGCCGTGGACCTGGCGCACCCGCACCGGCCCCGCTTCCGGAATGCCGAGCGCCCCGAACAAGATTGCGCGGTTCCGGAGCACGTGGCTCTCCTCGTCCCCGACCGCCTGTCCCAGATTCAGCGAAGCGTACGGCCCCTGGCTCACGCCGCCGCGCCGCGTGGGCATGCCGAACCAGGCGTTCGGCGGGAAATGTCCCGGCGGGGGACGCCAGAGCCCAAGCTCCTCACGAACCGCTTCCTCGGCCACGGAACCGAGCGTGCCCGCTTTCAGGAACGAGCGCAAGGAGCATGGAGGCTCGGATGGATCGTAATACTCGCCGCGATGGTCCTCGCGTCGGGGTGCGCGCGTCTTCCCAAGCAGAGCTCGGGGAGCCGGGCGCGCGATCGTTTCCTTGCGGCGTACGCCGCGGCTCACGGGCCGGAGCGCGGGGTGGCCGCGATCTCGGTGAAGCGCGCGGGCAAGGGCCAAGGGAGTGCGCGCGTGCGCTGGGCGGCGAACCAGGAAAGCCTGGCGGTCATCGGCTACGTCGGACCGACGCGGGCGCTGGACGCGTCGCTCCAGGGGGACGAGCTCCTGGTGCTGGTCCGGCATTACGACGTGGGAGTGTCGGGCAAGCTGCGGCGCGAGGAGGGGCTGGACGGCCGGCTCCTGCGATTCCTCGCGACGCCCTGGGATTTCGGCCTGCCCCGGGTGCGCGGCGCGCTCGAGCACGCGGCCATCGAGCCGGCCGGCGGGGGATGGCGATTCCAGGGCGGGATCGAGGAAGGCGGACGGTTCACCCTGGAGCTGTCGGAGCGGGGGGAGCCGCGCAGCCTTTCCCTCCGGGCGGCCGGGGAGCGTGGCCAGGAGATCCGGGTGCGCTATGGACCCGAGCGGAACTACACCGCCGGACGCATTCCGGGCTGGATCGAATGGTCGTTCTCTGGCAGCGTGGTGCTCCTCACCATCGAGGACTTCGCTCCGGTCGATGCTTCGAAGATCCGATACCGCCCGGCGATCGAGCCGGAGTGGAGGATGCTCGCACTGGACGAGCCCGACGGGAGCGCCCTGGTGCGCTGGCTTCTGGGGATCGACGAGGGGGGAACCGCGGAGCCATGAAGAAAGCGGTGTCCTTGCGGATCTCCGCGGTCGTGGCGCTTTGCGCGCTCGCCTGGGGTGCCCAGGCGGCCGGGCCCCAGCCTGCCCGGAAGCGAGCCGCGGCACAGGCAGCCCCTCAGGAGGCGGTGGATCGGATGCTCGCCCGCGTCTTCCGAGCTGCCGAGGTGCGCTCGCGCGTCACGATCACGCGCAGCGATCCCTTCGGAGGTCCCGGGGAGCGCTCCCAGGGCCGCGTCTGGTTCCTGCCGGGACGCGGCCTCCGGTATCGCTCCGATGAGAAAGGCGGCGAGGACATCGTCGTGGACCGTGAGCAGAGGACGTTTCTCGTGTACCGGCCCTCGGAGCAAGTCGTCTATCGCGCCGACTGGGATCGGGCCCCCGCGCGCATGCGCCAGCTCATCGAGGAGCCCGAGCGGATCCTCGAAGCCAAGTTCCGCGCCGCGCGAGAACGAAGACTCGTCGGAGGCGTCTGGCGCGAGGGCTACCGCATGCAGCGGGCAACGCTCGGGGATTCGCTTCCCTCCGTCGCCGTCTGGATCGCGGCCGATCCCGGGACCGGGCTCCCTCGATGGATCACCGCCGGCGGCTCCGAGGACTCGATCGACGTGGAATTCCGCTCTCTCACGATCCTCCCGAAGGCCGTGACCGGGGATCTCCATTTGAGCCTTCCGCACGACGTGCGCACGGAGCCGCTCGACCCCCGAGATCTCCTTCCCGGTGGTGAATCCCGTTGATTCCGGCCCCAGCCGGGGGGTAGGGTGCGTAGCGTGACCATGGGGGTGCTTCGCGCTCTGCTGACCGATTCCCTTCTGGGGGATTCCGACTGAGTCGCGGCCTCATCCTCTACGTCGTCTTCATCATCGCCGCCGGCGCGGCGGTCCTCGCGTCCGCATTCGCCGAATTCCGCACCCTGGGCCTGGTCCACGTCGTCCTGTGGATCATCGTCAGCCTGTTCGCCGAGAGCCTCTGGCTCAACACGATCACCGGCAAGGCCATGGAGAGCATGGCCTCCACGGTGGATCTGAGCCTCCTCGTGCTCTTCGGCTGGCGCCCCGCGGTCTGGATCGCCGCCATCGCCTTCACGATCGCGAACGTCATCTTCTCGAGGCGCACCTGGTACAAGGCGCTCTTCAACGCGGGGCAGAACGTGCTCGCCCTGGCGTCCGCCGGGGTCGCGTACCTGCTCCTGGGAGGCGAGCCGCTCTGGACGCACGGCCAATCCGGCTCGGCGGTGTTCACGCTCTCCCTCATCCTGCCGTGGGTCGGGGCGTCGGTCGTGTACTTCTTCGTGAACACGATGCTCGTGGCCGGAGCGGTGGCGCTGAGCACGCGCCGGAAGCTCCTGCAAACGTGGCGCGAGGAATACATCTACTACAACTCACTGATCTCCTCGGTGGCGCTCTTCTTTCTCTCCCCGCTGGTCGTCGTGTCCTACATGGCGATCGGATACTACGGGCTGATCTTTCTCTTCGTGCCCTTGCTCCTCATCAAGGAGGCGAACGCGAAGTACATCGCGCTGGAGCGCGCCAAGGACGAGCTGGTGAGCTCCGAGCGGCTCGCGGCAAAAGGGGAAATGGCCGCCGAGATCGCGCACGAGCTGAACAACTCCCTCGCGGCCATCTCGGCGCGCGCGCAATTCTTCCTGATGGGCGTCGGCACGATGAGCCCGGAGAAGACCCAGGAGGCTGCCAAGATCATCTTCGAGCAGGCGAGCGCCATGACCGTGCTCACGAAGGGGCTCATGGATTTCTCGCACAAAGAGGTGCGCAAGCAGCCGACGAAGCTGAACGACGTCATCCGGAAAACCGTCGAGTTCATCACGCCCCAGAACAAGTACAAGCGGGTGGAGTTCGCGCTGGATCTTTCGGAGGACCTGCCGGCGATGAACCTGGACCCCGGGCAGGTCCAGCAGGTCTTCATGAATCTGTTCAGCAACTCGGCCGATGCGCTTCGGAGCTCCAAGATCACGATGCCGCGCATCGTCATCCGCTCTCGCGTCACCCCGGCCTCGCGGGATGTGGAGCTGACGGTCGAGGACAACGGACCAGGACTCCCCGCGGAATACCTGGCGCGCCTCTTCGAGCCCAACTTCACGACGAAGCCGGAGGGGCACGGCTTCGGCCTCTCGACCTGCTACCGGATCATCCAGAACCACGGCGGGAGGATCACGGCGCAGAACGTGCCCGGCTCGGGCGCGCGGTTCACGATCACGCTGCCGGGGAAGGACGGCTTCCCCTAGGCGGG
>DASQAV010000154.1:0-2452 GCA_035635575.1 Candidatus Dormiibacterota bacterium | reverse complement strand
GACAACGTGGAGGACGTCCTGGGGAAGATCCGCTACATCCTCTTCTACTTCCTGTGCGGGCTCGCCGCCGCCATCACCCACTTCCTGATCCAGCCCGGCTCGACGCTGCCGGTCGTGGGCGCGAGCGGGGCGATCGCCGGGGTGCTGGGCGCCTACGCGGTGCTCTTTCCCGGGGCGCGAGTCGTCACGCTCGTTCCGGTGTTCTTCTTTCTGCAAGTGATGGAGCTGCCCGCCCTGCTCCTGCTCGCGTACTGGTTCGTGCTCCAGCTCGTGAGCGGGTCGATCGAAGGGGTCGCCCCGACGAGCGGCGGGGGCGTGGCCTGGTGGGCGCACGTCGGAGGGTTCCTGGCCGGCATTGTTCTGGTGCTGGTAATGCGGCCCAGGAAGGTCACGGTCTAGGGTACAATCGGGCCGTGCCGAACCCTTTTCAACCCTCTAAGTCGAAGGAAACATGACGAGTAACTCGGTTCGCCTTGCCGTGCTCTCGCTGGTCGTGATCGCCGCGGTGGGATATTTGATCCTCACCGGGGTGAAACAGACCGGGATGCAGTACATGTCGGTTGCGGAGCTGGCGGGCCTGGACCGTGCTCCCAAGGCGGAAGGATTTCGCCTGGACGGGGTCGTGGCGCCGGGCAGCGTGGTCTACGACCAGCGCGAGCCCAAGCTCCAGTTCAAGATGACGGATGTGAAGGACGGAAAGGAAAAGATCGCCGTGGTCTACGAGGGGCTCATGCCCGACGCCTTCGCCGACGGACGCGAGGTGGTGGTCGAGGGCGACTACCGGCATCACGATCGCGCGCTCTACGCCTCCAAGCTGGTCACCAAATGTCCCTCCAAGTACGAGGCGAAAGGGCTGGGGAAAGACAAGTCGTGAGACCCGGGGCTCACTCATGAGCGAGCTCGGACGTCTCTCGCTTCTTCTTGCCTTTGCCTGCTCGATCTTCGCCGTCGGGAGCATCGCCTGGGGGCTTCGCACGGGCCTGTCGGGGCCGCTGCGAGGGGGCCGCCGCGCGGTATGGACCGTGTGCGGGCTCACCGTGCTCGCGGTCATCATCCTCGAGCGCGCACTCCTCGCGCGCGACATGAGCTACCGCTACGTCGCCGAGCACACCAGCAGGGATCTTCCGCTCCACTACGCCTTCACCTCGCTCTGGGCGGGGCAGGAGGGCTCCCTTCTTCTCTGGCTCCTGATCCTGAGCGCCTACGGCTCCGCGTTCCTGTTCGCGTACCGGAAGCGCCTCGATCCCTTCTACGACGCGGTCGCGATGGTGATCGCCTGCGTCATGATCTTCTTCACGGGGCTCTTGAGCTTCGTCAGCTCCCCCTTCCGGATTCTCGCCACGCCTCCGCCGGACGGCATGGGGCTGAACCCGCTCTTGCAAGATCCCGGCATGATGATCCACCCGCCGATCCTCTACACGGGCTACGTGGGCTTCGTGGTTCCCTTCGCCTTCGCGATGGCGGTGCTGCTCCTGAACCGGTCGGGCACGCGGTGGATCGAGGAGGTGCGGCGCTGGACCCTCTTCTGCTGGGGGTTCCTGGGCGTGGGAATCCTTCTCGGCGCGCGCTGGGCCTACATCGAGCTGGGATGGGGCGGCTACTGGGGCTGGGACCCGGTCGAGAACGCCTCGCTCATGCCGTGGCTCGTCGGCACGGGATTCCTCCACTCGGTCATGATCGAGCAGCGGCGCGGGATGCTGAAGACCTGGAACATCACGCTCATCGCGCTCACGTTCTTGTTGAGCATGTTCGGCACGTTCCTCACGCGCTCCGGCGTGCTCACCTCGGTGCACTCCTTCGCGGAGTCCAACATCGGACCCTGGTTCCTGGGCTTCATCCTGATCATGGCTACGGCCGCCACGGCGCTCATCCTCTACCGCAAGGCGCTCCTGGAGAGCGAGAACCGGATGGAGGCCGTCGTCTCGCGCGAGGGATCGTTTCTCTTCAACAACGTGCTCTTCGTCGCGCTCGCCTTCGCCACGTTTCTCGGCACGACCTTTCCGGTGCTGAGCGAGGCGGTGACCGGCACGAAGATCTCGGTCTCGGCGCCCTTCTTCAATCGCGTGAACGTCCCGATCGCCCTGACGCTGCTGTTGCTCACCGGCGCGGGGCCCGTGCTCTCCTGGAAGCGCGCCACCGCCTCCGTGCTGAAGCGAAACTTCATCCTGCCCGCGTTCCTGGGCCTGGTCGCCGCGCTGGTGGCGCTGCCCTTCGGAGCGACCGGGATCTACACCCTGGTCTGCATCTTCGGCGCGGCTTTCGTGGTCACCACGATCGTCATGGAATTCGCGCGCGGGATCCAGGCGCGAAAGAGCGCCGAGACGGGCGCGCTCCCGGGCCAGGTGGTACGTCTGGTCGAGAAGAACAAGCGGCGGTACGGCGGCTACATCGTCCACTCGGGGATGGTGGTGCTCTTCCTCGGGGTCCTGGGCTCCTCGGTGTTCCAGAAGGA
>DASQAV010000153.1:0-5562 GCA_035635575.1 Candidatus Dormiibacterota bacterium | reverse complement strand
CTCATGGGCCGCTACCTCGACGACCATATCCAGAATCTCCGGACGGGAAAGTCCCAGGGGAAGGTCGCGGCGCGCGACGCGGTCGAAAAGACCATCGACCAGATCACGAGGATCAACAGGACCCCCGCCGAGAGCCTGGGAGTCTGGAAGCCCGCGATCGAGCCGCACCCGGCGTGGAGCCAGGCAGAGCGCGAGCGTTTCCAGAACGACCTCGCCGAAGCCATCCGCACCTCGCTCCTTCCCGGGATCGAGCGCTACCGCGCCTTTCTCGAGAAGGAGATCCTGCCCGTGTCCCGCTCCCCGGAGCACGCCGGGCTCGCCGATCTGCCCCAGGGGGTCGACTGCTACCGGAAGATGATCCGCGTGCACACCTCCCTCGACATGACGCCGGAGCAGATCCACGCGATCGGCCTGGAGGAGGTCGCCAAGTTCCGGAGCGATCTGGCGGTGCTGGGACAAAAGGTATTGGGCACTTCGGACGTCGCGGAGATCCAGCGGCGCCTCCGGACGGATCCGGAGATGCACTTCAAGACGGGCGCCGAGGTGGAAGCAAAGGCTCGCGAGGCGCTGGCGCGCGCGCAGGCGGCCGTGCCGCAATGGTTCGGGCTCCAGCCCAAGAAGCCATGCGAGGTGAAGGTGATGGGAATGCACGAGGCGCCCTACTCGACGATCGCCTACTACCGGGGGCCCTCGGCGGATGGAAAGCGGCCCGGCACCTACATGATCAACACCTATATGCCGGAGACCCGGCCGCGCTACGAGGCCGAGGCGCTGGCGTTCCACGAGTCCGTCCCGGGGCACCATCTCCAGATCTCGATCGCGCAGGAGCTGACCGGCATTCCCGAGTTCCGGAAGCATCAGGGGGTGACCGCCTTCGTGGAAGGCTGGGCCCTCTACACGGAGCATCTCGCGGACGAGATGGGGCTCTACTCGAGCGACGTCGACCGGCTCGGGATGCTCTCCTTCGACGCGTGGCGCGCGTGCCGGCTCGTCGTGGACACGGGGATTCACTCCATGGGGTGGTCGCGGCAGAAGGCCATCGACTACATGACCGAGAACAGCCTCCTCGCCGAGAACAACATCGTGAACGAGGTGGACCGCTACATCACGTGGCCGGGCCAGGCCCTGGCCTACAAGCTGGGACAGCGGGAGATCCTGAGCCTCCGCGCCGAGGCAAAGGAGAAGCTGGGCGCCCGGTTCGACATCAAGGCGTTCCACGACGCCGTGCTGGGCAACGGCGCGGTCGCGCTGCCGGTGCTGCGGCAGCAGGTCGAAGCGTACATCGCGCGGGCGGAGGGGGCGGCGCCGTCGCAGGGGCAGGGGAAAGCGTCGCCGTAGACGCCGCACTCAGGGGAGGGGACCGTGTTCATCGGACACTTCGCCGTGGGGCTCGCCGCGAAGCGCCTGGCGCCGAGGACCTCGATCGGATCGCTCACCCTGGCCGCCGTCTTCCTGGACGCGCTCTGGCCGGTGTTTCTCCTCCTGGGACTCGAGCGCGCGGAGGTGGCGCCCGGACCCAATTCCTTCCTCTTCCTCAATTTCACCTACTACCCGATCTCGCACAGCCTCCTGATGGCCGTCGTCTGGTCCGTGGTGTTCGCGTTCGTCTACAAGGCGCGCACGCAGTATCCCCGGGGTGCCTTCTGGGTGGGGGTCCTGGTCCTGAGCCACTGGGTCCTGGATTTCCTCGTTCACGTTCCGGACCTCCCGCTCTGGCCCGGCGGTCCAAAGGTTGGGATGGGGCTCTGGAATTACCCGGCGGTGGTCATCGCGATCGAGAGCGCGATGTTCCTCGCTGGCATCTGGATCTATGCCTCGACGACGCGCGCGCGGAACCGGATCGGCAGGGCGGCGCTCTGGGCCTACGTCATCGTGCTCGCGGCGCTCTACGTGGCCGACGCGGGCTCCAAGGCCCCTCCACCGAGCATCACGGTGGTCGCGCTTACGGCAATCGTGGCGTGGTTCTTCGTACCCTGGGCCTACTGGATCGACTTCAACCGGGAGCTGCGGCAGGGGCGAATTCCGTGAATTGCAAGCCTCGAATCGTCATCTGAGAGCCCTGAGGGTGGTACACTTCCGCCCCCATGATCGACGCGTTCACGAAGCCATTGCCCTCCGAGGTCCAGATCCGGGCGCCGCGCCTCGCGGATGCCCCGGACGTGGCCGATCTCATGCGCGCGTGCGACATCGCGTGCTACGGCGAGCCCGATACCGACCTGAACGACGTCCTGGACGACTGGAACGCGCCGAATTTCGATCTCTCTCGCGACGCCTTTGTCCTGGAACGGGCGGGAGGAACGATCCTGGGATTCGCCGGCGCGCGGCCGAGGGCGCGGGCGGACTTCGACGGCTCCTTCTACGTTCGTCCGGGCCAGCCCGTGGCGGCGCTGGCCCCGGCCCTCATCGAGGCGGTCGAAGCGCGGGTTCTCGAGGCCGGCGGCGGAGAGACGGTGTCGCTCGGCTTCTTCATCGGAGGCGTCGAGACCCAGGAGCGCGAAGCCCTCGAGCGCATGGGGTACCGGGACGCGAGGATCTTCTTCCGGATGCGGATCGATCTCGACCCGACTCCCGCGCCGTCCGCGCCGGCGTCGGGCGAGGGATCCCGGGCGCCGCGCCTCGGGGGGATCGAGATTCGCACCCTCCGTCTCGGCGTGGACGATCGTGTCTTCCACTCCACGCTCGAGGAGTCCTTCGCGGAACATTTCCGGCACTTCCCCCGTACCTTCGAGGACTGGTGGGCGCTTCGCACGAAGCACGCGCGCTTCGATCCCAGCCTTTGCCTCCTGGCGTGGGAAGGCGACCGCGTGGCGGGAGCCCTCTTTGCATACGACTATGGGGATCTGGGTTTCATCCGCGAGCTGGGGGTGCTCCGGTCCTGGCGAGGGCGCGGGTTGGGCGCGGCGCTTCTCCGGCGATCCTTCGAGGACTTTCGCTCGCGCGGGCAGCTCAAGGTGGTGCTGGGCGTGGACGCCGAGAACGAGAGCGCCGTGGTGCTCTACGAGCGCGTGGGCATGCGCCAGGAACAGCGGCATCACCTCATGCAGAAGAAGCTTTCCGGGTGACCGTCCAGAGCCAGGAGCTGACGCTCGCCCAGTACGACCGCGGCATGCGCGCGAGCATGCTGGGTCTGGTCACCAATCTGGTGCTGGCTCTGGGGAAGCTTCTGGCCGGAGTCGTCGGCCACTCGCACGCGTTGACGGCGGACGCAACCGAGTCGCTCGGGGACGTCTTCGGCTCGCTGATCGTCTGGCGCGGGCTCAAGATCGCGGCGCGGCCTCCGGACAGGGAGCATCCCTACGGGCACGGCAAGGCGGAGCCTCTCGCCGCCGCGCTGGTGGCGGTGCTCCTCATGATGGCGGGGGTCGGAATCGCCATCCAGTCCGTCCATGAGATCCGATCCCCTCACGAGGGTCCGGCCGCGTTCACGCTGGTGGTGCTCCTGGTCGTGATCGCGATCAAGGAAGGGCTTTATCAGAGGATGCATCGGGTGGGGCAGACCATCGGGAGCGCCGCGGTCCGGACGGACGCGTGGCACCACCGGTCGGACGCGATCACCTCGGCGGTCGCGGCGGTGGGCATCGCGGTGGCGATCATCGGGGGGAAGGGTTACGAGGTAGCGGACGACTGGGCGGCGCTCTTTGCGAGCGGGGTCATCCTCCTGACGGGCATGCGCCTCCTTCGCCGCCCCACGGAGGAGCTGATGGATCGAAGCCCCGGGCCCGGACTCCAAGAAAGGGTGACCCGCGTGGCCGAGGACCGGCCGGATGTCCACCGGGTCGAGAAACTTCTGATGCGGAAGATGGGTCTCTATTATGTGGCGGACATGCATCTCGAGGTGGCGCCGACGATGACCGTCTTCGAGGGGCACGAGATCGCCCACCGGGTGAAGGAAGCCGTCCAGGCGGCCATGCCTCAGATCGTGGAGCTCACGATCCATATCGAGCCGGCCCGCCCCGGGACTCGCCCTGCCCGTGAAGTCCGGGACCCGCCTTGACCCCACGGGCGTCTAGGGTTAGAGTCACGGGTCCTGTCCAGGTTACGACGCAGGGGAGAGGTGGCCGAGTGGCTGAAGGCAGCCGCCTGCTAAGCGGTTGAAGGGGTAATTCCTTTCCGGAGGTTCGAATCCTCTCCTCTCCGCCATTTTGGTTTCGAGTTTGGCTGCGCGCCCATAGCTCAACTGGATAGAGTGTCTGACTACGGATCAGAAGGTTGGGGGTTCAAATCCTCCTGGGCGCGCCACTTAACCTCCATGATTTCGTTCCGGGCCGGAACCAAGCCAACGAGGCACCCATGAATCGCATCCGCACCCTTCCCGCCACGCGCTCTCTCATGCTTGCGATTCTTCTCCTCGTCCTGGCTCCGGGCGCCTTCACGGCGCTTGCGGCGGAGAAGGAACCCGAGATCAAGCTGGACCTCCCCGCGGCCACCAAGGGCCTGCGGGTCGCGGTGCTTCCCGTCGTGAACGCCACCGGGGAGCAGGACGCGAACAAGATCCTGGAAGACATCCTGCGCGAGCAGTTCCAGGAGGTGCCGAAGGAGCGGGCCGTGTTCCTCATGCCCGCCGATGTGGAGCGCGTCCTGGGCGACGCGAACACCGATCGAGCCGACCGGGTGGCGACCCGATGGTCCCGGTACGGCACGCTGGATTCCACGGCGGTGGTGGGACTCGATTCCCTCCTGGTCGCCGACGCCGTGCTCCTGATCAAAGTGGGCGAGTGGGAGACGAAGCGCGCGCACAACGTCGGGGAAGGGCAATCCTCGACGACCATCGGGCTTCACATGGCGCTCTACGGTATTCGGGACAAGAAGAAGCTCTGGAGCAAAGATCCACGCGAGCAGAGGCTCGCGCGCGAGCTGGATCTCACTAACTCGACGGTGGGCTACGACGAGACCGGCCGCATCCAGACGCCGCGCGCCAACGAGCCGCCGCGCGTCGACGAGGTCGCCTCCGACCTGATCCGGGAAGCGCTGAAGAAATTCCCCACCAAGTGAGGGAGCAGCCCTCCCTCGATCAACGCTTCATGGAAGCCGCGATCGCCGAAGCTCGCGCCGCGGCCTCCGACGGCGAGGTCCCGATCGGCGCCGTCGTCACCTGGGACGGCCGCATCGTCGGACGCGGGCGAAACCGGGTCGAGACCACGCAGGATCCCACCGCGCACGCCGAGATCCTCGCCATCGGCGCGGCCTCCCAGACCGTGAAGAGCTGGCGCCTGGACGAAGCCACCCTCTACGTGACGCTCGAGCCCTGCCACATGTGCGCGGGCGCGATCGTGCTCGCGCGGATTCCCCGGCTGGTCTACGGAGCGCGGGACCCCAAGGCGGGCGCCTGCGGCTCGCTCGCGAACGTATGCCAGGATTTGAGGCTGAACCATCGCGCCGAGGTGCAGCCGGGGGTGCTCGCGGAAGAATGCGGGGCGCTCCTCGAGTCGTTTTTCCGCTCCAAGAGACGCGGCGCTGTCTGAGGAACGCCCCCCGATAGTTCTACTTCAAGATGGTGATCAAGTACTTGAACGCTCCTTCCGAGAGCGTGCCCCGGACGAAGTAGACGCCGGAGGGCAGGCT
>DASQAV010000152.1:0-29823 GCA_035635575.1 Candidatus Dormiibacterota bacterium | reverse complement strand
TAAGGAAGCGCAGCTTAAGCAGCTTCCGGTAGCAGTCGAGCGCAGGTTTCTCGTTCCCGAGCGCCACGAGCGCCCGGGCCTTGACGGGCAGCGCGGCTCGTTTTTTCCCAAGCGGCTTCACCGCCTCCAGTGCCGCGCGGTAATCGCCGTCGCTCAGGAGCATGCGGCCGGCTTCAACGCGGACGTCGATTGGGTCGAACCCGCGCTGCCCCATCCTACCCAGGAAAGCCTCCGCGGCTCTCCGGTTCCCCTCACGGAACAAGTACGAGGCGTACGCCGCGATCTGCTCGGGGACGGCGTCGTCGGCTTCGGCGCGCCGCCGGAGGAGCTTCTCCTCGAGAACCGTATCGCCCAAACGCCGGGCCAAAGCGACCCCCAGTCCCAAGGTCCGGGGATCGTCCGGGGTGAGCTCGAGGGCCAGCTGGAGGGCTTGAGACGCTTCATCCAACCGACCGTCCTCGAGCGCCATCCCCAAAACGCCTGTCGCCACCCATCCGAAATCGGGAAGCAGGACGTCCGTGCGCCTTAGATCAGCCAATGCCGCCTCGTAGTTCTTATTGAGCTCGTGGGCGAGCGCGCGCAGGGCGTAGAGCTCGGGGCGCGCTCTCAGGATCCGCAGCGGCGGCGTCAAGGCCTGTACGGCGACCGCGGCTTCTCCCGCACGGAGCCGCATGCGACCGACCAGCATGGCCGCGTCGGCATTCAAGCTGTCCAATTGGAGGGCACGCTCGCCCCATCCGAGCGCGCGCGTGTCCTCGCCGGAAGTCTCGAGGATCTGGGCAAAGCGCGAGGCGACGTAGCTGGACGCCGGATCTTCGGCCGTCAGTGCTTCAGCCCAGACCGCGGCTTCTTCGATATTGCCGCTCTCTAGGGCCACCGCCGAGCGCACGAGGAATTCGAGGTTGGTGGGAATCACGGGTGAGTGATCGGGGGAGAAGGCGCAGGCGGAGCCAGCCAGCAACGCGACCAGAATCAGGGACAGCGACCCCATGACCGTCCATGAGAAAAGGGAGGATGTATGATCTTCAGCCACGTCGTCTCCAGAGTCAAAGGATAGAGGAGGGCCCAAGTGGACCCTCCTCCCCTGTCTCGAGACGACGCTCTAATTATAGCAATCTATGATTCGGACTGCAACCGTGATGCGGCCCAAGGGGATTTGCTCCCATCGGGGCCACGCGCCTCGTCCTCCCGCGGCTCCCTGCTCTCCTCGTGCGGACCGCCGCTCCCCGGTTGCCCGGCCCCCGGGCCGCGCCCCCCACCGCCCCGCGAGCGGCGCCCGCGACCACCCCGACGCCTGCGCCGACGATGATCCTGCCGTTCGCCTCGCACCAACTTCTCGAAATGGAGAAGGGCGTCGCGAGCCGCCTCCTGCTCCGCTTCCTTCTTGTTGTTCCCGTGTCCGCGGCCGAGCACCTTCTGGTTCACGACCACTTCGACGGTGAACACCTTCTCGTGGTCGGGGCCGAGCTCGCTCGAGATGCGGTACTGCGGGTGCGTCTTGAACTCGCCCTGCACGTACTCCTGGAGCATGCTCTTGTAGTTCGCGAGATTCGCGTCGCTCAGGATCTCGTGCACCTGCCGAAGCAATAATCGCTCGGTCAAGCGCCGTGCGGGCTCCAGCCCTCCGTCCAGGTACACCGCGCCGATCACGCCTTCCAGCGTGTCGGCGAGGATGGACGCGCGGTCGCGCCCTCCCGATCCGGTCTCCGCTTCGCTCAGGAGGATGTAATCCCCCAGGCCCATGTCCTTCGCCGTGCGCGAGAGGATGACGCGGCTCACGAGGAGCGACTTCATCTTGGTCAGCTCCCCCTCGCGAAGCGATGTGAACTTGCGGTAGAGGAACTCGTTCACCACGAGGCCGACGACCGAGTCGCCCAGGAATTCCATCCGCTCGTTGGATTCTCCGCCCTTGTCCTTGTCGGGAAGCGAGTGGAGGTACGAGCGGTGGGTGAGCGCCTGGCGCGCCAGTTCGGAATCGCGGAACTTGTAGTGCACGATGGCTTCGAACCCGCGTAGATCGAAATCGCGCGCGGTGACGCGTGGTACGTGTGGTGCCTGTGGAACCTTGGGCTCCTTCGGAGCCTTCGGCATCGCCGGTGGGCGGTCCCATCCGAACAGCTTTCTCAATAATTTCACGTTTGTCGGGATCCCTACGGACCCTCCTGTGCCACGGATCTCGATAACGCCAGGGTGACGTTGTGCCCGCCAAAGCCCAATGAGTTGGAAAGGGCCGCCCGCGCTTCGACCGGTCGCGCGGTGTTGGGGACGTAATCGAGATCGCAGTCGGGATCGGGGTTCTCGTAGTTGATGGTGGGCGGAAGGATCTTCCGCTCGAGCGCGAGGACACAGATGATCGTCTCCAGTCCTCCTGCCGCTCCGAGCAGGTGCCCGGTCATCGATTTGGTCGAGCTGATGGCCACGCGCTTTGCGTGGTCCCCGAATACCGACTTGATGGCTTGGGTTTCGAACTTGTCGTTGAGGGGTGTGGAGGTGCCGTGGGCGTTCACGTATCCGAACTCGCTCAGAGGCAAGCCGGAATCGTCTATCGCCGCCCGCATGGCCCGCGCAGCACCCTCACCCTCGGGGGCAGGCGCGGTCATATGATGGGCATCTCCTGTGGCTCCGTATCCGACGACCTCCGCGAGAATCGTGGCGCCGCGTTTCTTCGCGTGCTCCAGTTCCTCCAGGATCACGATCCCCGCGCCCTCGCCCATCACGAAGCCGTCGCGCTGGGAGTCGAAGGGCCGGGACGCCCGGGCCGGGTCGTCGTTACGAGTGGACATCGCCTTCATGGAACAGAAGCCCGCGAAGGAAACGGGCGTTATCGGCGCTTCCGCGCCTCCCGCGATCATCACGTCCGCTTCGGAGTTCTGGATGAGCCGGAAGGCTTCCCCGACCGCGTGGGCACCCGAGGAGCAGGCCGACACGGTGCAGTAGTTGGGGCCCTTGGCGCCGAACTGGATCGACACCTGGCCCGAAGCCATGTCCGAGATCATCATGGGAATGAAGAACGGGCTGACGCGGCCCGGGCCCTTCTCGAGGAGCGTGCGGTGCTGGTCCTCGAACGTCGAGATCCCGCCGATGCCCGATCCGACGATCACGCCGAAGCGGGTCGGATCGACCGCGCCCTGGATCCTGGATTGCTCCAGTGCCTGGGCCGTCGCGGCGACCGCGTACTGCACGAAGAGGTCGGAGCGCCGGATATCCTTCCGGTCCATGACGCTCTCCGGCTTGAAATCGCGCACCTCGCCGGCGAACCTCGTGTCGTAGGCCGCGGTGTCGAAGCGCGTCACCGGGCCGATCCCGGATTCGCCCGCGATCAACCGCTTCCAGAATTCCTCGACGGAGTTCCCGAGCGGGCAGATGACGCCCTGCCCGGTCACGACCACCCGGCGAGGAGCTCCATTTCTCCGATACGTCACGAACGTTTTCTCGATTTCTTCGCCTGTGCGCAAGAGCGCGGGACGATGCTCGTCCGGCGCGTCGCCGAATCAGGCGTTCTTCGGCACGTGGGATTCCAGATACTTGATGGCGTCCGCCACCGTGGTCATCTTCTCGGCGTCCTCGTCCGGAATTTCGATGTCGAATTCCTCCTCGAGGGCCATCACCAGCTCCACGGTGTCCAGCGAGTCGGCTCCCAGATCGTCGATGAACGACGCCTCCGGCGTCACCTGCTCCGGCGCCACGCCCAGCTGATCCACGATGATCTGCTTGACCCGGTCTTCACTGAATGATGCCATTCCCTGCTTCACCTCCCTTGCGGATTCCCGTCGGGAATCGCTCTGGTTCACATCCTCATGCCGCCGTCGACCGTCAGCACCTGACCGGTGACGTAACTCGCTTCTTCGGAGCACAGGAACGCCACCGCATGGGCCACGTCCTCCGGCGCCCCCAGGCGGCCCAGCGGAATCTGCTCTTGCAGCGCGAGCCGGACCTTCTCCGATAACGCCGACGTCATCGCGGTCTCGATGAAGCCCGGAGCCACCGCATTCACCGTAATATGGCGTGAGGCAAGCTCCTTCGCAACGGCCTTCGTGAGCCCCACGATGCCCGCTTTCGCGGCCACGTAGTTCGCCTGACCCGCGTTGCCCATCAATCCCACCACGGAGCTCACGTTCACGATGCGTCCGTAGCGTTGCTTCATCATAGGCCGGGTGAAGGCGCGGATGCAGAGAAAGGTGCCCTTCAAATTGGTGTCCACCACCTGGTCCCAGTCCTCCTCGCTCATCCGCACGATCAGGTTGTCCCGCGTGATGCCCGCGTTATTGACCAGGATGTCGGCCCGGCCGAACGCCTCGAGCGTGCGGGCACAGAGCGCGTCCGCGTCGTCGGGCTTCGCGACGTCCGCGACGACCGCGATCGCCTCGCCTCCCGAGGAGCGGATTTCCTGGCAGGCGGCCTGAAGCGCCTTCTCGTCGCGGCCGGAGATCACGACCTTGGCGCCCCCGCACGCGAGCCGGGACGCGACCGCGTGGCCGATGCCCTTTCCGCCGCCGGTCACGACCGCGACCCTATCTTGAAATCGCTGGGCCTTGCCCGCGCCCGCCGTCACGCGGCGACCTCTTGCAACGCCTGCACGGTGGCCTCGGCGGACTCCGCGTCCTCGCTCCCGAGGAGCACGACCTCCCGGTCCACGCCCTTCACGAGTCCACGCAGCACGCGCCCCGGCCCCACCTCGACGAAGCGCCGCGATCCATCCTGGATCATCGCCCGCACCGTCTGCTCCCAGAGCACGGGACGCAGGAGCTGCTCCTCCAGCGTGACGCGGATCTCGTCCGGCGACTGCACCGGCTTCGCCGTGGCGTTGGCGTAGACGGGGAAGCGCGCGGGCCGGATCTCCACCTTGCCGAGCGCCTCGTTCAGCCCCTGCGCGGCGCGCTCCATGAGCGGCGAATGGAACGCGGCGCTCACGTTGAGGGGCACGATCTTCTTGGCTCCCGCCTTGCGCGCCTCTTCCGACGCCCGCTCCAGCGCCTCCCGGGTTCCCGAGAGCACCACCTGGCCCGGCGAGTTGTAGTTCGCGGCCGCGAGATCCCGGGGCAATTGGACCGCCTTCAGCACCCGCTCGATCTCCTCGGCTCCGAGCCCCAGCACCGCCACCATGGATCCCGGGCGCTCCGTCCCCGCCTGGGCCATCAGCTCGCCGCGGCGGCGGATCAGGAGGAGCCCGTCCTCGAAGGAGAGCGAGCCCGCGGCCACGTGCGCCGCGAATTCCCCGGCGCTGTGCCCCGCTCCGACCGATGCGTGAATCTGGCGGCGCTCCAGCACGCGCGCGGCCGCCACGCTCGTCACGAGGAGCGCGGGCTGCGTGTTCTCCGTCCGGGTCAGCTCCTCGATCGGACCCTCGAAGCAGAGCGTGGAGAGCTTGAAGCCCAGCACCTGGTCTCCGCGCTCGAACACCTCGCGCGCCTCGGGATACCGCTCGGCGAGGGAGCGTCCCATGCCCACCGCCTGCGATCCCTGCCCGGGAAAGAGAAACGCGATCCGGCTCACCAGCGGATGACCGCCGCCGCCCACGTGAAGCCGCCGCCGAAGGTGACCAGCTCGACGAGGCTGCCCGGCCGGAGGCGCCCCTGCTTCTTCGCCTCGTCCAGCGCGAGCGGGATCGAGGCGGAGGAAGTGTTGCCGTAGCGATCCAGATTCACGAACACCTTCTCCATCGGGAGCCCCAGCCGTCTCGCCGTGGCGTCGATGATCCGATAGTTCGCCTGGTGCGGCACGAGGAGGTCGAGCTCTTCGGGCTTGTGTCCCGCCAGCTCCAGCGCCTCGCAGGCCACCGATTCCATGGCGCGCACCGCGTACTTGAATACGTCGTTACCGCTCATGCGGATGTAGTGGAGCCGCTTGTCCACGGTCTCGTGCGAGGCCGGGTGGAGCGAGCCGCCGCCCGGCATCTCGAGCAAATTGGTGAGCGCCCCGTCCGAGTGGAGCTTGGTCGCGAGGATTCCGCCGGGCTGCCCCGTGGAGCGAAGCACCACCGCCCCGGCCGCGTCGCCGAACAGCACGCAGGTGTTCCGGTCGGTCCAGTCCACGATCTTGGAGAGCGTTTCCACGCCGACGACCACCACCGTGTCGGCGGCCCCCGCCGCGATCTGCGTGCGCGCGAGGGAGAGCGCAAAGAGAAATCCGGAGCACGCCGCCGAGATGTCGAAGGCATGCGCGCTCACGGCACCCAGCCTGTCCTGGATGAGGCACGCCGTCGAGGGAAAGGGGCGATCCCCCGTCACGGTCCCGACGATGATCTGGTCCACGTCCTTCCCCTCGATGCCCGCATCCTTCAGCGCCCGGCGGGCCGCTTCCGTGGCGAGGGCGGAGGCGGGCGTGTTCGGGTCCGCGATCCGGCGCTCCTTGATCCCGGTGCGCGTCGTGATCCACTCGTCCGTGGTGTCCACGATCTGCTCCAGATCCTTGTTCGTGAGCACCCGGTCGGGCGTGCAGGAGCCGATGCCGAGGATGTGCACGTCGCGGGCGGGGGCGATCACGCGGCCTCCGGGGCGAGACGCTGCAGATCCTCGCGGATGAAGTCGGCCACGCGAGCCTCCGCGCAGCGCGCGGCCGCGCGGATGGCGTTCTTCATCGCGCGCGCGTTACTGCGCCCGTGCGCGATGATGCACGTGCCATCCACGCCCAGGAGCGGCGCCCCGCCCACCTCGGCGTAATCCATCCGGCGCCTCAGCCTCCGGAACGCGGGTTTGAGGAGGAGCCCCGCGAGCATGCTCAGGGGGTCGCTCCGGATCTCGTCTCGAATCATGTTGCCCACGCTTGGAATGACACTCTCCGCGAACTTGAGAAGCACGTTTCCGACGAACCCGTCGCACACCACGACGTCGGCCGTGCCGAGGATGATGTCCCGCCCTTCCACGTTGCCGACGAAATGCACCGGGCTCTGCTTCAGCAGCTGATGCGCCTCGTAGTAGAGCTCGCTCCCCTTCTCCGCCTCCTCGCCGATGTTCAGAAGCCCCACCCGCGGACGCTCCACGTGCAGCACGAGCCTCGCGTAGATGCTGCCCATCATCGCGAATTGGTGGAGGTGGAACGGCTTGCAATCGGAGGTGGCGCCGACGTCCAGGATGACGACGTTGCCCTGGGGCGTGGGAAGCACCGTGGCGATGGCGGGACGCTGCACGGATTCGATGCGCCCGAGGCCGAAGAGAGCCGCGGCCACGACGGCGCCCGTATTCCCTGCCGAGACCATGGCGTCCGCGCGGCGCTCCTTCTGGAGCCGCGCGGCGATGTTGATCGAGGAGTCCTTCTTCTTTCGCACCGAGGTCGCGGCGGATTCACCCATCTCCACGCGTTCCGACGCGTGGATCACGGGAGGAAGCGCCGCGTCCACGTGGAGGCGCCTGGCCTCCTCGCGCACGAGCGCTTCATCCCCGATGAGCACCACCTCGAAGGCGCCCGCCGACTCGCGCATCGCCTCGATGGCTCCCTGGATCACCACGCCCGGGGCGAGGTCGCCGCCCATGGCATCCACGCCGATGACCGGCGGTCCGGCTCGATCGCTCACCGCGCCCCCGCCTCCGCCCCTACGAGCTCTTCGGCCCCTCCTGCGAGATCACCTCTTCGCCCGCGTAGTAGCCGCAGTGGCCGCACACGCGGTGCGGAAGCTTCGTCTGGCTGCAGTGCGGGCAGAGCGACCGGGATGGCATCGCGAGTTTCCAGTTCGTGCGGCGCTTCTTGCCGCGGGTGCTCGAGTGTCGTCTCTTGGGTACGGCCATGGATCCACATTCCCTTCGTTGAAGTCCTGGACCGGATTCCGGGGATAGGACCCGCCCGGCTCAGCCCGCGGCGACGCCGACGCATCGGCATGCCCCGAGATTCCGATCTTCGCCGCAGCGCGGACAGAGCCCGGCGCACGACTCGCGACAGAGCGGGCGCATGGGCAGCCCTAGCAGCACTGATTCTCTGATCTCGCTGTCGATTGAGAGCACGTGGCCGTCGTGAAAATGGACCCCCCCGTCCTCTTCATCCAGGTCCTTGGGGCTCATCGTGCGGGCAGCAGGCAACTTAGCACAGAAAACCTCGAACTCCAATTCCAGAATCTGGGAGAAGTCCACGAGGCAGCGGCTACACTGTTGCAGCGCAATGGTATGCACCGTGCCGCGGATCCAGATCTCATCCCCGCGGCGATCCAGGCTAAGTCCAATGCGGACAGGGCCTTCCAATTCGACATCCTTTGCGTGGATGCCGACGGATTGCCCCGGGACCTCCGCATCGACCCGGCTGGTGCCTTCCTCGATTTCGTGGAGCTTCAGTTCCATGACTGTTCTTTAGATTAGCGTCGGGCCGCGGCGTCTCCGAAGAAGAATTCGATCTCGGCGTGCGCGGATTCGGGGGAGTCGGAGGCGTGGACCGCGTTCCTTCCCTTGCTCTCCGCGTAGAGGGCCCGGATCGTGCCGGGCCGGGCCTCCTTGGGGTCGGTCGCTCCGATGAGATCGCGGAGGGATGGGACCGCCTTGTCGCGCCGGAGCCGGGTCGGGACCACGGGACCCGAGGACATGAACAAGACCAGCTCCTCGAGGAACGGCTTCCCCTCGTGCACCGCGTAGAAGAGCCGGGCGTCGCGCGGCGTGAGCCGGACCAGACGCATGTCCAGGATCTCGAATCCCGCCTTCTCGACCTCGGCCAGGATGGCTCCGATCCGGTGCTTCTCCACCGCGTCCGGCTTGATCATGAAGAGGGTCTCGTCCACGCAGGATTCTCCTCAGCGGCCGCGAGGCCGGGAAGGCTTCTTGGCGCGCCTGGATGGTTTGGCGATGCGGCGCTTGGATGGCTTCGAAAGCAGCTTGAGCCCCGATTTCCTCTTCGGGCGCAGCGCGGCCTGGATCAGAGCCGGAATCTCGGAAGGCGTCCTGGCCACGGGAATCCCGAATTCCAGAAATCGCTGCATCTTCTCCTGGGCCGTGCCGGATCCTCCGGAGACGATCGCGCCCGCGTGCCCCATGCGCTTCCCGGGCGGAGCGGTCTGCCCCGCGACGAACGCGACGACGGGCTTCGTGATCGAGCGCTTGATGAGCAGCGCCGCATCCTCCTCGTCACTCCCGCCGATCTCCCCGATCAAGACGATCGCCTCCGTGCCCGGATCCTGCTGGTAGAGGGCGAGCATGTCCGCGAAGCGCGTGCCCACGATGGGATCCCCGCCGATGCCGATGCAGGTGGATTGTCCTAGGCCGGCTCGCGTGAGCTGCCACACCACCTCGTACGTGAGGGTGCCGCTGCGGCTCACGACGCCGACCTTCCCCGGCTTCACGATGCTGCCGGGCATGATGCCCACCTTGGATTGTCCCGGCGAGATGAGCCCCGGGCAATTGGGACCGATGAGGCGCGCGTGGCGGCCTCGCATGTACGAGGCGACTTCGACCATGTCGCGCACCGGAATCCCCTCGCTGATGCACACGACGAGCGGAATGCCGGAGTCCACGGCCTCGTAGATCGCGTCCTGCGCCAGCGCCGCGGGCACGTAGATGACCGAGCAGTTCGCCCCGGTCTCTAGGACCGCCTCCTCGACCGAATCGAAGACCGGCACCGAATGCACCTTCTCTCCGGCCTTGCCCGGCGTCACGCCCGCGACGACCTTCGTCCCGTAGTCGAGCATCCCGCGCGTATGGAAGGCTCCGTCGCGTCCCGTGATCCCCTGCACCAGGACCCGGGTCGCGCGCCCGATGAGAACGCTCATGCCGCCTCCGCCGCCCGCGCGATGGCCGCGCGCACCGCTTCGTCCATGTCGCTGAGCGCGATCATCCCCCGCTTCGAGAGGAGCTCCCGGGCTTCCTTCTCGTTCGTCCCAGTAAGTCGGATCACGATCGGGACGCGGACGCTCAGGCGGTCCAGGGCGGTGAGGAGCCCGCGCGCGACGTCGTCACAGCGCGTGATCCCGCCGAAGATGTTGAAGAGCACCGCGCGCACGCGGGCGTCGCGCGTGAGGATCTTCATGGCGAATTCCACCTTCTCGGGGTTGCTGGAGCCGCCGATGTCGAGGAAGTTCGCCGGCTTTCCCCCATGGAACTGGATCAGGTCCATGGTCGCCATCGCGAGCCCCGCTCCGTTCACGACGCAGCCGATGGAGCCGTCGAGCTTCACGTACGAGAGCCCGTGCTCGCGGGCCAGGACCTCGTCCGGATCCTCGGCCGAGAGGTCCCGCATCGCGGCAAGATCGGGATGACGGTCGAGCGCCGAGTCGTCGATCACGACCTTGGCGTCGAGCGCCAGCACGTCGCCGTCCTTCGTGACGACCAGCGGGTTGATCTCGGCGAGCGAGGCATCCTGGTCCCGGTAGACCCGCGCCAGCTGGCGCAGGATGGGGATGATCTTCTTCTGGACCAAGGGATTCTCGTCCAGGAAGCGCGCCGCGGCCCGCGCGCGATAGAGCGGAAGACCCCGGACGTCGATGGGAATCTTGAGAATTCGCTCCGGGCGTTGCCGCGCCACTTCCTCGATGTCGATTCCCCCTTCGGGGCTCACCATGAGGAGCGGCGTCTCGTTACGGCGGTCCAGCACCATGCCCGCGTAGTACTCGCGCGCGATATCCGCGGAGGGCGTGATGAGCACGCGGCTCACTTTGAGCCCGCGGAGGTTCATGCCGAGGATCCGCCCCGCCTCGCGCGAGAGCTCCTCCGCTCCGCGCACCACCTTGATCCCTCCGGCCTTGCCCCGTCCCCCGATCAGCACCTGCGCCTTGACGACGACGGGATATCCGAAGCGTCCGGCGGCCTGGAGCGCCTCCTCGACGGAGGTCGCCACCTCTCCGGGCGGGACCGGGATCCCGGCCGCCCGGAAGAGATCCTTCGATTGGTATTCGTGAAGATTCACCGCTTCCCTTCCCCGCCACTCGCCCCTCGCGTCACGCGCGCCGCCTTGCGTGCCGCCTTCTTCATACCGCTCTCGCGCCCGCGCCCCGCCGGGGCGCTCCCGCTCCTCTGCTTTTGGCTCTTCTTCTCTCCTTGGGCCTCGAGGCGGCCGAGGCACTCGCGGATCAGGTCCTCCAGCTTGGGCCGGCCGATCTCCTCCAGCTCGTACCCCACGCGCACGGCGGGGCGCTTCATGTTCACGAGCTTCCGGAGATCGATGGGCGTGGCGACCACGACCACGTCGCACTCCGTGGCGTTGATGGTCTTCTCCATGTCGCGGATCTGCTCCTTGGAATAGCCCATGGCCGGGAGGAGCGCTCCGATCGCGGGATACTGCTTGAACGTGTCCTTCATGTGCCCGACCAGCCACGGCCGGGGATCCACGATCTCGCTCGCGCCGTGCCGGCGCGCCGCGATCACGCCCGCCCCGTACTTCATCTCCCCGTGCGTGAGGGTGGGTCCGTCCTCGACGACGAGCGCCCTCTTGCCCCGGATCCATTCCGGATGGTCCACGCTGATCGGGGAGGCCGCGTCCACGATCACGGCGCGGGGATTCATCTCTAGAACATTCTGCCGCACGGTCTCGATGTTCTCGTAGTCGGTCGTGGTCTCCTTGTTGATCACCACGACGTCCGCGAGCCTCACGTTGGTCTCGCCGGGATGGTAGGTCCGCTCGTGCCCCGGACGGTGCGGGTCCGCCACGACGATCTGGAGATCGGGCTCGAAGAAGGAGAGGTCGTTGTTGCCTCCGTCCCAGACGATGACGTCCGCCTCCCGCTCGGCCTGGCGGAGGATCTCCGCGTAGTCGATTCCCGCGTAGACGATCGTCCCGCGATCCAGATGGGGCTCGTATTCCTCCCGCTCCTCGATCGTGCACTTGTTCCGGTCCAGGTCGGCGTAGGTCTCGAAGCGCTGGACGGCCTGGCGGGTGAGGTCCCCATACGGCATCGGATGGCGCACCGCGACCACGCGCTTCCCCATGGCCTTCAAGACCTCGCACACCTTGCGCGTGGTCTGGCTCTTGCCCGCCCCGGTGCGCACCGCGTTCACGGCGATCACGGGGACGCGGCTCTGGAGCTGGGTCGCTTTCGGACCCATCACGGTGAAGTCGGGGCCCAGGCTGGCGATCCAGGAAGCCTTGTGCATCACGTACTCGTGGGAGACGTCGCTGTAGGCAAAGACCACTTCGTCGACGTCGTATTCCCGGATGAGGTCCGGGAGCTCCTGCTCGGAGACGATGGGGATTCCCTTGGGATAGCGACCCCCCGCGAGCGACGCGGGATAGCGGCGGTCGTCGATGCCGGGGATCTGCGCGGACGCCGTGAACGCCACGACCTGGTACTCGGGGCGGCGCTTGAAGAACATGTTGAAGTTGTGAAAGTCGCGCCCGCCGGCGCCCATGATCACGACTCGTCTGGGCTTACTCACTCGAGGCACACCTCCTTCAGGGGTTTCGTGCAAGGACCGGCAGTCCGGTGGTCAGGGGCGAAGCTTCGAGCCGCTCGCCCGCAGTAAGGCGGTGCCGGTCAGGATCGCACTCGATGCACTACGTTGAGAGAACGCAACAGCTTAGCGGTTGGGGAACGGGTCTGTCAAGGCGTCGCCTTCAGGCGCCTGCTTGGCGGATGCGCTCCGTGATCTGCGAGGAAGAGAATCCGGGAATCAGCGGAACGACCTGGACCTGTCCCCCGGCTTTTTCGACGATCTCGCGGCCGACGACCGCGTCGGGCGTGTAGTCGCCTCCCTTCACCAGCACGTCGGGGAGAAGCTCCTGGATGAGCTGGAGCGGCGTGTCCTCGTCGAAGAGCACGACGTAGTCCACGCTCGCCAGCGCGGCCACGACCTGGGCTCGAGCCAGCTCCCCCTGCACGGGGCGGTTGGGCCCTTTCAGCGCGCGAACCGAGCGGTCGGAGTTGAGCCCCACGAGGAGATAGTGGCCGAAGCTCCGGGCGCGGCGGAGGAGCTCGGTGTGGCCGGGATGGATCAGATCGAAGCAGCCGTTGGTGAACACAAAGGGGCGTCCCAGGACGCGCGCCGCCTTGCGCCTCCGCTTCGCGTCCTCGAGGGAGAGGATCTCACCCAACCGGGAGGTCCTCCAGCGATTCGATGAGCTTCGCCGCGGTCGCGACCGCGGTGCCCAGCTCCGCCACGACGAGCCCCGCGGCGTGGTTCGCCAGCACGCAGGCTTCCGGCAGGGGTGTCCCGGCCGCGAGCGCGGTCGCGATCGTGGCCACCACGGTGTCCCCCGCGCCCGTGACGTCGAAGACCCGGCGCGCGCGGGTGGGAAAGTGCGCGTGCCCCTCGCGCGTGAAGAGCGACATCCCTTCCTCCCCGCGCGTGATCAGCACCGACTCCGCCTCGAGCTTCTCGCGGAGACCAAACCCCGCCTCGATCAGATCCTCGGGCCCCCGGATCCTGCGTCCCCAGGCCTGCGATGCTTCCGCCACGTTGGGCGTGATCACCGAGACGTTCCGGTATCTCTGGAAGTGCTCTTCCTTGGGATCCACCGCGCTCGGAATCCCACGTCTACGAAGCTCCGGAAGCAGCCGGTCGAGGAGCGCGGGAGACACCACGCCCTTCCCGTAATCGGAGATCAGGACCGCGGAGACGTTGGCTAGGGACCGCTCCACGCGCCGCCACAGATCTTCCGACACCACGGACGAGAGCGCCTCCCGGGACTCCTCATCCGCGCGCAGGACTTGCTGGTGGTGCGCGATGATGCGCGTCTTCATCGTGGTCCGGCGCGCGGGGTCGGAGAGGATCCCTCCCTCCGAATCGACCTCGCGGGCGTGGAGCTCGCGGCGAAGATCCGACGCCGCTCCATCCGCGCCCACGACGCCGATCAGGAGCGGCGTCGCGCCCAGGGCCCGCACGTTCTGGGCCACGTTGGCGGCGCCCCCCAGCCGAAGCTCTTCCTTCTCCACGTCCACGACCAGCACCGGCGCCTCCGGGGAGACGCGCGTCGCCTTCCCCCAGAGATACCGGTCCAGGATGACGTCCCCGATCACGAGCACGCGCTTCTGGCGGAAGCTTTCGACGCGCTTCGTGAGCGAGCCGCGCGTGAACTGGGGCGTTACGGGCGCGGCACTCACCTCGCTTTTCCCAGTAGCGGTCACGGATCCTCTCCCGGGGTTCCCTCCGGCTTCGCAGCCAGGTAATCCTCGATGAGCGCCCGGGCTCGCTCCTGGTCCTTCTCCAGCACCTCGATCCGCCCCCAGTACCCGTGATGGAGTGACTGCAGCGTGCTGAACCAGGGCATCTGGACCGGCACCGCGGTAGCCTCGATCCCCTGGCTTCTCAAGAAATCGCAGAGCAGGGTCGCGGTGGCTTCGTCCTGTACGTTGTGGATCGAGACCAGCCGCTCCTCCGCGAGCTCGTCCTGAGAAGAGTCTCTCGTGCCTTCGCCCTCTTCGCTCATGCCTCGTATCCTTTCGGATGCCGCACGCGCCAGTGCCACGCCGTTTCCAGAATTTCGCGCACGTCCTCGAACTGTGGGGCCCAGCCTAGCACGCCGCGCGCCGCATCCGAGGAGGCAATCAGCACGGGCGGATCCCCCGCCCGGCGCGGCGCGTCCAGGGTCGGAACGTCTCGCCCGGTCACGCAGCGGACCGCCTCCACCATCTGGCGCACCGAGACGCCCCGCCCGGCGCCCAGGTTGAACGCACGGCTCTCGCGATTCTCCTGCAAGTGGCGGAGCGCGCGGAGGTGGGCGTCGGCAACATCCACCACGTGAATGTAGTCGCGCACCGCGGTCCCGTCCTCCGTCGGGTAGTCCTGCCCGAAGACCGGGACCGGACCCCGTGCTCCCAGGGCCGCGTCGATCAGGAGCGGGACCAGATGCGTCTCGTTCCGGTGGTCTTCGCCGAGGTCGATGCTCGCGCCCGCCACGTTGAAGTAGCGGAGCGATACGTGACGCAGCTCGCCCCGGGCGGCCCGCTCTTCCAGCATCCTCTCGAATCGGAGCTTGGTCTCCCCATAGGGATTCGTGGGCCGGAGCGGAGAGGATTCCGTGAGGGGCATCGGCGAGGAGGGATCGTAGACGGCGGCGGAGGAGGAGAAGACGATGTCGTTCACGCCGTGCTCGCGCATGGCGTCGAGCAGGATGGCCCCCTGGTTCACGTTCACTTCCTCGTAGAGGCCGGGCTTCTCCACCGATTCCCCGACGAGCGATCTCGCGGCCAGGTGCACCACGCAGTCGATCTCCTTCGTCGTGAAGGCTTCCCGGAGCTTCTCCGGGTCGCGGATTCCTCCCTGGATGAGGAGGGCGAGGGGATGGACCGCGTCCTTGTGTCCGGTGGAGAGGTCGTCCAGGACGATCGCGGAATGGCGCGCCCGCACCAGCTCCTCCACGACCACGCTTCCGATGTACCCGGCGCCCCCGACGACGAGCGCGTTCATGCCGGCAGCACGGCCCGCCGGAGGTCGTGGAGCGAGGCAACCGGATCGGGCGTGTCGTAGATCGAGTGCCCGGCGATGAACGTGTCCGCCCCGGCGCGGGCGGCGGTTGCCGCGGTATCCGGACCGATCCCTCCGTCCACGCCCAGGAGGCAATCGAGGCTCTGGCGGTCGATCGCCTCCCGGACGGTCGCGATGCGCTTGGGCGATTGAGGCAGGAAGGGCTGTCCGCCGGCCCCGGGCTCGACCGTCATGACGAGCGCCAGGTCGCAATGCGGGAGCGCCTCGAGGTAGGGCGGAAGGGGCGTCTCCGGCTTGATCGCGAGGCCGGCCTTGAGCCCTCTCGCGCGGATCTCCTCCAGCGAGCGGCTTGGGTCCTTCACCGCCTCGAGGTGCACGATCAAGTGATCCGCGCCGGCCTTCGCGAACTCTTCGAGGAAACGCAGCGGGTCCACCACCATGAGATGCACGTCCAGCGGAAGCGACGTGAGCTTCCGCATGGCTTTGACCAGGATGGGGCCGAAGGTCAGGTTCGGGACGAACTGCCCGTCCATCACGTCGACGTGCAGGAAATCGGCGCCCGCGCGCGCGACCCTCTGGATCTCGTCCTCCAGCCGCGAGAAGTCGGCGGAGAGAATGGAGGGGCAGATGCGATGGACCCGGGGCCGGGCCCAGCTCCGGGCCGGAGCGTCCACGCTGGATCTCTGGCTCACGGACGCTCGTACAGCACGACCGAATCGCGCGGCGAGACGCGGTGCCCCGAAGAGGGCTCCTGCGCCGACACGAGCCCCGGTCTCTGCTTCGGACCCCCTACGCGGACCTCGACCAGGAAGCCTTCCTCGCGAAGTCCCCGCGCGACGTCCTGGACGTCCTTTCCGACGAGATCGGGAAGGAGATAGCTCTGCGGTCTCGGCCCCAGGCTCACGAGAAGATTCACCACCGTGCCCTGCTCCACCAACGTCTCGCCCGGCGGATCGGAGGCGACGACCAGATCCTTGCTGGTCTCCTCGGTGAAGACCTTCGCGATGCGGCCCGCGCGAAGCCCCGCGCCCTCGAGGAGGAGCTGCGCCTGGCGGCCGGTCACGCCTTCGAGGAGCGGGACGCTCGTACCCTGCGCGCCGAGGCTCACGATGACCGAGATTCGCCGGCCCCGCTTGACGGTGCCTCCCGCGCTGGGATCTTGCGAGATCACGAAGCCGCGCGGGACATCGGGGCTCCACTGCTCGGAGATCTTGGAGAGCTTGAGGCCTTCCATCGCCAGCGCCCGCTCCGCCTCGACCTCGCTCTGTCCGGTCACCTCGGGCACCTGGACCTCGGCGCCCTGCCTCGTGAAGCTGGGCATGAGGACGAGGTTCATGACGAGGAAGCCGCCCAGGAGCGCGACTCCGGCCAACAAGAGTGTCCCGGACCAGAAGGAGAAGCGCGGGCCGCGGCGGCGCTCCGACGGCGTGGGCGCGGGGGGCGCGGGTGCGGGTGCGGGAGCCTGCTCGTGATTCTCCTCCACACGGACTTCCAGGGACTCGCTCACCGCTTCCGGAAGCGGGCCGCAAACACGCCATCGGTCCCGTTCCTCTGCGGCGACGCGATCATGGAGAAGCCTCCGGAGCGGAACGCGGGGGGAAGGTAGCGATCGACCTTCTCCGCCGTGAATTCAGGATGGGCGTTGAGAAAGGATTCCACGACGGCTGAGGTCTCCTCTGTCTCTAGGGAACACACACTATACACCAAGACCCCGCCGGGCCGGACCAGGGCGGCGGCACCCTCGAGGAGCTGCGGCTGCTGCGCGGCCATGGCGAGGATGGACGCTTCATCCTTCCTCCAGCGAGCGTCCGCGCGGCGCCTCAGCACGCCCAGTCCGGAGCACGGCGCGTCGACGAGCACGCGATCGAAGACGGCCCGGAAGGGTGGCACGGTTCCGTCTCCGCACACGATCTCCACGTTGGTGAGGCGCATCCGTTCCATGAGATTCGACCGGAGCGCCTTGGCACGGCTGGGGTGACGCTCCAGCGCGACCACCCGTCCCTGCGCTCCGACCGCTTCCGCGATCTGGGCCGACTTGCTTCCCGGCGCCGCGCAGAGATCGAGCACGCGCTCTCCCGGCCGGGGATCCAGGATCGGAACCACGGTGGCTTCCGCCTCGTCCTGAAGCGAGATCAGCCCCTCACGGAAGGCTTTCGAGCGGGAGGGCACGAAACCGCCTCCCATGATCCACACCGGTCCTCCATTCGGCCCGGGCTCCGGATGGAACCCTTCGGCTCGGAGCCGCGCGAGGATCTCCTCCTTCTTTGCGAGCGCGAGATTGGGGCGGACCGAGACGGAAGGCTCCTCGTTGTCCTTCTCCATAAGCCGCTCGGCCTCCTCGCGTCCCAGGCGCGCCACCCATCGCTCCACCAGCCAGAGCGGATGGGAGTGGACCGCCGCGAGATACTCGCCGGGATGGGTCTTGGGATCCGGGTAGGGCGCGCGCTCCCCGCGAGCCAGCTTCCTGAGCAGGGCGTTCACCAGGCCGGCCGTGCCGGGATGCCCGTACTTCTTCGCCAGCTTCACGCTCTCGTCCACGGCCGCCCGCGCTGGGATTCGATCCATGAAGAGAATCTGGAGCGCGCCGATCCGGAGCACACCCCGCATCCAGGCCGGAAGCCCGTTCCAGTTCTCTCTCGCGAAGTACGCGAGGTGATGGTCCAGGGTGCCCCGGTGCCGGAGCGCGCCCTGCACCAGCGCGGTCACGAGGTGCGCGTCCTCGGGCCTGAGGTCCGCTTCCCGGAGCCTGGTCTCGAGGAGCCGGTCCGAATACGCGCTCCGGCTCTCGGTGGCGACCAGGATCTGGAGCGCGAGCTCCCGGGCGGGCAAAGGCGTCCTGCGCGCCCAGGGCTTCTGGCGGCTTCGCTTCTTCGTGGTCACTCCGGATACTCCTCGATGGGAAGGCGCGTTCCTTCCTCGAGCCGCGCGCCGTTCGCGTAGTCGAACGCCGTCATCTCCTTCCGCCCGCTCGGGCGCACACGCTTGAGCCAGACCGATCCCTGGCGGAGTCCCAGCTCGATGCCCCGCTCTCGATGCAGCGAGAGCACACGCCCCGCCGTTCCCGGCAGGGTGTTCGAGACGGGGCGATCGACCGGGGAGGCTGCGACTACCAGCAAGGGCTCCCCCTCGACATCGAGATACGCGCCTGGCCTGGGAGCGAACGCCAGGACCCGGCGCGTGAAGTCGAGCGGGCTCTCGCTGAGCGTGAGCCTCGTGTCCTCGCGTCCGAGCTTGGGCGCGTAGGTGGCGCGCTCCGAGTCCTGAGCCTCCCGCACCATCTCGCCGCGCCCGATGCGCGCGAGCGTCTCCGAGAGGCACCGCGCCCCAAGCTCCGCCAGTCGCTCCGTGAGCTGGCCCGCGTTCTCCTCGGGTCCGATGGGCGTGCGAATCGAGGCGAAGGTCGGCCCCTCGTCCAGCCCCGCCGTCATCCACATCGTCGTGACGCCCGTCTCGGAATCACCGGCGAGAATCGCCGCCTGGATCGGAGACGCGCCCCGGTGCCGGGGCAGGAGCGAGAAGTGGACGTTGAGGGCTCCGAGGCGAGGGACCTCGAGGAGCTCCGGGCTCAGGATCTGCCCGTACGCGATGAGCACCAGGAGATCCGGTTCCAGGGACGCGATCCTCTTCACCTCCGCGGGCGCGCTCGCGCGCGCGGGGGTGGCGACCGGTATGCCGCGTGCCTCGGCGGCGGCGCGCACCGGAGAGGGCGCCGTGGCGAGTCCGCGCCCCTGCGGCCGGTCCCGCCGCGTCACCACCAGGACCGGAGGGGTTCCTTCCTCGGCGAGGCGGGCGAGCGCCGGCACCGCCAGCGCGGGCGTGCCGTAGAAGACGAGGCGCACGGCGCCTCCTAGAACGACGGGGATGTGGAGGGGCTGGACTCCGGCGTCCGGTCGTCGCGCGCCTGCATGCGCGCGAGCTTGGGCTCGAGGAGCTTTCTCCGGATCGCGCTCAGCCGGTCGATGAAGAGGATCCCGTCCAGGTGGTCCAGCTCGTGCTGGAGCGCCCGCGCGAGAAGTCCGTCGGCGGGAACGCGGATGCGCTCTCCCCGCTCGTTCCATCCTTCGAAGACGACCTCGGCATGCCGCCTCACGTCCTCATGGATGCCCGGGATGCTGAGACAACCTTCCTCACCCGTCACGCTGCCCCGCTTCTCCTTCATCTCGGGGTTCACCAGGGCAATCTTCGTGCGCTCCCCTCCCTCGCCTTCCACGTCCAGGACGAAGATGCGCCGCGCGATTCCTACTTGTGGCGCGGCGAGGCCGATGCCGCGCTCGCGGTACATGCAGTCGAACATGGCCTCGATGAGACCCCGCGTCTCCGGATCCACCGATTCGACGGGCTCCGCCTTCCGGCGCAGGATGGGATCGCCGTAGTAGCGGAGCTGGAGCGGCTTCTTATCCACTGCGCTCCTTCACCTGGACGATCGCCTCCCGCGCGAACTCCAGCTTCACGTCCTCCGATACTTTCAAGACCACGATGCCGTCCCGCTCTCCCACCACCGTGCCGTAGAGGCCGCCCGTGGTGAGCACGCGGTCCCCCTTGCGGATCGAGGACCGCATCGCTTCCGTCTCCTTCTGCTTCCGCTGCTGCGGGCGGATGATCATGAAGTAGACGATTCCGATCGTGACGCTGAGGAGCAGGACCATGTGCATGATCTGGTCCAGCGCGGAGGGCGCGTCGGCGGCGGCTTGCGTCGTCTGTGCGAATGCTACTTCGAGCATGAAGGCTCCTCGGGTCAGGCGGGTGCGGGGGAGGTTCCACCCCGCTCGCGGTAACGCTCCGAAAACTCCCGCGCGTACGCGTGCAGGTCGCCGCGCTCGATTGCGCGGCGGGCAGCTGCCATCAGTGTCTGGTAAAACGTCACGTTGTGCAAGGTCAGCATTCGGTGCGCGAGGATCTCCTGCGCGAGGTGCAGGTGCCGGAGGTACGCGCGCGTGAAGGTGGCGCACGCCTCGCATTCGCACGAGGGATCGAGCGGGCGCTGGGAGCGCGCGTGCCCGGCGTTCCGGATGTTGATCGGCCCCTCGCTCGTGAACGCCATTCCGTTCCGGGCGTTCCGCGTCGGGAGCACGCAGTCGAAGAGATCGATGCCGCAGGCGATTCCATCCAGGAGATCGAGCGGCGTTCCCATCCCCATGAGATAGCGCGGCAGGTCGGCAGGAAGGGCTTCCGCCGTGGCGCGCGCCAGGGCCCAGGTCTCCGCTTTCGTCTCTCCCACGGAGAGCCCGCCGATGGCGAACCCGTCGCAGGGAAAGGCCCGCGTCCGCTCCGCCATCTCCCGGCGCAGGCCGGGATCACCGCCGCCCTGCACGATGGCGAAGAGGAGCTGCTTCAGACGTCCCGGAGTCTCGAGCGTGCGTGCGTGGCGGAGCGAGCGCTCGGTCCACCGGAGCGTCCGCTCTCCGGCCTCGCGCTGTGCCGGAAGATCCAGCGGCAGGGTCACGGCGTGGTCGAGGGTCACCGCGATGTCGGAGCCCAGGTCCGCCTGCACCTCCATCGATCGCTCCGGCGTGAGCATCTCGAGGGAGCCGTCGAGGTGCGACCGGAACTCCACGCCCAGCTCCGTGATCTTCACCCGCTCTTTCAGGCTCAGCACCTGGTAGCCGCCGCTGTCGGTCAGGATGGGGCCGCTCCATCCCATGAAGCGGTGCAGCCCTCCCATCTCCCGCACGAGGCCCGAGCCGGGGCGAAGCATCAGGTGATAGGTGTTCGCGAGGAGGATGCGCGTGCCGGAGGCGACGAGGTCCAAGGAAGTGAGGCCTTTCACGGTGCCCTGCGTTCCGACCGGCATGAACGCGGGCGTGGGCACCGCTCCGTGCGGCGTCTCGAGCGTTCCGGCTCGCGCCTCCGCCTTCGCGGCGGGCGTGGCGGTGAAGAGGCTCAGGATCCGGTTCGCGCGGACGCCGGAAGGGCGAACTCAGCCGTCATGTCCGCCCGCCGATTCGATCCGGTACTCCTTGAGCTTCGTGCGCAGCGTCTGCCTCGAGATACCCAGCCACTCGGCCGCCTTGGTCTTGTTGCCTCCCGCCTTCCCCAGCGCCATCTCGATCGCGATCCGCTCCGCCTGCGCGAGCGTGATGATCGAGCTCTCCCCCTTGAGCCGCGTCTCCAGCACGGCGCTCCCCCCGCCCACAGCGCCCACGATCTCCACCGGCAGGTGCTCGGGAAGGATCCATTCCTCGCTCTCGAGCAGGATGGCGCGCTCGATCACGTTCTTCAGCTCGCGCACGTTCCCCGGCCAGCGGTACGCCAGCAAGAGCTCCAGCGCGCGGTCGTTCGGTCCCTTGACGGCCCTTCCCAGGTCCCGGTTCCAGAGGCCGACGAAATGGTCGATCAGCGGCGGGATGTCCTCGGGACGCTCGCGAAGCGGCGGCACCATGATCCGGATCACGTCGAGGCGGAAGAAGAGGTCCTCGCGGAATTTTCCCTGCTGGACGAGCGCCTTCAGATCGCGATTCGTCGCGGCCACGATGCGGGTCTCGACCAGGATGTCGCTCGTGCCGCCGAGACGCCGGAAGCGCTTCTGATCGAGCGCGCGCAGCACCTTCGTCTGGAGCGCCAGGCTCATCTCCCCGATCTCGTCCAGGAAGAGCGTTCCGCCGTTCGCGACCTCCATGAGACCCTTCTTGGTCCGCTTCGCGTCGGTGTGGCTGCCCCGCTCAAAGCCAAAGAGCTCGCTTTCGAGGAGGGTTTCTGGAATGGCGCTGCAGTTCACCTCGACGAAGGGCCCGGAATGCGACGGTCCCAGCTCGTGGATCTCGCGTGCGAGGAGCTCCTTCCCGACGCCGGTTTCTCCTTGCAAGAGCACGGTGGAGGTCCCGGTCGTCGCCACCTTCCGGATGGTCTCGAACACCTTCGCCAGCTTCGAGCTTCCGCCCACGATCAGGGTGGATCCGGCCCGCCGCCGCTCGACCGCGCGGAGACGCGTCACCTCCTCGGACAGCCGTGTCTGGGAGAGCGCGTTCTTGATCACGAGCTTCATGTGATCCAGCTCGAACGGCTTTCCGATGTAGTCGAAGCAGCCGGCTTTCGTCGCCTCGACGGCGTTCTCGAATTTTCCGAACGCGGTCATCATGACGACCTGCATCTCCGGATGACGCGAGCGGATCTCTTTCAGGAGATCCAGCCCGTTCCCATCCGGGAGCTTCTGATCCAGGAGAGCCAGGTGGTACTCCTCGCGGGCCAGAAGGTCCCAGGCCCCCGCCACGTCTCCGGCCGTCTCCACCCGATACCCTTCCTCCGAGAGCCCCTCTTGCAGCGCGTACCGGAGGGTCTTCTCGTCGTCCACCACCAGAATGCCGAAGGCCTGCTTAGCGAGGACTACCGCGCCTGTCTCCATGTCGTTTCTCCACGGGTAGGTCGATCAGCACGCTCGTTCCTTGCCCGACCACGCTTTCGATCGAGATGGAGCCTCCGTGCTCGCGAATGATGGTCTGGCAGATGCTGAGACCGAGTCCGGTGCCCTGGGTTCTCGTCGTGTAGAACGGATCGAAGACCTTCGCCAAGACCGCGGCGGGAATGCCGGGACCGTTGTCCTGGATGCGAACCTCGACCAGATCGAGGAGTGGGGGCTCCTGGCCGTGGCGCAGACGATCGCCGGCGCGCCGTCCCAGGCGCGAGCGCTCGTGGAGCCGCTTCCGCACGGGCCCCACGCGGACCAGAAGCTCTCCTCCGCGGTCCAGGGCCTGGAGGGCGTTCATGAGCACGTTCAGGAACACCTGGATGAGCTGGTCCAGGTCCACGAACACGTCCGGCACGCTGTCGGCGCGCTCGACGCGGATGAGCACGTTCTGGCGCACCGCCACCTCGTGGACCAGCGTGAGCGCCTTCTCCAGCGCGGGAAGGATCGTCTGGCGCTGGAGCTTGGGCATCGCGGGCCGCGCGAACTGGAGCATGCCCGTCACGATCCGGTCCAGGCGCGAGACCTCCTCGAGGATGAGGTCGATGAACTGCGCGCGCGGATCCCCCACCTCCAGCCTGCGCTTCATGACCTGGGCGGAGGTGCCGATCCCAGCCAAGGGATTTCGGATTTCGTGGGCCACGCCCGCCGCGAGCGCGCCCAGGGAGGCCAGCCGGTCGCGCCGGCGCCACTGCTCCTCGAGCGCCTTCTGCTCGCGGAGATCCTGGAAGAGCGCGAGCGTTCCCTGGAGGGAGCCGTCGAGCGACTCGAGAGGGAGGAGCCTCAGCCCGACCGGGAGCACGTCCCCCGCGCGCGTGACCACTTCCACCTCGCGCGGCTCCTCGGGTGCGGCGCAGGCTCCGGGCGGCACGTGGGACTCGCCGCGAGGTGCCCGGAGAATGCGGGCGACGTCTTCCCCCTCGACCTCGTCGGCGGAATATCCGAGGAGCTTCGAGGCCGCGGGATTGATCGCGAGGATGGTGGCGTCTCTTCCGATCGCGATCACGCCGAAGGGCGCATGGCGCAGGAAACTCCACGCCGCGTCGATCCCGTGTTGGCCCGGGGGCGAAGGCTCGCCGCCCGCGTGGAGGACGCTCCGCGTCCTCACGACCTGGCCTGGCCAATCTGCTGCACGGATATCGGTTCCGCGCTTGACTCCCACATCCGGGGGAGGAGGGAACGAAGTGGCGCCGGTAATCTTCTTACCAGTCGCCTTTCGGCTCGGTCAAGCGGATTCAGGTACGGCGGCGGCCCTTTTCCGTGCTCTCCCTCGCCATGCGGCGCAGGAGAAGCCGGGTCAGGACGCGGCGGACCTCGGGTCGGTCGTAGTAGTGGTCGCGAATGCGGCGGCGAATCTCGGCCATCCTCGACATGCCTTCGGCAGGGGCTT
Organism: Candidatus Dormiibacterota bacterium; assembly: GCA_035635575.1. Lineage (GTDB taxonomy): Bacteria > Eisenbacteria > RBG-16-71-46 > SZUA-252 > SZUA-252 > WS-7. The sequence goes on along the minus strand of DASQAV010000152.1, from coordinate 5,768 downwards.
CAATTGAGGTTTGCGGCACGGCTGCGGTCCCTCCGAATCGACGCGATCGCTTCCGTCCAGCTCTCTTTCAAGTCGACCAGCATCTCGGCAGCCTCGTCGAAACGGCCCTCCGCCGATTCGGTCATGCAGAATTCCAGAATTCCGACCACGCGGCCCGCGACGTCCTCGCTGGCGAGCTCCAGGCACTGCATCGATTCGCGGAGCGCCTCTTCCACGACCGGGAGCTTTCCCGCGCGGCAGCCGCGGAGCGCGCAATCCAGAAGGGCCAGAACCTCGTCGCACCGGCGAAGCCACCGGTCCAGCTCGGCGGGGCTCTCTTCGTACGCCTGGCTCACTTCCCGCCGTTCTCCGTGCTGTCGGTTGCATCCTTCAGGGCCTGCGCGCGCTTTTCCAGCTGGATCCGCTCGTAGATCTCCTCGCGGTGAACCTTGACACTCGGCGGCGCGTCGATCCCCAGCTTCACGTGATTCCCCTTCACCTCGACGATCGTGATCTTCACGTCGTCACCGATTCGAATGTTTTCGCCGAGTTTTCGGGTCAGGAGGAGCATCGTGCCCTCTGTCGGTCTCCGGCATCCTGCCGGAGAGGCATCGCGCCTGCCGATCTCGGGAGGCGCCCCATGCGCATCCCTGCCGGCCCGTCCTGATTTTTCTTCGGCAGAAGCGCGACTCTTCTGAACCCGGAATGGCCGCGCAGAAAACGCCTCGGGCGCGGGAGGCCGGATCGAGCCAGGGGCGCTTGGCCGCGTGGGCACGCCCTGTTACGATCATCGCCTCGTGAGTCAAAACACGCGACAGCGCGCCGCGTGCGCGCTCCTTGCCGTGGCATGGGTGCTGGGCCTTTGCTCGTGCGGAGGCCGCGCGCGACAGATGGTCGCGGCCACCGGCGTGATCTGGACGCGGCTCACGCCGACGCAGGTCGTGGAGCCGGACCGCGCGGATTGGTTTCAAGATTCGCTCGTGTTCCAGGTGCAGGATCTCGGTGAGGATCGGGTCGCCGTGGCGCGGGAGGACGGAAGCGGGATCCAGATCCAGCCCGAGACCAAGGGCGTCGGAGCGCGCGCTCCGCGCTGGGTGCGGCCGGGACTCACCGTGGAATCCTCCGATCGCTCCGGCTCGGAGGACCTCTGGTACCGCGAGATCGCCACCGGTGCCACGAGGCGGCTCACGAACTTCCTCGGGAGCGAATGGACGCCGGCGCCGCGGCCGGGAACGCCGGGCATCGTGTACGTGGAAGGAGGCGACCCACTGGGAGGCCGTCTCGCGCTGATTCCGGATACGGCCCAGGTCCCGCTCCGGAAGATCTACCTCACGCCATTCATGCTCCTCGCCGGAGAGCCCTCCTTCGATCCCGCCGGAAACCAGGTCTGCTTCAGCGCGGCGGGGCCCAACGGCACCCGGCAGATCTGGAAGGTCTCCTTCTCGGACACGCTCGCGGTCCAGCTCACCGTGGCGGGCACGTCGAACCCGCCTTCGGGACCGGTGCTCGACCGGAGTCCGAGATGGAGCCCGGACGGAACCCGAATTCTCATGGCCTCCAATCGCGGAGGCCGGTGGGGCGTGTGGCTCCTGAGCCCGATGGGCGAGGCGCAGGGGCTCACGGTGGTGGCGCAGGATCTGCCGAGCGCCGAGATCCGTCACCCGGCCTGGTCGCCGGACGGAACCGAGATCGTCATCTCCTCGGATCGGACCGGGGAGCGCGCCCTCTGGCGTCTCTCGAACCTGGGTCTCTGACCCTGTCGGAGATCGGACTCAAGACGGGGCGAGCTCTGCGAGCTTCGCGCGCATGCTCTGGGCGAAGCGGCGCGCGCGCGCCTCACGCGCGCGTGCGTCGGGCGATTCCAGAAGCGTCTGCAAGAGCGCGCTCCCCACGACGATCCCTTCCGCCTTTCCGCGGTAGCGCCCGATGGGCGTCGTGAGATCCATTCCAAAGCCCAGGCAGCGCGGCAGCGGCGAGAGCGCGCGGCAGCGGTCGAGGATGGAGTCCAGGACGGCGTCACTCGGTCCCTGCCCCGTCACGCCGAGGCGGGCCACGACGTAGAGGAATCCGCTCGCGCGCCGGGCGATCCCGGCGAGGCGCGCGGGATCGGTCGTGGGCGCGACCAGGGTCACCGTGTCGATTCCCGCATCGCGCAAGCCCTCCCACAACGGCTCCTCCTCCTCGGGAGGGAGGTCCACCAGGATGACGCCGTCCACGCCCGCGGAGACCGCGTCCGTGATGAAGCTCCGCGTGCCGTATCGAAGGACCGGATTGAGGTAGGTCATGAGCACGATCGGCGTGTCGTACCGGGCGTGGAGCCGCATGGTCTGGCCCAGGGCGTGGGCCAGCGTGGCCCCAGCGCGGAGGGCCGTCTCGGTCGTGCGCTGGATGACGGGCCCGTCGGCGATGGGATCCGAGAAGGGCACGCCCAGCTCCAGAACATCGGCGCCCCCCTCGCAGAGCGCGGCCGCGAGACGGTCCGATTCCACGAGGTCGGGAAACCCGGATGTAAGGAAGGGTAGGAACGCGCCGCGGCGCTCGCGCTTCGCGGTCTCGAACGCGCTCGAGAGTCCCCCGAGGCGCGCGGGCCCGGTCACCCGCTCAGAGCCGCTGCCCGCCGGTAGGCTTCGCGGGCACGGGCCGGCAACTCCTTCTTGTCGAAGGCCACCCCCAGGAGGCGATGGATGCGGGGATCGTCCGGCATGAGGCGGGCCGCCGTCTCCAAAGCCAGGATCGCCTGATCCACCGCCTCCTGGCTGTTGTAGGCGACGCCCAGCGAATAGTGGAGGCGCGCGTCGTCGGGCCGCTTCTCGACCGCTAGCTTGAGCACGGAGACCGCGCGCGCGTAGGCGCCCGTCCGCTGGTGAAGGAGCGCCAGCGCGAAGAGGCCCTCCACGTTCCCCGGGTCCAGCCGCACCGATTCCAGGAGGGTGGCCTCCGCCTGAGCCGGCTCGTCCTCGGCCAGGAGCGCCCATCCGAGATTGAAGTGCGACTCCGAGGAATCGGGGCTGAGCTCCACGGCGCGCCGGAACTCCTCGAGCGCCTCCTCACGGAGGCCCCCCTCCGCGAAGAGGACTCCCAGGTTGGAGTGCGCCTCCGCGCAGGAGGGATCCGCGGTGACCGCGCGCTGGAGCGCGCTCACGGCCCCCGGCCGGTCGCCGCGATCGGCGCGCGTGAGCCCGAGGTTCACCCACGCCTTCACGTGCGTGGGGTGGAGGCGCACCGCTTCCTCATAGGACGTCTGCGCGGCCGCCGGGTGGCCTTGCCTTCCATGATGGAGCCCCTCGAGATAACGCGCCTCCGCGCTCCCCGGGTCGCACTCCAGCGCTTTCTGGAGGGAGAGGTCGGCTTCCTCGAAGCTTCCGCTGCGGGAGAGAAGGTCGCCCAGAAGGGACAGGAGGCCGGGGTGACGGGGGTGGGTGAGGATTCCCTGGCGCAGGACGTCGATCGCGCGCCCGCGATGTCCCTCGAGCGAAAAGAGGCGCGCCGCCTCGCGCGCCTGCTCGGGGTCGGAGGCGCCTTGCGCGAGACGCTCCGCCAGGACGAGGCTCTCCTCGCTACGCGCGCTCGACGCTCCGAGCGGAGCGTCGGGAATCGCCATCGGCAAGGCCCGATCCACGGGCGCAGCCTAGGGATCGAGCGAAGCGTGTGTCAAGGAAATTGGGTCAGGGAATCGGTTCCAGGTCGCGCGTGAAGGAGGTGTCGAGGCTCGAGGCCTTCTTTCCGCCCAATCCGCCCGGGGATTTCGGCCGCGCATCGTCGGAATCGATCTGGATCGAGATCTCCACGGTGAGCGTGACGCGCCCCGAGCGAGGGAGCGTTCCGAGGTCGATCGGAATCGAGACGCGGCGCGCGTCGCCCGAGCCCGACGGGGTGCGGACCTGGGCGGCGGAGAACTGGCTTCCCTCGCGCTCGAAGTCCCCGACGCTCTCCTCGTCGTTGGCCGACGGCGCCGGGATCGGAGGGGCGACCGCGGCAGCGCGCTGGAGCGGAGGCGGCGCCTCCACGCCCGGAGGCGGATGCGCGATCATGTCCTCCTCCGTGAGCACCAGCTCCTCTTCCGCGTTCAGGTTCGCGGGGGGACGTCCCAGCATCGTTCCGTCGTCCAGGAGGACGTTCTCGTTCATGAACTGCGCCGGATCTGGTCCGGCGGCGGGCGTCCGGCGCGCATGGTCCGCGGGCACCACGGGCTCGGCTTCCACCTCGGCCGCTTCCTCGCCCTTTCCGCGCTTCAGATACTTGAGGAGCTTGCCGCCGGTCGGCGCCTTCTCGGGCTTCGCGGGCGCCGCGGGCGTGCGCGAGGGAGGCGCGGGGGCCGCGGCTGCCCTCGCCGCGGCGGCACTCTTCGCGCGGTTGAGACCCTGCACCGCTCCCTTGTCCTTCTCCAGCACGTCCTTCGAGATCTTCGCGAGCAGGAGCTTCGAGACGCCGCGCAGGGTCTCGAACACGCCGGTGCCGTTCGCGGCCTGGGACTCGAACCAGGGAACGTTCAGGCGGTTCAGCTCCCGGTTCATGTCCTCGACCGGCATGGCGTTCGGAAGGTCGCGCTTGTTGAACTGGATGACGAGCGGAATCGTCCGGATGTCGATCCCGTACGCCTTGAGGTTCAGCTCGAGATTCTGGTAGCTCTCGCGGTTCTCCGCCATCTTGTCGGGCGCCGAGTCCGCGACGAAGACCACCGCGTCGACTCCCTTGAGCACGAGCTTCCGCGTGGCGTTGTAGTAGACCTGCCCGGGAACGGTATAGAGGAGGAGCCGGGTCTTCATGCCCTGGAGCTCGCCCAGGTCGAGGGGCAGGAGATCGAAAAAGAGCGTACGGTCGGTCTGCGTCTTCATCGAGACCATCCGTCCGCGGTTGGTCTCGGGAACGCTGTCGTAGATCTTCTCGAGGTTGGTCGTCTTTCCGCTCAGACCGGGGCCGTAGTACACGATCTTCGCGTTGATCTCGCGTCCCGAATAACTCACCACCACCATGGCGTCGCTCCTCGGTTTTCCTCGGTACGTACCCAGACCATAGGGAGCACGATACGTGCCGCCTGTCTTAGGGAAAGAACGGTGGATGGGGGGCGAATCTTTAGGAGAAATGCAGGTACCACGGCCGCCGACAGATAGCGGCCCTCGCCGTCAAGGAAGGGTCAGACGCGAGGATCGCGCCGGATCCAGATCCCCTGCCGCTCCTTGATCTGGAGCTGAGGTCCCGTCGGGTCGGCGACTCCTTCGTAGTGGCGGAGCAGGAGCTCTTTCAGCGCGGGATAGTCGGCGGTCGGGAAGTAGCGATTCACCCGGCTGAACATCCCGTCGCGGTCGGAATAGCGCAGGAGCTCCACCTCGGTCACGCGCTCGTACTGGTTCTCGCCGTACGCGGCTTCCGGTGATTCGTTCACGTCGATCCACAGGGAGGCCACGGTCTCCTTCACGTCGAACCGGTGCTTCGTCCTCATGAGGAATTCCCAGAGCCCGAAGATCTCGAGCGGGACGTAGCGCACGGTCGCGTCGCCGGTGGAATCCGGCCTTCGAATCTCGCAGCGCACCAGCTTCTGACTCGCCATCGCCTCTCCCCTCCGGATGGACACCGCCCATGGCATGCGCGTTGCAGTTTCATTCTGTTCGGAGCGACTCGAACGGCGCGCGTTAGGGACGCGAGCGGCGTCGCTCAGGGCCCGAACTCCCCAGGAGGACACCATGAAGCCAACCCCAGAATCCCCTGCCGCGAGACCCCACGCGCGGCGCGCCACGGAAGTCTATTGCCGGCGCGATAATCGCGTGTACACCGTCTGCCCGCACGTGAAG
>DASQAV010000151.1:0-8270 GCA_035635575.1 Candidatus Dormiibacterota bacterium | reverse complement strand
CCTCCGATGACGAAGGGGCGGGTGCCCCCTCGATCCCATCTCATTTCGTGCGCTCCCCGGCGCTTCCGCTCACGGCAGGGGATCCCGTCGCGCGTTCGCCATGGCACCGAGGTAGAGCTCTCGGTCGTCACGCGTCTCCTCGTGCGCGCGGCGCAGGAGCGCGTCCAGCTCGGTGGCGAGCGGAACCTTCCGGCGCTCCATCGCCCGCTCCGCCGTCGCGATCATGGGATCGATGCGATGCTCCTGGAAGGCGCCGGGCGATCCCCAGACGAAGGACGACACGTACGCGGGCATGAGCTCCGATCCATAGAGATTGCATCCGATCCCAACCGAGCCTCCGGTCGTGAACGAGGTGCTGATCCCCGTCTTGCTGAAGTCACCGATCTGCAATCCGAGGAGGAGCTGCCCCGAATCCTCGCCCTTCTTCTCGAGGAAATCCCGCGCGGAGCGGTACGTCCGGACGGGCGTGTACGTGTTCTTGAGGTCGCTGTTGTTCGTGTTCGCGCCGAGGTTCACCCATTCCCCGACGAAGGAGTGTCCCAAGAATCCGTCGTGCTGCTTGTTCGCGTACCCCTGGAACACCGTCTCCGCCACTTCCCCGCCCACGCGGCAGACGGGACCGATGGAGGTGCCGGCTCGGATCTTCGCCCCGGCGCGCACGATCGCGCTCTCGCCGACCGCCGCGGGACCTTCGAGGTACGCGAGCGGCTCGATCAGCGCGTTCTCGCGGATGACGATGGGCCCTCCCTCCGCGTTCAGGACGGCGCCCGCCATGACGCGCGCGCCGCGCGCCACGTGAATCGCCTCCGGCTTGATGAGGTGCGCGCCGGAATCCACGGTGCCGAGCACCGCCCCAGGCTCGAAGAGATATCGGGAATCCTGAAGGATCTGGCGCGGGCTCCAGCGGATGAGATCGGCTCCGCTGCTCGCCAGAAAGGCCTGCACCTCGGCGGGAACCCTCACGTCCTCGAACGCCCGCTCGGCGTCCCCCTCGCGCAGATGGCGAACCACGTGCTTCACCCGCTCGCCGCGCACCTTCGCCGCGAAGAGGGTGCCCTGCGCGACGTAGCTCACCTCCTGGGGAGAGGCGGCCATGAAGTGGAGCACCTCGTCGTCGGTCATGCAGAGGCGCCCGTTCACGAAGAGCGTGTCCTCCTGCGAGGGCTCCGTGACCTCGGCATCCGGATAGATCTGCCGCGTCCATTCCTCGAGATGCGGCCGCACGAGGAGGTGGAGCTTCGCCTCGGGAAAGGCGAGCGCGAGCTTTTCCGCCAGAGTGAAAATGCCGCAGCGGAGGGCGAACACGGGACGGAGGAGCGTGAGCGGACCGAACGATCCCGCCTCAAGATCTTCGTAGATGCAGAGATTCATCCTCGGACAGTAGAGAGTGGCCGAAGCGCCGTCAAGTCGCCTACAATGCGCCCATGGCCGTGACGAAGAGCTCTCCCAACGAGCAGGATCCCTCGGTCAAGGCGCTCCGGTATCGCGAGCACCGGATCCCGCGACGCCACCGTGTGTTCGTGAACCGGAACCTCCGGCTCTCGAAAATCCGCGCGATCGGATTCGATCTCGATCACACGCTCGCCCACTACGACCCCATCCCCGTCGAGGAGCTGGCCTTCGATCTCTCGAAGCAGAAGCTCGTGAAATCGAAGAACTATCCCCGGGAGATCCTGGATTTGAAGTACGACCCGACGTTCGTGATCCGGGGGCTGGTCGTGGACAAGAAGCGCGGCAATCTCCTCAAGATGGATTACTTCAACTTCGTCTCGCGCGGACACCACGGCCTCCGGGAGCTTCGCTCGGAAGAGCGCGAGCGCGCCTATCGTTCCTCGCGCATCCGCCTCAGCCACGAGAACTACTCTTCGGTGGACACGCTCTTTCACCTGCCCGAGGTCTACCTCTTCCTGTGCGTCGTCGGGCTGCTCGAGCGCGCCGGAGAGAAGCGATCCGACTACACGCAGGCCTACGACGACGTGCGCGAGATGATCGACGAGGCGCACCGTGACGGGAGCCTCAAGTCGGTGATCACCGCGAATCTGGATCGCTACATCCGCCTCGACACGGAAATGCGCACCGTGCTCGAGGAGTTCCGGCGCGGCGGGAAGAAGCTCTTCCTGCTCACGAACAGCGACTGGGCCTATGCGGATGCCCTGCTCCGCCACCTCCTGGAGCGGGGGCGCGGCGCCCCCTCGCACTGGAGCGAGATCTTCGACCTCGTGGTCGTCGAAGCGAAGAAGCCTTCCTTCTTCGCCGCCAACGCGCCGCCCGAGGCGGTGCCCGAGGCCGTCGCGCTTCCCACCGCGATCCGGATCGTGCGCGGCGCGAACGGCTCCTACCTGGAAAAGACCCTCGGCGCCGGCGGCGACGAGATCCTCTACTTCGGGGACCACACCTACGGGGACATCCTGCTCTCGAAGAAGGCGCTGGGCTGGCGGACCGCCATGCTCGTGCCCGAGCTGGATCGCGAGATCCGCGTCACGCAGGATCACTCGAGGGACTTCGACCGCCTCTCCCGGCTCTCGGCGGAGCGCCATCACCTCGAGATCGACAAGGCCGCGCTGGGCCGCGAGCTGCGCCGGCTCGCTCTTCTACAGGGAGAGACCGACGGCACGGATCCGGCCCGCCGCGCGGAGATCGCCGCGCGATTGCAGTCGATTCCCGAGGAGATCAAGCACATCGAGCAGCGAAGCGTCGAGATGGATCCCGAGATCGAGGAGCTACGGATGAAGATCGATCGCGCGTACAACCCGTACTGGGGGTCGATTTTCCGGGAGGGAAACGAGTCCAGCCGATTCGGGCACCAGCTGAAGGACTTCGCCTGTCTCTACACGAGCCGCGTCTCGAATTTCCTGCACTACCCCATGAACTACTACTTCCAGTCGCCCATCGGATACATGCCTCACGACATCTGAAGCACGCGGCCCAGCACCCCGACCGCGAAGTCGATCTGCTCCTCGGTGATCGTGAGCGGAGGGGTGAAGCAGATCACGTTGTCGTGGACGCCCCCTGGATAGGCAAGGACGCCTTCTTGCAGAAGCGCCGCGACGGCGCGGCCGGTCCGGTCGGACGCGGGCTCGCGCGATTCCCGATCGCGCACCAGCTCCACGGCGGCCATGAGCCCCGCCGCCCGCACCTCGCCCACGAAGGGCGATCGTTCTTGCATCGCCCGCAACCCTGCTGCGAATCTGGCCCCGACGCGCTTCACGTGCGCGCGGGTCTCGGGCGCCGCCAGACGGTCGAGCGCCTTGAGCGCCCCCGCGCACGCGATCGGGTGCGCGTAGAAGGTGCTCGAGTGAGGCGCCTCTCCCGAGGGCAAAATGTGCTTCCGCCACGCGTCCATGATCTTGGCGCGTCCCAGCACCGCCGCGATCGCGACGCCGCCTCCGATTCCCTTCCCCGCCACGAGCAGGTCCGGCGCGGCCTCTTCTCCGTGCCGCTGCCATTCCCAGAACGGTCCCGTCCTGCCGCCGCCCGTCATCACCTCGTCCAGGATGAGGAGCAACTCGCGGTCGCGGGCGTAGACCAAAAGCTTCGGCAGAAATTCGGGAGGAGGCATCACGCATCCCGAGCGCCCCTGGATCGGCTCCGCCAGGATCGCGCCCGGCGGATCGGGTCCGCGAAGCTCGCGATCCACGATCTCCGTCACCGCGTCGAGGCAGCCCAGGTCGCAGCGCCCGCCGCATCCGCGTGCGGCCGGACATCGATAGGCGTAGGGATACGGGACGCGGATCGCGAGATCCGAGAGCTGTGCCAGGAAGGGACGTCCCAGCCCGGGATAGTCGGTCACCGCCAGCGCGCCGTAGGACTGGCCGTGATACGCGCCCGTGAACGCCACGACGCGCCGCCGTCCCGTGGCGAGATGCGCGGTCTTGAGCGCCAGCTCCACCGCCTCCGCTCCCGTGCTCGCGAGGAGCACGCGGTCGAGCGGGGCGCCCAGCGAGCCGAGCCGGCGCACCAGCTTCTCCCGCATCTCGTGAGGCATGAGATCGCCCAGCCCCTGCGTGAGCTTCCGGGACTGCGCGGACACGGCGCGCGCGACCTCGGGAGCCGCGTGGCCGAGAGAGACGACGCCGAATCCCGCCGTGAGGTCCAGGTAGCGGTTCCCGTCCAGGTCGAGCACCACGGCCCCGAGCCCGCGGGCCCAGACGACCGGAGACTGCTCCGAGCCCCAGATCGCGGCCCCTTCGCTCCGGCGCAATCGCCGCGCGGCGTTGCGGGAGCGCGGACCCGGCGGGGGCACGACGATGCGGGGCAGCTCCGTGCCCGTGAGCTTCTCGCGCACGGTCATGACCCGGGCAGAGGTTGCTTCTGCCCGCCCATGGGCAGAACGCCGCCCTTCCGCGTCTCCACCCAGCTCACGCCGAAGAGGATCAGCGCCGCTCCCACGAAGAACGCCGGTCCGAACCGCTCGCGGAACAGGATCCAGGACAGGAAGCTCGTGAGCACGGGCTGCGCGTTCGTGGTGATGGCCACCTTGGAAGCCTCGAGATGCCGGAGCGCGTAGAGCCAGAGCGGATACGCGATCACCGAGGTGCCCACCGCGAGATAGAAGATTCCCGACCATACGGGAAGCGTGAGCGAACGAAGGGGAGGGATGGCATGCGGGATCAGGGCCGCCGGCAGGCACATCAGCGTGCCCGAGACCAGCACCCAGGTCGTGAGCGTCATGGGATCGTACCGGCGCAGGAGGTCCTTCGAGCTGATGGTGTAGACCGCCCAGGAGAACACCGCGATGAGCATGAGAAGATCTCCACGCAGGACCCCCGTCTCGCGCGCCAACCCCCGGTCCAGGAGGATCAGGGCCACGCCCGTGAAGGCCACGACGATGCCGATGAGTTTCTCCTTTGCGTTTCCCTCCTTCAAGTAGCGCCTCGCCAGGAGGAAGACCACGGCGGGAGTGAGCGCGTAGAGGAGCGCCGCGTGGCTCGCGGTGGATTGCGTGAGCCCGAAGAGGAAGAAGCCCTGGTTCACGGGCACGACGAGGAAGCCCAGGAGGAGAATCTTCGGGATGTCCCGGCGGGCGACGCGCTCCCGTTGGGGACGCAGGAAATGAACGAGAAGGAGCGCGATCGAGGCGCCGGTGAAGCGCAGCAGCGCGGTCGAGAGCGGGCCGATCGCGTTCAGCGTGCCTTTCCCGACGATGTGCGTGCCCGCCGAGAGGATCTGATTCAGAACGAGCGCGAGAACGACCCGTAGATTGCGTTCGATGGCTCCTCCGGGGACCCGTTCCAGAAAATGGAAGGCGGGAGTGTACCACGGGCTCCGATGCAGTATGCTGGGCGGCTCGGGAGGGAATGCACGATATGGACGCTGATTTTCGCCATTACCTGCGCGGGGCGCAGGGTGAGGAGCCGCCCATCGGCGTGGGCGAGCCGCGCTGGGCGGAGACGGAGGCTCAGGCGCGCCGGCTCACGTCCGCGACCATGGCCGAGGCCGCCTTGCGCGCGCTGAAGCAGGAGCCGCAGGCGAAGAAGCGCTGGGATCTCCTCCTCCTCTCGGGACTCCTCCAGGGTGCGCTGGGGGAGCGGGCCGCCTCGCTCGAGGCGCTCGAGATCGTGGGCGACAAGCTGGCGGCGGCCAAGGATCGAGAAGGGGTGCGGGCGCTCCTGCCCCGCTTCCTCACGCCCGAGCCGGTCTCCGCCGCGGTGCGCTTCCTCCATCACCTGGCCAAGACCGCGCCCGACGACGCGGAGAGGATCGAGCACCTGCGCGCCGCCCTCGACATCCGGCACAACGATCCGCAGCTCCTCATGGAGCTCTCGCAGATTCTGGAGCGGACCGGAGAGGCGGACGAGGCGCGCGATTTGCGGCTCGAGGCGCTCGATCTCTGGCTCAAGCTGGACAACACCGCCGCGGTCCAAGACGAGCTCCTGCGGCTCGTCGAAGAGGATCTCCCGCGGGAGCCCGCGCGCGCCGCGGCGATCGTTCTGCACTACGCGGGGGCCGCGGCCTGGGAGGAATCGGAGCCCCTCCTCGATCTGGCGCTTCCCGAGCTGGAGCGGAGCGGAGGTGGAATCGGGAGCTGGCGCGATCTCGATCCCATCTTCGCGCGCGCGCCGCAGAGTCCGGCGGCCCGGAAGCTCCTCGCTTCTCTTCTCCGCGTGTCCGTCGCGGGAGAGCCCGATCCGGACGCCATCGTCTCGGGATCGGGCATCCAGAACCCCGCGGAGCCCATCGCTGCCGTGCGCGCCCGGCTGCCCAAAATCCTCTCCTTGCCCCCGGGAGCCGACGTGGCGCACGCGACCTGGGGCCTGGGCACGGTGACCTCGAACGACGGCGAGAACGTGTCGCTCGAATTTCCGGGACGCGCCGGGCACAAGATGTCGCTCGCGATGGCGGCCCGCTCGCTCGACCGGCTCCCGCCCGACGGCTTGCGTGTTCTCTCCGCGCACGATCCGGACCGGCTTCGCGGCCTGATCGAGGCACACGACCCACAGATCGTGGTCTCAGCGCTTCGCGACCTCGGAGGCACCGCCACGCTCGCGCAGATGAAGCCGCGAATCGAGGCGGTGCTCCCCGACGGAGCGTGGTCGTCGTGGTGGAAGGGTACCAAGGACCGCCTGGAAGGCGAGCCCCGGCTCGATCTCAGCGAGGCCTACCGGCAGATCTTCAAGATCGCCTCGGAAGAGAAGCACCGTGAAGTCACGCTGCCCGAGCTGGCGCCGCGCGCCGGAGAGGCGGGGCTTGCCCTGGTGAGGAAATTCCTTCGAGAGCATCCGGACCAGGAGGAGCGGCTGGCGGCGCACGCATCCAGGCTCACGGCGCGATGGGCCGAAGACTCGAGAATCGCTCCGATGATCCGCGCGCAGGCTCTGTGCTACGCGCTTTCCTGGAAGGCGCTCACGCCCGAGGCCGCGCGCGCCGTCCTCGACAGGCTGACGGCCGAGGGGCTCTCTCCCGGCGATCTGACGCTGAGCCAGCAACAGGATTCGCTGCTCGACCTGGCCGAGGGCGCTCGCGAGGAGGAAACCTTCCTCTGGCGCGCATTCGAGAGCCGGCTCCCCCGCCTGCGCGACCGCGCCCGCGCTCGCCTTCGCGCCCTGCTCGGGCCCGGGCTCGGGAAAGCAATCCAGGAGCGCCTCCAGCATGCGGCCGAAGCGCCCGGGCTCGCGACGAGGATTCTGGAGCACTACGCGTCGAATCCCACGGACGATGGAGCGCCTTCCTCCGCCACCCTCCTCCTGACCACCCTTCGCCTGCTCGAGCGGGACGGAGCGGGAGCACCCGGGGTGCCCGAGCGGCTCCTGGACCTGCTCGCGCCGGAAGGCGCCTTGCGCCGGCTCCTCGAGCAGGGGACCCTGGACGAGGAGACTTCCGAATCGGTGGAGCGCACGGTTCTCCACTGGCGCGGCAGCGAGCGCCGCCTCCAGCCCGTGCTGGAGTTCCTTCGTGGGTCGGGCCAGACACACGTGGCCGAGGCGCACGAGGCGCGCCGGAGCGCCACGGCGCAGACTCTTCTCGAGGGCAAGAGCGTCGAGGATCTGGAGACCCGCCACACGATCATGTCGCGCCGGACCTACGAGCGGCTGGAGGCCGAGTTCAAGAAGCTGAAGCTGGATCTGAAGACCGTGATCCCCGCCGCGATCGAGAAGGCGCGCCAGCTCGGGGACCTGCGCGAGAACGCGGAATACGAGGCCGCGAAGCAGCGGCAGGCGAACGCGGCCGCGCGCGCGCAGGAGCTGATGAATCTCCTCGACCGCACGCGGCTCCTCGAGACGATCGAGGTGGATCCGTCGCGCGTGGGCGTGGGCACCGAGGTCTCGCTGGAGCCCGTGGATCCGTCAGGAGCTGCTCCGCTGACCTACTGGATCCTGGGCGAGGGGGACCATTCGCTGGGCCCGGGGATTCTCTCCTATCGCGCGCCCATCGTGCGTCCACTCCTCGGGAAATCGGAGGGGGCGCAGGTCACGCTGGAGATGCCCGAAGGAGAGCGCGCGTACCGCATCGCGTCCATACGCAAGCGGCTGCCCGACGAGGCCGCCTGATTCGAAGCCGCCGCGGCCCACGCCGCAGCGAGAGTCCGGTTCTGCTATCATTTCGCCGTCATCCGATCACCCGTTTCCAGATGCGAAAGGAGAGGCTTTATGGCCAAGCATCCCGTCAAGGCTCTGCCCTATGCGAACGACGCGCTGAAGGGCATCGGAGCAAAGACCATCGAGATCCATCACGACAAGCTCTACGCCGGCTACGTCAACAAGCGGAACGAAATCGAGGAAGCGCTTGCGGGCGTGGATCGCAGCAAGGCGAATCAGATCTACAGCCAGATG
>DASQAV010000150.1:0-3378 GCA_035635575.1 Candidatus Dormiibacterota bacterium | reverse complement strand
CCACACGCTGCCCGTGATCGTTCCCTGCGTCGCGTGAGCCAGGAGGAGGATCTTGATCGCGTCCAGAGCGATGGAATTCATGGCTCCGTCGTTCGCATCGGCGGCGGGCCCGCTCTCCTGGGAAGTACGTAATGAAAAGCTCGTCCTGGGACGAGTTGCAAATTCGGAAGTGCATGCAGCACCACGATTTCACTTTCAATTCGTGGTTCCGAAGAGCGCGCAGGACAAGTCATGACTAGCTCGCTCACAGCTTTTCGGTGAGGCGCATCTGCGTGATGACCGCATGTCCGGCGTGGAAGACCGGCGAGAGCTTGTGGCGGTTTTGCACCAGGTCCTGCTCCTCCGCCTCGGCGGTCAGCGTGGCCCGGAACGTACGGACGTAGAAACGCACGCGGCCGGGCGGCGGGAGCGGAGTTTCGTCGGCGCGCTCGAAGTCGGTGACGTGGGCTTCCGTTACGGTGAGGAATCTCTCGGCTTCTTCACGCACGCTGGGGTGCTCTCCCGCGCCGGCGATGCCGCCGCCGGTGCTGACGTAAAGGCTGACGGTTCCTTCCGCGAAGACGCACAGGCTGGCAACGGCCTGTGCGTAGCCCAGCTCCATGATCGCGCCCCAGACATGGGGCCGCGCCTCGATGGGCTCGAGGTTCAGATCGGCGGCGGTGAGGCTTAGCGCCTGTTCCCTCATACCCCGCGCGACTTCGGCCGGCCTAGATTTCTTTCGGCCGAAAGGCATGAAGCCTCAGGGGACCTCGGACTGAACGCCCGCGGCCAGCTTGAGATCGCTCAGCGTACACAGCGCGTCGCAGCGGACCCCGTGCTCCTCGATGCGCGCCTTGCCCCGCTGCTCCTCCCGGTCGATGATCGCGATGGCCTGCTCGACGATGAGCCCCGCTTCCCTGCTTCTCACGATGGCCTCGATGGTCGAGCCGCCGCTCGTGATGACGTCGTCGACGATCACGACGCGGTCACCCTTCGACACGTCACCTTCGATCAGCTTCTTCATGCCGTGGTCCTTGGGCTCCTTCCGGATCGCGAAGACTCGAATCACCTCTTTGTTCTTCCGATACGCGGCGTCCGAGGCCGCGATCGCGACGGGATAGGCGCCGATGAGAAGGCCGCCCACCGCCGAGACCGGCGGGACGATACGCTCGAGGAGAAGATCTCCCACGACCTCACGCGCCTCGGGATAGGAGAGGCCCACGCGACAGTCGATGTAGAAGCGTGAGAGAGCGCCCGACGCGAGGGGAAAGCTGGGCGTCGGGCTCCATTTGAAGGCTCGTGTCTTGATGAGGATCTGGACGAGCCGCTCGCGGGTAGCGTTCATCCGCAAAATTGTACCACGCGCTGCCCCTGATTCAACGGGGGGCGGTGGGCCGTGACGCCACGGCAACGGCGACGCCGCCCAGGATCAGCGCGGCCGAGAGAACGAGATGCAGCGTGAGGGTCTCGCCCAGAAGAAGAATCCCGGCCACGGCGGCCACGATGGGAACGAGAAGCTGGACGACGGACGCCCGGATTCGCGTGAGGCCCCGTAGGGCCGCGTACCAGGCGATATATCCCAGGCCCGACGCGATGGCTCCCGAGGCGGCCGCGAGCAGGATGCCGCGCGAGGAGACATGCGCCCCACCTCGGGCGAGAGCGACCGCGCCCACCACTACCGCCGCGGGGACGGCCAGCACGAAATTTCTCGTCGTATCGCCGATGGGGTCGGTCGACGCGCGGCCCCGGAGCGAGTACAGCCCCCACGCGATGCCCGCGATGGCCATGAACCCGGAGCCCAGAGGATCCGGCGCCGACAGCCCGGGGAGCACGAGGTACGTGAGCCCGCCCAGCGCGATCGCGAGCCCGACGGCCTCCATCCAGCGGAACCGCTCCCCGGCGCGCATCGCGCCCACCAGCATCGTTGCTTGAACGCAGGCGAAGAGAATGAGCGCGCCGGTTCCGGCGCTCAGGGAGACGTATGCGAAGGAGAATGGAGCGGCGTAGAGGAAGAGGAGCGCAGCGGAGATCCACGCCCGGGAGATCCACGCCGCGCGGGGGGCAGCTCCCTGCTTGCTCGGGCCTCGACGCGTCGCCGCGCGAATTCCCACCAGCGCCACTGCCCCGGAGAGCAACCGCACGAGGGTGAAGGTGGCGGGATCCACGGTGCCGTGGCCAAGGGCTAGGCGGCACAGCACGGAGTTCGCCGCGAAGGCCAGGAGCGCAAATACAGTGAGGACGGGCGTCACCGCGCGCAGGGTACCACTAAGCGATGCGTCAGACGGGTTATCGGCTCCTCTCGAGAAGGGCGGTCCCTCCCCAGGGCCGGCGCAACGGGGGCTTTGGGTCCGGGAGGAACGAGAGCAGGTGGAACAGAGGAGTGAGCCGGCGCTTCTTCGCGGCCGTCTTGAGCATCGATCGCACCTCCAGCGGACGCCACCCGTGCGGCGTGAAGTACTCGGCGCCCTGCTCCGGAGCGAACTTGAAGGGAACGTTGCTCTCCTCGAGGAAGCTTCCGAATTGCTTCATCAGCATCCGGCGCAGGGCCGGCGAGACCAGGTCGACGAGCCATCGCCGGAAGGAGGGGGGTGCCAGGAGATCGTCCGCGAGCGCGCCCACCTGCTCGGCGGTGAGGTAGATCAACAGCCCCTCCGTGATGATGAGCGCGTTCTTCGCCTGACGTCCCAATTCCACGAAAAGCTCCTGCCGCTTGGCGCGGTCCGCGAGATCGAGGCGCACGCGGCGCAGCGCGCACCGGGGACTCTCCTTCTCGAGGATGCTCTCCTTGTAGGCGAGGATCTCAGGGAGGTCCACCTCCACCCATTGGAGGGAGCGCGGGAGATCCATCCGGTAGGGACGCGCATCCAGCCCCGCGGCGAGATTGATCACCATGTCACCGCCCTGGCGCACGTGGTCCGCGATGAACGTGTCGAAGAGGTAGGTGCGGATCGGGAGCGGCCAGGTGTCGCGCTTTCGGTCGATCGCCGCGGCGATCTCTTCCCCGCGAGCACCCGCGAGCTTGCGCGCGAAGGGATCGTGGAACATCGCGTCCGGCCGCTCGGTCTCCTGCGCCCGATACACCGCGACCCATCGAGCGGTGTCGGAGATGTTTCGGATCAACGGGCCGTGCGCGGTCATTGCCGCGCAGGATAGCACCATAGGACCGCTGAGATTTGGCCTCGACTTTGCTCTCTTCCACGCTAGACTCACAACTCGCAGCACCCCAAAAAGCCAACACCAGTGCCATTTTTCTTGTCGCCGAGCCGGGAAGGCCTCCACGGCTCGCGTGGGGGCCCACATGATCCTGCAACGACTTACGCGCCGACTCCGGGTCTCCGTACCCTTCCTTCTGACCCTCCTGGTGGCCTTCGCGGCCACTTCCCAGGCCACGCCCACGCG
>DASQAV010000149.1:0-7993 GCA_035635575.1 Candidatus Dormiibacterota bacterium | reverse complement strand
GTCGATCCACGCCATCCTGCGCTCGCGCACGGTCAGCATGAGGTCCGCCTGATGGCTCACCGAATCGATGTCGCCGCGCTCGAACACCACGTCGCTGTAGAGACCCGTGTCGTAGATGCGCTGCTGGCTCTCCGCGAGCTTCTTTCTCGAGAGGACGTCCCCCGGATGCACCGTGAGCTCCCGGGTCACGATCCGCCCCCGGGTGGTTCGCAGTCCCTCCACAGAGACCCGGCGCATGCGGACGACGGGCCCGGCGTCGATCTTGTACACCACCGCGACGAGCGTGCTGTCCGCACCCAGGCTGTCGCGGACGTCCACCGCGGCGTAGCCGAGATTGGCGTAGTGGTCCTCGATGGCCTGGCGGTCGGCCTCCACCCGGGTGATGTCGACGGGATCTCCGGGCTTCTGTTTCAGGACGCGGCGCACCTCGGCTTCCGGGAGCGGAGCCGTGTTCTCGACGAACATCCGGCTCACGCGGGAGAGCGGCCCCTCCGTGAGGAAGAACGTCACGTCCACCTTGTTGGCGCTGCCGCGCACGGGATCCGTGCGCACGCTGTCCACCTGCGCGTTCAGATAGCCGCGGCGGCGATAGTAGGACTGGAGGGCGATGCGATCGAAGCGAAGGAAGTCCGCCCGATAGGGAGAGTGCCGCCAGGGCTTCCAGAAGGAGCCTCCCCGCGTACGCAGAAGTCCGCGGAGCTTCCGGTCCGAGAACGCGTGGTTTCCCTCGATGTGGACGGAGCGCACCTCACGCGTCTTCTCGAACGCGCGAACCGTTTCGTCCGCGCGCGCGCGCGTCTCCGGAGCGAAGGCCAGGAAGAGGACTGCCAGGAGGATCGAAGATGCCAGCCACGCGCCGCGCATCGTGGCGTTCCGCCCCGTCAGTGGATCGACGTCACTGCCCGTCGGAGGGAAGGACCGTATCGGCAGGCGCGTGATGGTTCAGCCGGCGGTTGATATCGGCTTCGGCACGCTTTCGTTGGGAAACCCGCGTGAGATCGTTGGCGAAGGAGAAGATGACGAGGCCGCCCAGAACGGCGAGGCCCACGCGCTGGAACGCGGCCTGGGTCTTGAAGGAGAGCGGCCGGCGCCGGATCCCCTCGAGCACCGCGAAGAGCACGTGCCCTCCGTCCAGGATCGGAATCGGAAGGAGGTTCATGGCCATGAGCGCCACGCTGATGAAGGACGCGAAGGAGAGAAGCTGGTCCAGGCCGCTCCTTGCCTGGTCGCGCGCCACCTGGGCGATCGCGATCGGGCCGGCGACGCTCGAGCTCAGGCGAACGGGGTTCGTGATGAAGCTCCACAGGCCCTGGTAGATCTGGCCCGCCGCGTACAGCGTCTGCCTCACTCCCAAGGAGAGCGCGTCCGGGAACCCGAACCGCTCCACGATCGTGATCGTCTCGGGAAGCGAGATTCCGATCACGCTGTCCGGAGTCGTCTTCACCGTGACCGTGAAGACGTTCGATCCGCGCTTCACTTTCAGAACGATCGGCGTCTCGGGACTCCGCCGGATTCTCGCGGAGAGATCGTTCCAGTTCTCGACGGGATGCCCGTCCACGCTCAGGATCTCGTCCCCCTCGCGCAACCCCGCTTGATACGCGGGCAGCCCGAGGAAGACGCGGCCGATGACGGTTCCGGTGTTCCAGTCCAGCTCCTCCGCGAACTTGGTGGCGTCGCGGCGCGCCAGGTGCATCGCGACGGGCTTTCCGTCACGCAGGACCGTGAGCGGGACCTCGTCCTGACTCCTGTTCGCCGCGGCGCGATCCACCGCGGTCGCCAGCTGCCGCATGGTCCGCGCGGGTTTTCCGTCGAGGGACTCGATCTTGTCCATCGGCTCGAGGCCCACCTGCTCGACGATCGAGCCCTGGGCCACGCGTCCGACCGTGGCGGGAAAATCGGGGGTCCGGATCCCGATGAGATAGACGGCGACGTTGATGAGAAACGCGAGGAGCAGGTTGGCGAAGGGTCCCGCCGCCGTGATCAGCGCGCGCGCCCACCAGGGCTTCGAGAGGAATTCGTCCGGCTGGCCCTGGCGATCGTTCGATTCCGGGCTATCCCCAGCCATCCGCACGAATCCGCCCAGCGGGAGGAGCGACACCCGGTAGTCGGTCCCGCCCTTGCGAAATCCGAAGAGGCGCGGCCCCATGCCGATCGAGAACGACAGGACGCGAACCCCAAGCCGCTTTGCGACCAGGAAATGGCCGAGCTCGTGAACGAAGACCAGCACCCCCAGGACGAGGGCGCCATAGAGAGCGACGATCCAGAAGTCATGCATGAATCGGGGGTTCCCCAGAGTCGAGCCGGTGCCGCGTTCAGGACGGACAGCCGACTCTAACAGGTTGAATTTACAGCGTCAACGGCCCCGCGCCCGGAGCGCCGATCGATAGACTCCGTACGTCCCTTCCGCGGTCCGGCCGGCGGTGAAGAGGGCCGCCCGCTCGCGGCCACGGCATCCCATGCGGGAGCGCAGCTCGGGCGCCACCGTGATCGCCACGAGCGCATCCACCAGCTCCACCGGATGCGAGAGCCTGACGAGGATTCCGGAGGCTCGCTCCTCCACGACCTCCGGAATCCCCCCGACGCGCGTCGCCACCACCGGGAGCCCCGCTCCCATCGCCTCGAGGATCGAGGACCCCAGCCCCTCGGAATACGAGGGCAGGCAGAAAAAATCCGCCGCGCCCAGAAGCTCCGGAACGTCCTCCCGGAATCCCAGAAACCTCACGCTCGATCCGAGACCCAGCGTCCGGCACTCCTCGTAGAGGTCCTTCTCGAGCGGTCCGGTTCCCACGATCCAGAGGCGAAGCTGGGGCGATCGCGGCAACGCGGCCGCCGCGGCGTGCAGGAGATCGCGATGCCCCTTGCCCTCGGAGAGCGCCGAGACCACGATGCCGGCCACTTCCCCTTCCGCGCACCCGAGGCCCGCCCGAACCCGCGCGCGCGCGGCGGGACTCGCCGCGGGAGGAAGCTCCACGCCGCTCGGCACCACGTCGATGATGTGCGCCGGGACCCCGCTCTGGACCAGCGCGTCGCGCACGGCGTTGGAGATCGCGGCGACGCGATCCACGGGGAGCGCCCAGAGCAGGACGCTGCCGGGGGAGCGGCGCACCGGAAACGTGACGCGCCGCGAGACCACCCGCGCCGGCCCGGGCACGAGCAAGGCCGCCATGGCGCCGATCGCGTGCGCGCGCGCCGCGTGCCAGTGCACGATGTCCGGGCGGAGCCCGCTCATGACCCGCGCCAGGCCGAGGACCGAGCCCAGATCCCACGTCCCACGCATCCCGGCGGCGTGCACCGGAATGCCCTCCGCGGACGCGCGCGCCGCCAGCACGGCGTCCCCGGGAGCCACGAGATGCGCCTCGTCCCCTCGCCCGCGCTGCCGGCGCATGAGGAGGAGGATCTGGTTCTGGCCGCCTCGCCACGGGCGCTCGGAATCGACGTGGAGAATGCGCATCAGCGGCGCGCGCCGGGAGCGGTGGCATCGCGGGAGCGCTGGATCGCCTCCAGGAGGAGATCTCCGATTCGCGCGGGCGAGGCCTGGGCCCGCGCGGCCTCGCGTCCCTGCGCCCCGATCTTCTCTCTTTGCTCCCCCAGCGCCAGCGACTCGATCGCCCGCGCGAGGGCCGACCCGTCCCCAGGCGGCACCAGGACGAGGTGCTCTTCATCGCGGAAGAATTCCATGATCGCCGGGGAGCGCCGGGTGATGGTGGGGACGCCGAGCGCCATCGACTGAAAGACCTTGTGCGGCACCACGCGGCCGGACTTGGGGCTCGTGCCGAAGATGCCGAGGCCGATGTCGGCGCGCGCGAGCCGCGCGATCGCTTCCTCGTAGGGCATTCGCGGGAGCAGACGCACGCTGCGGAGGCCGCGGGCCGCCACGTCGCGCTCGACGCGCGGGAAGAACATCCCTCCGCCGATCAGGGTGAAGGTGGCGAAACGCTCGCCGTGCTTCCTCTCGAGCTCGGTGGCGGCGTCGATCACGGCCGGAAGACCGTGGAGCGGCAGGTAGCCTCCCAGGTACACGACGTCCAGCGGTCCGGCCGGGACACGCGGGGAGCGCCGCTCCCCCAGCTCGAAGGCGAAGCGGTCCGCGCCGACCGGCACGCGGCAGAGCTTCCGGCGCGCGACGCCGAACTCGTTCGAATAGAAGTCTCCATGCTCCCACGTGTCACAGAGCACCATGTCGGCAAGGGAAAGCGAGACCCGATCGCTCGCCCTCACCCGCCGGGCGCTCAGGCTTCCCGCGCGGAGCCTTCCCAGGTCCCCGACCTGCGTGTCCCATCGTGACACCAACGGGTCGAAGAGCACCGGCGAATCCACGGAGCGGCCCAGGAGCCCCGCCAGCGGAATGTCGCGGTGGCCGAAGGACGGCACCAGCACCGCGTCCACCTTGCGCGCACTCCGGATCCAGGCGAGAAGAAGTCGCGTCTCGCGCAGGAGACGGGGGGAGCCGAGCGGCGCGTGGATCGAGATCACTTCGGCTCCGCGGCTCTCCAGCCCTTCCTGAAGGACGCGCGTGCGAGGGTAGGAAGCATCGTACGCTCCGAAGAGCGCGACCCTCACCGTCCCTGCTCCCGTGTTCCGTTCTCCCGCGTCTCCTTCTCGCGCATCTCCCGCTCCCAGAGCCGGGCGTACTTCGCGAAGACCGAGAACGCCGCCAGCCAGCAGAGGACGATTCCCCTTCTCCCCTCGCGAATGCCTCCCTCGAGGAAGTACATGCGAAGGAATCGCAGCCAGGGGCGGAAGAGGAGCCGGCTCGCCGAAGCACGCACGCCGTGACGGCGAAGCTCCTCCGCGGACGCGATCGCGTAGCGGTTCCATTTCTCGAAGTAGCGGTCGAGGTCGTGGTAGGGCTCGTGGAGCAGCTTCGCGCGAAGCGCGCCCGCATTCCCACGCAGCTCGATCTCCTCGTGAACGAGGACGGGCGGGTACCCTCCCTTGGTGCGGTCGAAGAGCCGGAGCACCTTGTCCCGCTGCCAGCCCGCCGAGCGGATCGCGCGGCCGTAGAAATGATTCTCCCGGCCGATCCAGTACCCATCCCGCCGCCCGGGGTCGGAAAGAATCCGCTCGATCTCCGCGCGAAGCGCCTCGGTGACGCGCTCGTCCGCATCCAGGATCAGGACCCAGCGGTGTGTCAGCGCTTGCAGCGCCCAGTTCTTCTGCGCGGCGGGATTCTCGTACTCGTGCTGGAGCACCCGGTCCGCGATCGAGCGGGCGATCTCGAGCGTGCCGTCCGTGCTTCCGGAATCCACGACGACCAGCTCCTCCGCCCAGCGGAGCGACTCCAGGCAGCCGCGGATCGTGCGCGCCTCATTCTTCGTGGTCACGAGCGCGCTCAGGTACTCGAGGCTCACGCCGGTGCTCCGGCCCGATCGGCCAGACGCACCTCGCAGGCATGGACCACCTGCTCCACGGTGACGTCGCGCATGCAGCGCATGAAGCGATCACCCGGGAGCGGGCATCGGGTCTCGTTGCAGTGGAGGCATGGAAGCCCCTCCGCCTCGACCGCGGCATGCGGGCCCGTGGGGGGCTGCCACGCGCCGGGATTCGTGGGACCGAAGAGGGTCACCGTCGGGATTCCAAGTGCTACGGCGAGATGCTTGGGTCCCGAATCGTTGCTAACCAGAAGGGACGACCGCTCGAGCAGGGCCGCAAGCTCCTCCCAGGTGGTCGGGGGTGCGAGGGTCGAGGGCTCGCTCATGCGGCTCTGGCAGGCGCGCGCGAGCGGCTCCTCCCCGGGACCCCAGAGCCAGACCACGTCCGCCGAGCCGTGCATCCGATCCATCACCGCGGAGAAGCGCTCCGGGATCCAGGTCTTCGTGGACCAGGTTCCCGCGGGAAGACACGCGACGAGGGCGCGTCTTCCGAGGCCGTGAGCCCGCATCCATGCATCCATGCGGTCCCGCGCCTCCGGCGGCACCCGAAACGTGAGCTTCAGCCCGCGGGGTGCGATCCCGATCGCCCGCACCAGATCCAGCGAAGCCTCGGGCGCATAGCGGACCACCGGGCCGTCCGGACCCACAGGCTCGCGCGGCACGCGAACGGTGTACGCCCAGCTTCGGCCCTTCAGGTCGAACCCGACGCGGATCGGGGCGCGCGTCAGCGCGGACATGAACGCGCTCCGGGGATTCGAGACCATGTCGAGCACCAGGTCGTACCGCCCCGCGAGGAGCTTCGTGTAACGCTGGAGCTGCGACACCACCGAGGTCCGGTCGATCTCGATCACGTGGTCCACGTCCGGACTCTCGTGTAGGAGCGCACCCATGCCGAGGGACACCAGCACGTCGATCCTCGCCAGGGGCAGCCCCGCGCGGAGGGCGCGCAGCGCGGGCGTAGTGAGAAGGAGATCCCCCGCGGCGCGGTGCCGAAGGACGAGCACGCGGCGCACGCGCGACAGATCCTCACGCGCTCGCACGCGCTCCTCCTCCGTGGGCGAGGGCGCGCCCGACCGCCTGCAGCGCGTCCCCGACCCCGATCCAGTCGAGGCAATCCATGCGGGCGCATTCGTGACGGTGACAGGGACGGCACCAGATGTCACGGCAGAGAAGTTGATGTCCCTCATCCTCGCCGTACGGAAACCAGATCTCGGGCTCGGTGGGGCCGAGGATCCCGACCGTGGGCACGCGGAGGGCGGGGCCCGCGTGAAGCGGACTTCCGTCCACCGTGACGAGCGCGTCCAGCGCCGCGATCACGCCCCAGGCGGAGCGGAGCGGAAGGGCGCCCAGGACGGGGGCATCCTCACCCGGGCGCGCACCCGCCGCGATTCGCTTCGCGACCTCCTCTTCCCCCGGCCCGGCGAGCACGACCGGCCGCGCGCCGAGCCGCGGAATCGCCCGGACCAGCGCTGCGAAGCGCGACTCGGGCCAGCGCTTCGCGGGCCAGCGATTCCCCGGATGGACTCCAACGCGGGGAGAACCCGGAGGGAGCACCCGGTCCACCCGGGAGCGTCCTTCCGCGCGCTCCACGCCGGTCAGCGCGATCCGCGGGGGCCGCACGGCCGGGGTGATCCCCAGCGCTTCCACGTAGCGCAGGTGATGGGCGATCGCGGAGAGCGGCTTCAACGCCGGCGGGATCGGATGCGTGTAGAGACGGCGGCGTCCGCGGCGCGCGGGCCCGACGCGCACGCGGGCGCCCGTCCACGCGCTGAGCAGGGCGCTCCTGGGATTCCCGTAGAGATCCAGGACCCAGTCGTAGCGGCGGGAGCGAAGCTCCCAGAGGAGCGAGGGAGAGGCGGGCATCCATGCGGCGAACGCGCGATCCAGTACGAGCACGCGATCCACGGCCGGATGGCCCACGGCGGCCTGCGCCGGCTCTTCTTCCGCGAGAAAATCGATGGAGCAGGATGGAAACGCTTCCCGGATCGCCTCGACGACGGAGAGCGTCAGGATCGCGTCGCCGATCCGCTTGAGGCGCGTGACCAGCACGCGCCGCGGAGCGACCGGCACGACGTATTCGGTCCCCGGCGCGCGCGGCTCATCCACGAACGCTCCCCTCCGGGTCCGGCGCGCCCAGAAGACGGATTTTTCGGATGAGATCGGTCGTCGCGTGCCCCTTGGGGTCGCCGACGATGGCCGTGTGGATTCCCAGCGCCTGCGCGACCGCCCGCTCGGGCACGCTCTCCACGGTGTAGTCCGTTCCTTTCGCGTGCACCGCCGGACGGATCCGGCGCAGGAGCGACTCCACCGTGTCCTCCTCGAAAAAGGTCACCCAGTCGACGCACTGGAGCGCGGCCACCAGCTCCAGGCGCTCCTCCAGGGGAAGGAGCGGACGTCCGCTTCCCTTCAGCTTCCTCGCCGAGGGGTCCGAGTTCAGGGCGACGAGGAGGATCTTGCCTGCCTGCTTCGCGCCTTCGAGATAGCGGACGTGGCCCACGTGGAGGAGGTCGAAGATGCCGTTCGCGAGCACGAGCCCCTCGCGCTCGCCGGGGTTTCGGTCGAGGCGTTCTTGCAATGACGTGACCGTGAAGATCTTGCCGGCCAGGGCGCTCATCGCGTTA
>DASQAV010000148.1:0-4358 GCA_035635575.1 Candidatus Dormiibacterota bacterium | reverse complement strand
CGCCGTCCCAACGGAATAGTTCGAAAGCGCGGAAATGTACGGCGACTTCGCTGTGACGTTCGGCTGCTGGGGAGCGGCCGTGCCGA
Source organism: Candidatus Dormiibacterota bacterium (assembly GCA_035635575.1). Classification (GTDB taxonomy): domain Bacteria; phylum Eisenbacteria; class RBG-16-71-46; order SZUA-252; family SZUA-252; genus WS-7. Next base: position 4,272 of record DASQAV010000148.1, on the reverse strand, counting down.
GGAACAGGGCGGCCACCACGAGGATGGCCGCCAGAGCGAGGATTCGTTTCAACATGGGGTACCTCCTCGATTCGGGATCAGTGCCCGTTGCAGGCGGTCATCGTGCACGTGCCGTTGATGACGGCGCAGTTCGTGCCCGGGAATTCTGGACGGTGGCAGCCCACGATCCCTTGGAGCGCCTCGCACCCGGCGTTGGTGCAGCCGTGGCCCGCCGCGACCGCGGTGCCGACGGCATAATTCGAGAGCGTCGACGTGTAGGGTGAGTTGGCCGACGTCGTGGCCTTGGGCACCGCAGTGCCGAGGAACAGGGCCGCGACGATGAAGATGCTCGCTAGCACGAAGGTCAGCTTGATGCGGTTCGACATCGGGATTCCTCCTTTACTCGACCACGTGGGAACTGACAGGTAGGAACCGAGGGTCCCTCCCGAATCGGGCGGGAGCACTCGAGCCCCACCCGTGTGGCTGGCGGCACCACCAGCCGACTCCATGAAATCCGGGCCGATCATCGCGAACCCACCGCGAGGGCCGGACCGGCTTCTTTGGGGAAATAATCGTGACGCACCTTGGGGACCTTCTCCGCGTAGACGAAGTGGTCCGAATGGTCAGGGGTATGGCACTCCTCGCAGACCGCCGCGGGCACGAGCCGATGGATGTTGGTCCTGGCCGGAGCGTCGGCGTGCGCCGCGCCAGGTCCGTGACAGACCTCACACTGGACGTTCGCCAGCGGCTCTTCGGGGGCCCCGACCCGGTACCCCGTCGGGCTCCCGTAGCCCACGACGTGGCACGAGACGCATCGCGGTTGGTAATGGCGGTGCGCGTCGAGGAGCGTCTTGTAGGCGGAGGCGTGCTTGGTGGTCTTCCATTGGGTGTACTCGCTCTCGTGGCACCCCTCGCATTTCGCGGCACCGACGTAGGCTTCGTGGAACCGTTCCGGATCGTTCGCGAACGGCGGGGTCACGCTCGCCTGTGCGGCGTCCAGACGGCCGACCTCGTCATAGAACCGGTTCATTCGGCGTCGCACGACAGGATCGTCCGGGACGTCCTCGCGGAGCCAGTGGTCCTCGATCGACGCCGACGCGATCCGGCCGCCCGCGTCCAATCCCAGCTCCGCGCTGCTCAACCCGTAGTTGTGGATCGGCGTATAGAGAACGAGCGTCCGCCCGACGAAACCCGAGGGATCCTGATTGTGCAGCTCGACGCGCTCGCCCACCTGACGATGCGTCGGAGCGTCTTCGTCGGTGGAGATGATCACGTCGACTCCCGGGCATTCCGCGACCATCCGGCGGATCGTGGTGGGCGTGAGCCGACCCATGACCACGACGAGGTCCGCCCGCCGTCGCCAATCGGGGAGTCCGCGCCGCACGGTTTGGATTGGATCCTCGATCGTCCATCGGGACGCCTGCTCCTCGAACAACGCGTCGGCGGCGCTGACGCGCGGAGGCTCGAAGAGGCCGACCACGTCGACCCGCAGCCCGCCCGGGCGGAGCACGGTGTCGGCGGGGGCTATCGGAAGACCGTCCTGCCCCACATTCGCGATGAGGTACGGAGTCTTCATCTCCCGCGCCATGCTCCGGAAATAGGGGAGCCCGAACGCCATCTCGTTCATCCCGATCGCGGCGGCGCCGTAGCCCATGGAATCCATGATTTGCAAATAGAACCGCTGTTCCTGTTCGGCGAAGAAGTCCGGCCGCCGCTCGTCCTCGGGCCGGCTGAAGGAGCTCCCGGCATCCAGAAGGAGGACGTTCGGATGCTTGCGGCGGAGTTGATTCAATACTGTGGCGCGGCGGGCCATCCCGCCCGACTGATTCACTTTGCAGCCACAGGTCTCGAGAAAGCCTGCGCTGTTCCCGGTATAGACAAGGGTCAGACGGCGAACGGCGGGACCTCCCGCTGGCGTGGGACTCGGCCGGGTGGGCGTCAGCGCGAAATACGATTCCACCGGCGCGAGCGCGCCGCCGCGCGCGAAATTGCTCCGGAAGAACCGCCACAACCCGGGACCGCCCGGCAGCGTCGCCCAAAGCGAAGGAGCGGTCGGTCCTCGATAGAGCGCGGGCAGGATGCGATCGAAGCCGCCCGCCCCGCCCCGCGTCGCGCGGAGCTCGTGGTCGAGATGGATCAGGACGAAGGGCGCGAGCTCCGCGCGGGCGAGCGGCGTGCTCTTGGCGCTCGAATAGAGGATCTCGAGGTTCTGCTCGATGCCGCCGGCGTAGAAACTGGTCAGATAGCCTTGGGCGAAGCTGCGGCTCACATCATCATCCGTGAGCCGCCCGGCTGCGGCGACCGCCCGCCACGAATACCACCCCGTGATTCCGTCAACGAGCCAGTACTCGTCGGGACGCCGGATCTCGGTCCGATAGGGCGCGTACCGCGTGTAGGCACCGATCAGATCCGCCGCGAAATCGTGGATCCGAACGGGGGTGAGCGGCGCGAGGGATCGTCCCTGTCCGGTGGCCCATGCCTCCCCGACGATTTCATCGCCTTCGGGTGTGTCCGGGGCGATGATCGTCGTGTAGCTCGGTCCCAGGTCACGGCCGAATCGGGCGTGGACGAAATTTGCCGCCCGCTCGAGGCTTTCCGATGCGTCATGCTCCTCCTTCGTTCCGATCGACGATTCGAACGCGAAGCGAAAGCGTGTTCCGCCCGCCTGGAACGTGCGCTCCCGGAAGCGGCCGAGGCCGAGCGACGCTGAAACCAGGTGCTCCGCCGCGAGACGTCCCTGGACATCGGCGCGCCAATGATCTCCTTCGGGCCGCCACGGGGTGAACGCACTCCAACCTCGAGGCAGCGAGAAGCCGACCCGGATCCGGCCGAGGGCCTCGGCGGGCTGTGGAACGAGGAAGAGGTCACGTCCGGTCACCAAGGCGAACCGCTCCCCGGCGTATCCATAACATCGGCCGGTGAATCCCATGTGCGCGTCCCCCTCGCGCTTCCCGGGCTGGACGCGGTAGCGGATGGTGACAGAGGACGGAAGCGGCCCTCGAACGACGACCGTGGGGAGCGAGTCCCGCGCGTCGTTGTCCGGAACCGGAACGGCTCCTATCCGGACCGGAAGGGCGCGGCGATCAGGGCCTGACGCCTGAACATTCGAGACACGCAGGATCGGATCCGCGGCGTATCCCTGAAGAACCAGCGAGTCGCGCGGCGCCTGCCGCACGGTGACCGATACCGCGAATTCCCCGGTGGGCGACCGCGTCACGCGATATTCGACCGTTGGCGCGGAACTGCACGAGACCGTGATGCAGAGCAAGGCTAGGGCGAAGTGTAGGGATCTCACGGTTTGAAGTTAGGCTAGCGGGTTACGACGGTATTGAAGGAAGCCGACACCCGTTTCCGAGTGCCTCGAGCATTAACGCTCGTCAATCTGCGGCAAGTAAGCGCGGAGTCTTTCAGGAGACAGGAGCATGCGGGCCAAGGCAAGCTCCTTGTCGAAGAGCCTCATCGGAGACGCTCCGGAAAACCGATGCACTTCCCTTGCGAGGTGCGCCTGGTCCGCGAATCCGCAATCCCAGGCCAGCGACGCCCACTTTTCCTTCCGTTCCGGAGACGCGCAGGCCAGCAGGCAATGAAACCGTGCCGTCTGGGAGAGCAACTTCGGACTCAGGCCAACCTCCTCAGCGAACCTGCGTTCGAGCGTACGCTCGCTCCACCCGACCGTCCGGGCGAGACGATGTACCGAAACGAGGCCGCGAGACTTGAGGATTTCGCGAACCGCGCGAACGGTGCCCGGATGGGGTCGTCGGGTCGTGGCGACCCGCTTGAGGAGGAACCCTTGGAACAATCTCAAGGCCTCTTCAGGGGCCTGCACGTCGAGAAGCTGTTCCACGATCTGCCTGCCGGAACGACCCCACAAGCCCTCGAGCGGGACGCAGGAGTTCGACAGCTCCGCCAAATTCATGTTCAGGATGGCAAACGCCCCCTCAGGTCGGAGACGAACGCCTGCCGTCTTCCAGGTGCCCGTCGGCTTCAACCAGAGAGGCTGGGACATATGCCCGATCACGCTGGCGCGCGGCTGAACCGCATGGCCGGCGGCTGTCTGCCTCAGAACGCGGTCGCCGAAACCAAATACGAGATCGATGCTTCCATCGGGGAGGATCCGGTGCCAATCGTGGCCATGGGATGGCCCCTCGAGCAGCCAAACGCTCTCGACGAATTCCTCGAGTCCCACCATCGGCTTGGATTCACGCAGCTTCATGTCTTCGTATCCCGCCCCTCGCCTGTGGCCGACAGAATAGTAAACCTCTGACTCCCCGTATTGAACGAATCCGACGCGGC
>DASQAV010000147.1:0-25575 GCA_035635575.1 Candidatus Dormiibacterota bacterium | reverse complement strand
CCGCGGTCCGCGTCCGCCCTGGTCAACTACGACAAGGGCTCGCGCGCGGTCCTGGGCGTCCAGCTTCTTCAAGATAGTGAGGACCCGGCGGCCTACTACTACCTGCCCCAGTTTCCCCGACTCGCGATGAAGGGGGATTCCACCTTCGAGTTCCTGTGCCTCAAGTACGTGGACCAAGCGGGAGGAACGAACGGCGGCCTCTTCCACGCGCTGATCGAGTTCAATCTGCCCGAGCCTGTGGTCCGCAAGGTGGAGAACGCGCTCAAAGAAAAGGTGCCGGGCGCGCGGGTGATGGGGCCGGTCCCGCTCATGCAATCCGTCAAGGACGGTGAGGACGGAATGGGCTCCTTCGAGGTCGTCTCGGCGGTCCTCTCGGACAAGGGGGAAGGCGGATTCACCCGTTCGGTCATCACGTCGGGACGTGCACCACTCATGCCCGGATCTAAGGCCGTCGTCGCCGCGCTGCTGAGACAGCAGGGCGCGACGCTCCTCTGGAATTCACTCACCAGCCCCACGTCCGACGTCTCGGTCGCGATTCACGGCTACTACGAGGCGGCGGTGGAGGGATACAACGCCAAGATCACGGCCGACGTCTCGACCGTCTACGAGCACTTCAGCACTACCTCGAACTTCCAGCAGGACTACACGAAGACGCAGCTCCGGCGCGCCGTCGATAATTTGCAGCGGGACGGCTCGCTGAAGATCGAAGTGCTCGACCGCTCGGCGGGGCTCGGGATCAAAGCGGACGACATGGCCGGGGTGCTTCAGCTCGTGACCGACAAGCTCGTGGAGCTGATGTTCGACTCCAAGTCCGGATGGGCGGCCGATCCGCAGCGCGAGGCCGCGGTCGAGGCGAACCAGCTCCAGGGCCGCCAGGAACGCGGCTGGTTCTCCAGCACCTTCGGCGGGAGCGAGGACACGAAGTACTTCACCGACAATCAGTACGTGTTGAAGAACCGGAAGGACATCCGTCAGAACAAGTTCGTCCTGAGCCTCAGCAAGAAATCGACGATCAAGGTGCCTCTGGACACCGCAGGGAACCTGGGCGGCTTGTATCAGGCAATGGGTCAGGACGCGCGTTATTTTCGCGTCGTGAACCTGTCCGATCCCGACTTCGAATTCCGCCCCGTGTACTTCCAGGTGGACGGCGATTACATCGACTCCTTCCAGGACGCGCTGAACTTCGTCACGGTGAACTTCCGGAAGAGCTATCCGGACCGGCCTCCTTACACGAAGGCGATCCTATTCAACCGCGCCGATGTCGAGGCGGGCAAGACGACCCAGAACGTCGCCTTCCCGCGTCTCGGGATGACCAGCCAGGACTGGACCGCATATGAGTATCAGGTTCGCTGGAGCCTGCGCGGCGGGCCGACGATCTCGGTGCCTGCGGGCCAGGACCGGTGGACGAAGGGATCTGACGCAGCACTCTCCCTGACCCCGCCCTTCGACAAACGCGTGGTGGAGATCGAAGCGGACCGTTCCCTCTTCGCTGACCGCGGCATCGCGACGGCGGTCGTGGAGTTCGCGACCATCCTGGCCGGGAAGCCGCGCCTCGTGAAGAAGGTGACCCTGCGGGCGGCCGACACCACGCCCACCTCCAAGATCTCGCTGATTCTCGACAAGGATTCCCAGGTCGCCTACAAGGTGACATGGCACGCCAAGAACGGCTCGAGGGGGGGCAAGCTCGAGATCCTGGACTCGGATTACCTCTTCCTCACACCGCCCGAAGCCCTGGGGTCCCCCAGCACCGGAACGACGGGAGCGCCGGGGGTCGCCCCGTGACGCGATCCGTCGCAACGATCCTGTTCCTCGCCGCGGCGGTCCTTGCCGTACCCCGGGGCGCAACCGCACAACAAGTATTGATGGACCGCGGCGTGCGCGCTGCGGGGCTCTGGTGCTTCCCCGTCGCCCGTGACTCGCTCCAGTACGTCTACCTCCCCGCGAGCGCGAAGCTGGCGGCCGACGATCAGGGCCGGCCCCAGTTCTCCTACGTGCGGTACGTGGTGAACGCCACCGCGGACAGCGCGCGGTCCGCGACGATCACCGAGGCGAAGGGAGGAGGCATTCTCACCTTCCTCGTGCTCCTCGACACGCCCGAGACCATGATCCGCGACGCGCAGAAGGCGCTCCGGGACCGCTACAAGAAGGACGAGATCGTGATCCGCGGCCCGATCGTGTTCCAGGATGGCCGCTACACGCTGGTTTCGTCCGTCCTGAAGAGCTCCTCGGCCGGGGTGGCGACCGCGGAGGCGGGTGCTGGAGCGCCCACGGAGCACGCGGTCCTCGCGACCGGACGCGCGCCCGTCCTCGAGGGAAACCGCCTCGCGCTCTCTTTCGACCTCGATCCCGAGCACGCTTCACTTCTCATGCAGAGCTTCCAGATGAACACTCCGGACGTCTCGCTAGTCTTCGACATGACCTTCGCGGGCCTTTCCGAAGCCTACGACGCCGATCTCACGATCGACTGGTCCGAGGTGAAGAAGAGCCAGGCGTTCAAGGCGGGAGGCACCGTCTACTTCATCGGAGCCGATGTGGACCTGGCATTCGACGAGATGTTCAAGAACCACGCCATCCATCTCCGCTCCAGCGGATCAGACGCTTCCATGGAAGCGCTGCTCAACACCGTGTACAGCAAGCTCCTCGAGCTCATGTTCCGCCCGGTGGAGCCGGAGCGCATCCCTCCCGACCAGAGCGGAGGGCTGATGCAGGCGCTCTCCCAGATGGGCAGCCCGAACGGGCCCATGGGCGCCCGAAAGACCGTCGGATTCGGCGCCTCGGTGGGATATCAGAGGAAGGAGCTCCGGAGCGAGGGCAAGAGCCAGCTCTCCTTCAACCATCGCTCGAGCGTGGAGCGCCACAGCTTCGTGACGTTCCAGATGGGCGACGTCCACAAGCAATACGGCAAGGACCCGCACTATTTCCGCGCGGTGAACCTGGGCGACCCCACGTTCCAGCAGCGCGAGGTCCACGTCTCGGTGGACGCGTCCCTGCTTCCCGACTTCGACAGCTACGTGAACACGGTCACGGTGACCCTGCGCAAGGACCACCAGAACGGCGAGCAGACCCTGCGCGAGGTCGTGCTCGATCGCGCCTCCGTGAAGAAAGGGGTCGAAGACCTCCGGATGGTATACGGCTGGAACGGGGATGAGGACCGCCTGGGCTGGCTGGACTACGTGTACCGGACGCGATGGAGCTTCAAGGGCGGCGGGGCGTTCGAGAGTGATTGGAAGAAAACCAGCGCGCCCATGATCGACCTCTTCGCTCCCTACGAGCGCCGTACGGTTCAGCTCGTGGGCGACCAAGGGACGCTCAAGTCGAAAGGCGTGCGCGCCGTGATCGTGCAGCTGGATTATCCCTTCTTCGGCGAGCGGCGCCGGCCGCAGATGGTGGTCCGCCCCGGTGAAGCGATCGAGGAGAAGCAGGTTCAGATCACGCTGCCTCTGGGGCAGCCGGATTACGAATACGCGGTGACCTGGCAAATGGAGGGCAACAAGCGGCTGACCGACAAGCGCCGCGACACAAGCGGACTCATCTTCGTGGACGAACTGCCGTGAAGGGACTGAGGCGAGGAGCATGTATCGGCGCCCCTCGCGCGACCGGAAAGGGATCCTAATCCGATGGAGGAATCCATGTTGAAGAACGATGCGGGTCGTACGTGGGAGAAGCACGCGTTCGGACCGCGCGGAGTCATGACGGCGCTGCTGTTGCTCGCCGCCCTGGTCGCGCCCAAGGCCTTCGCGGTCGTGATGGACGACGACAATCGGAAGAGCTACGTCCTTCCGGGTGACGTGACGGTCGAACTTATCGGCCAGGCCGGGGACCAGCCCGGGACGAAAACCAACATCTACTACTACCTTCCCGTGAACCTGCGCCTATCGAAGCGGGTGGACGGCACGCCGGAGTTCCTGTTCCTCAAGTACACGACCGAGAAGCGCGCCGAGCAAGGGGGCATGAACGGCGGCCTCATGCACTTTCTGGTGGAGTGGGGCCTGACCGCGGAGCAGAGGGCGGAGCTCGAGAAGAAGCTCAAGGAGGACGACCCCAAGGCGACCATCGCGGGCGCGGTGCCTCTCGAGGGCGACGCCGAGGGGGGAGGCTCGTTTCAGATCATCTCGGGAACCCTGTCCGACGACAAGATGGCCCCCAAGCTCATCACCTCGGGCAAGGCCCCCCTCGTGCCCGGCGGCAAAGCGGCGGCTGCCGCACGCCTCGGCCCCGAGGGAGCGCAGCTCCTCGCCGCGACCTTCGAAAAGACCCGGTCCATCACGGACGTCACGACCCAGCTGAATTTCAAGTACACGGCTCTGGCCCCGGCATGCAAGGGCCGCGTGGTCTTCAACTGGTCCAAGCTTGAAACCCACTTCGACTCCTTGGGCGCGGACTACAAGCGGAAGACGAGCGGCGTCGACGCGAACGCGGGGGGCTTTTTCATCTTCAGCTGGTGGAGCATCAAGCCCGAGTACTCGTACTCCTATGACGAGATGCACAAGCACTTCGATTCTCTGGTCGAATCGAAGGTGATCGATTTCCAGTGGGAGGAGACGCTCGCGGACGAACGGATCGCCAAGATCCGGGAAGCCTTCTTTCAGTACTTCATCAACATGATGAGCGAGCCGGCGGCGCCGCAGCAGGCCGCGCCCGCGGCCGCGAGCGACAAGGAGAAGAAGGACAACCCCAACATCATGATCGGGACGCGGTACACCTACAAGAAACAGTCCTTTGTCAGCTCGTTCCAGCAGAAAACGTTCACGCTGAGCTTGAGCGCCCGTCTCGCGGTGAAATACCCCGCTTCTCTCACGGAGAACCTGGCGACCTGGTACGACGGCATCCGCGACAACCCGAAGTGCATCGCGGCGGTCAATCTCAACGATCCCTTCTACGCGCACCGCGACATCGACTTCATCCTCGACCTCGACGCCAAGGACATGTTCGAGCAGGAGGCGAACTACGTCACCGTCAACGTGCGGAAGAAGCGCTCCTCTGGCAACCCCTTCGAGGATCACATCACCATTGATTCGAAATACCTGAAGGAGAAAGGGATCAACGCCATCCTCACGTACGCGCGCGGCGAGGACACGAATCCCGACATCTACGAATACCAGGCGCAGTGGAGCTTCCGCGGCGGCAATGTGTGGCCCCCGAGTCCCCCATGGGAAAAGGGCAGCTGGGAGGGTGTCACGCTGGCCGCCCCCATCATGCCCCGCACCGTCGAGATCGAAGGGGATCTGGAAGCCATGAAGGCGAGCAACATCTCGCGGATCACCGTCCAGATCCATTACCCCAAGTTCGGAATCGAGATGGAGGACAACATCGCGATCTCTCCCGCCAAGAACGAGCCTTTGGTCTCCAGGAAGATCTTCATGGACCGGGACGCGCGCGGATACGCCTATCGCCTGGTGGTGGATCACAAGACGGAAGGCAAGATGGCGACGCCGTGGAGCGCCAAGGTGGGCGATGACTACATCTACGCAGCGATCCCGAAGGACATGATCTCGCAACCGGAGCTGAAGGCCGTGGCCAAGTCGGCGGCACTGGACGCAGCCACGAGCGCCAAGGAGAAAGTGCTGAGCAAATTCGCCGAGCTCCTCGGAGGGGGGAAACCGCAATGAGGGCCAAGACCAAGATCACACTCGGGACCGTTCTTCTCGGGATCGGGATCGCGTTCGCCTGGACGCTGCCGGTGTCCGCGCAGCAGATCCTGCTCGACAAGCCGGTGCGGGCGGGTGAGCTGATCTGCTTCCCCGACCTGAACGATCCGCTCGCCTATTACTACGTGAACGACAAGCCCCACCTTTCCATGGACGCGAACGGCAAGCCGCAGTTCTCGTTCCTCCGCTACGTGGAGAACGTGCGCTCGGGCGCGGATCAGGCCGAGGCGCGCGAGGGCGAAGGGGGCGGGATCGTGCACGCGGTGGTCGCGCTCAGCGTCACCAAGGAGCAGATCGCAGCGGCGCAGCGGGAGCTTCAGCGTACGACGCCCGGAGCCAAGCTCATGGGCCCGGTCGTCTACAAGTCGGGCAAGTTCGGACTGGTCTCCTCGTTCAAGGACACGAGCGGGAACCTGACCAAGCAGGTGGTGGGGCTGGGAAACGCGCCGCTCCTGGATGGGGAGAAGGCGGCCGTGTCCATGCAGCTCACCAAGCTCGGGGCGAAGATCCTCTGGGAGTCCTTCCAGACGCCGACGCCCGACATCAGCTTCACCTTCGAGATGGACATGAGCGGCTACCGATCGCCGCATCGCGCGCTCATCGAGGCCAATTTCGATCAGATCTACGAGCACAAGGCTTTCGCCGTGGGGGTGGCGACCCAGTACCTCGCGGCGGAGATCAAGGGCGCCTTCGACGACCTGAAGCGCGAGGGCGCGATCAAGCTGACGCAGGTCGGCAGCGACGAGAAGCTGGATGCTCTGATCACCACTGCCTACAACAAGATCTCCGACATCATGTTCTCTCCCATGAACGGCACGGGCTCGCCGGACCTCTCGAGCCTCGCGGGCACGGGGGGCCAGCCCAGCATGCTGGATCGCGCCACCACGATGCTCGCGGCCAATCGCGCGTCGGCGCAGCAAGAAAACGAGCGGATCCGCACCGACAACCGCGCCATCCGCGAAGAGAATCGGACGGATGCGGAGCGCAGGCGCGCGGCGGCATCGGGAGCCTCCGGCACAACGGCCGAGACGGGCGGGACCGCCACGACGGCCGGCGCGGCCCCCGCAACGGGAACGGCGGCAGCGACCACAGCGGACCGGCCGCTCGGATATCGTCCTCGCCCCGTGTCCTTGGCCCCCACCTACGCCGACCGGGCCCGTCCGGATGACGCTCCCGGCGCGGGCTCGCAGCCCGTGGCGCAGCGGCAGGAAGAATCGGTTCCGGGCTTTGCCGTGCTCGCCTCCTTCGAGATGAAGAGCGTGCATCAGCGCGGCATCTTCAAGATCGACCTCAACAAGTACACGACCGACAACCTGACGCTTCGCTTCGACGAGAACATCGGCGACATGCGAAGCCTCATGAAGGACGGGGACAATTTCCGCCAGGTCAACCTGGACGATCCCCTCTACAAGCAGCGCGAGCTGGTGGTCTTCGTGGATGGGATGAACGCCAAGGATTTCGGCGACTACATCAATTTCGCCACCGTCCAGATGCGGAAGAAGCATCAGGCCGGCGACGAGACGCAGGACGAGGTGCGGATCGACCGCAAGAACTTCAATTCGGAGGGAAATGCCTTCAAGCTGCTCTACGGCTGGAAGAACGACTCCGACCGCCGCCAGTGGATGAACTACGAATACCAGACCACCTGGAGCTTCTTCGGCGGCAAGGAACAGATTCAGCCGTGGAAGAAGGCCAACGCGGGCGCGATCAACCTGGCGCCTCCCTTCCAGAAGCACACCGTGGATCTGCAGGCCGATCCCGACGTCATCGCGACGGCCGGCGTGCGCTCCATCACGGTGAAGCTCTTCTACAAGCTGGGCGACACGGAGCAGGTGAAGACGGTGACGCTGAACGCGAGCAAGGGACAGCTCTCCGAGAAGATCGATTTCATCCTGCCCGCGGACACCGTGAATTACGACTATCAGATCGACTGGCGGCTGAAGGGCAATCGGGTCCTCACCTCGGGTCGGAAGACCGCGAGTGACGCGATTCTCTTCGTGGACGACCTTCCCACAGCTGGTTGAGGAGGAGCCGATGAGAACCTATCGTTTTCTCGCGCCAGCGATCGTGGGGGCACTTCTCTTCACCGCCTCCGCGGCGGGCGCCACGGACCGCGATTATCTGAAGACGAAGCTGTCGTTCCGTTACATCGCTCAGCCGAACGATACAACATCGACGCCGGCGGTGCTCGACAACAACGCCATCGCTTCCGGCACGGAAACCGGTGCTTTCTGGACCAACCGGAACATCTCCGGGCTCCAGAATCTCGTGCGCTCCCTCTTGCGGGAGCCGGCCCGCGGCGGAAACGTCCAGCTCCAGAGCGTGGTGGCGAGCGTGCTCAAGATCCTGGACCGGCCCGTGATGGTACGGCTCCTGGACGACAAAGCCGCGCCGCTCACCACCCGTGCCTACCGTCAATGGGAGGCGTGTCCCGACCAGACCGGCCAGCGTGCCTGGCCCTGCGCGCGGAACGCGTCCACCCAGGACGACCAGCGCGCGCAATGCGCTGAGGCAATGCATGTGGCAGCACCTCCCCGGAGGGACGCGTCGTGGGCAGGATCGATGACGCTGGGCCAGGGCGCGTTCGATGCCGGAAATGCCGGCAATCCGCTCGGCACGTTCGTGCACGAGCTGGTGCACACGCAGGACCGTTCGAGCGGTGACGCGCACATGTTCACGGTGAGCCAGCATTCCTACAACTACGGCTCCGACGGACGTCACTACTACCACGAGGCGATGCCGAATCTGGCGGCGACCTACCAGGAGGGAATCGCGGACGCGGTCATGATGATTGTCGATACCGCATCTCAGGACAGCCTGTTCGCCTGGTTCTCGCGGAACGACGTCCTGCTGGTGGAAAAGACCCTGCTCGCTCCGGGAACGGGGGCCGGCCCGGCCCCCTGCTGGACGGACGTCACGTCTCCGTCTCCGGACATCTGGCTCTACAACCAGCTCCACGCCGCGGGCGTGCGCGAGCTGCACCTGCGCGACGACCCCTATCCCGGCTACGGGTACTTCAGCGTCCGGGATCTGCCCCCGCGGTTCATCGTGCACAACGAGTTCATCATCGGTCTCGTGTTCTCGGCATACGCGCAGCATCTGGGACTTCAGAAGTTCCTCGACGCCTTGAAGGCGAACGACGCGACGCTCTTCCGGACCTGCGCCAGCTCCATCGCCGTGCTCTATGACGCGCTCGGTCGCGCGGGACTCGGAGCACGTCCTCAGCACACCTTCATGCCTCCCGGCGGCCTTTCGGGCAGACCCGACGACGGGCCGAAACCGTGGCTGATCCCGCTCGCGTACGCGGACTACTTCACGTCGTACAACGCCACCACGAAGGCGGACTACGCCAGCATCTTCGAGAACATGCTGCCCCAGGAGTGGGTCGACCTGTACTGGGATTGGTACAAGGCCCGGGTCCGCCTCGCGGCGCCTCTCGGCCCCACAATGCCTCCGCGGCGCGAGCATCTGACCGACATCGCGACCGCGCTCGGGGTCACGACATCCACCCCGGATCCCCTAGGGTTCGGAGCAGCACCCGGGAGGTAGCTGAGATGGTTCGTCGATCCATTCGAATGAGGTTCTGGCCGTGTGCGGCAGCCCTCGTGCCTGCGCTTCTCCTCATGGCCTCGACGGCGGGAGCCAACGATCGCGATTACCTGAGAACGAAGCTCTCGTTCCGGTATGTGGCGACGCCGAACACAATCACCGCGACGCCCGCCGTGCTGGACAATGCGGCGGTCGGGGCCGGGACGGAATCAGGGGGCTTCTGGACGAATGGAAGCGTCGCGGGTCTTCAGGGCCTCGTGCGTGCGCTCCTGCGCGAGCCCGGCCGCGGCGGCGACGCCAATCTCCAGCACGTCGTGGCATCGGTCGTGGGAATCCTCGATCGCCCCGTGAGGATCACGCTCCTGGACGACACGGGGCCCCCCCTCACCCAGGCCGCCATGGATCAATGGGACGCCTGCGATAACGGACACGGGCGGGCCTGGCCCTGCGCCTCGAACAGCTCCACGACGGACGACCAGCGGGAACAATGCGCCCGCTCGACCGGCGGAACCGCACCGACGCGCCTGGACGCGACCTGGGCGGGAGGCATGACGCTGGGGCAGACCGCGTTCAACGGCGGAACCGCGGGAAACCCGATCGGGACCTTCGTGCACGAGCTGGTGCACACGCAGGACCGCTCCGATTCACGAGCCCATCAGTTCATCGTGAGCGGTACGTCGTATCACTACGGCCAGGACGGCGACCACTACACCATCGAGGCGGTCCCGAACCTGGCGGCCACGTACCAGGAGGGGATCGCGAACGCCGTCATGATGACCGTCGATTTCCCGTCTCAGCAGAGCAGCTTCAACTGGTTCACGAACAACGGCGTCATGATGGTCGAGAGGGCGCTTCCGACCCACCCGCCGGGCACCGGCCCCGGCGCCGCCCCGTGCTGGACGGTCGTGACGACCCCTTCGGAGGACGTCTGGCTCTACAACCAGCTTCACACCGCGGGCGTGCGTGAGGTGACGCGCACTCCGAATCCGCATCCTGGGTACAACTATTTCCGGATCCGGGACCTCCCGCCCCGCTTCATCGTGCACAACGAGAATATCATCGCGCTGGTCTTCTCCGAGTACGCGCGTCACCTGGGACTGCAGAAATTCCTGAACGCGCTGAAGACGAACGACGCGACCATCTTCCGCGTCTCGACCAGCCCCATCGCGCAGCTCTACAACACGCTCTGCCGGGCCGGTCTCGATGGCCGGGCGCTCTCGAGCGTCATGGGCGTGAACGAGGCGGGCCCCAAGCCGTATCTGATCCCGCTGGCGTACGCCGACTACTTCACCGCGTACCGGTCCGCCTCCAAGGCGGACTACGCGTCCATCTTCGAGAACATGCTCCCGCGCGAGTGGGTGGACCTCTACTGGGATGGGTACAAGGACAACGTGCGCCTGGCCGTGCCCATGGACGCCACGCACACGCCCCAGTTCGGAAACCTCACCGACATCGCGATCGCGCTGGGCGTCAATTCATCGACCCCGGACCACTAGGAGGCGCCGACGTTTCTTGTCCGGAGGAATTTCAGGATGCCGCTCGTGCCCGTCGTGAGGAGATTCGCTCCGTTCTGGCTGGGGCTCATCGCGCTGGTCGTGCCGGTCTCCGCGGGCGCGCAGCCCACCGAGGATCGGACCTATCTGCGCAACAAGGTCTCGTTCCGGTACGTGGCCGCGCCGAACGACACCGCGCGTGCGCCGGCGGTCCTGGACAACATCGGCATCTGGGGAGGCACCGAGACGGGCGCCTTCTGGTCCAATCCCAACATTCCCGGTCTCAAGAACATGGTCCGGGCCCTCCTTCAAGAGCCCGGCCATGGCGGCGATGGGAATCTTCAGTACGTGGCGGCGCAGATCATCAAGGTGCTGAACAAGCCCGTCATCATCATGCTTCTGGACGACACCGGTACCGCGATGAACCGCGGCGCGTACCGGAAGTGGGATGCCTGCACCGACGGTCACGGTCACGCGTGGCCCTGCGCCTCCAACATGGCCACCGGTGACGACAGCCGCGAGCGGTGCGCGCGTGAGCTGCACCAGGCCGTTCCCGCGAGAAGAGATGCCTGGGCCGGGCAGATGGCCCTGGGGCAGGCGGTCTTCAACGGAGATCTGAACTGGGCGACCAGCACGTTCATCCACGAGCTGGTGCACACGCAGGACCGCTCCGATGGACGCGCGCACATGTTCTGGATGAGCAGCAGGTCCTATCACTACGGCGCCGACGGCACGCACTATGGCGTGGAAGCCATCCCCAATCTGGCCGCCACCTACCAGGAGGGAATCGCCAACACCCTCCGCCTGGTCGTTCACGCGGGCCGGCGGCAGGAGATGTTCGACTGGTTCGCCAACAACGACGTGGTCTACGTCGAGAAGGCCCTGCATCCCGAGGGCACCGGCGTCGGCGACACGCTCCCCTGCTATACCAGCGTGACCGCGCCCTCCCCGGACGTCTGGCTCTACAACCAGCTCCGGAGAGCCGGCATCCGCGAGCTCTCGCCTTCGGGAGGCGACGTGCCCGCCGATACCGGCTACGCCTATTACCGTATTCGGGACCTTCCGCCCCGGTTCATCGTGCACGACGAGTACATCCTGGCGCTCACGTTCTCGGAGTACGCCCGGCACATGGGGCTTCCCCGGTTCATGGCCGCGCTCCAGGCGAACGACGCGACGCTGTTCCGTGTCTCCACCAGCCCCGTGGCGCAGCTCTACAACACGCTCTGCTTCGCGGGCCTGAACGGGCGCCCGCTCTCCAGCGTCACGGGCGTGAACGAGGCCGGGCCCAAGCCCTATCTCCTTCCGCTCGCATACGCCGACTACTTCACCGGCTACAACGCGCGCAGCAAGTCGGACTATGCCGCCATCTTCGAGAACATGCTCCGCCCGGAGTGGGTGGACCTCTACTGGGACGGCTACAAGGACGAAGTACGCGCGGCCGTGCCCATCAGCGCAGGCCGGAGGCCCGATTTCGGCGACCTGACCACCATCGCGATCACGCTCGGCGTCAATCGATCGGAGCCGGACGCGCCCTAGAGGCGCGTGGCTCCCTGGAGGAACGGATCATGCCAGCCACAGCACTTCTCCTTCGCCCGCGGTCCACGATCGCGAAGACCCTGACCCTCGCCGCCCTTCTCGCGTCCGCGGTGGCCCCGGGATGGGCACGAGCCGAGGGAGAGGCGGCGGCAGCTCCGGCTCCGGCGGCCCAATCTCCAACAGAGTCCGCCTCGCCGGTGAGCGCGACCGGACTCCTCCCCATCTTCGGAGTCGGGCTGGATCTCGACGGCCTCTCCTCCAGTGCAAGCCCCGACGACGCGGTCGCCTCGGTCCAGAAGCTCTATGACAAGTATCTGAAGGCCGCGGGGTTCAACGTCATCCAGTTCCCGGTCGAGGTGAAGGAGCTGGGGGACAAGGGCGCCGGCCGTCTCGCCAAGCTCTGCGTCTGGGCGAAGGCGAACAACGTCCGCCTCGCCCCGATCCTGATCGGCGCAACCCAGGGCGAGGCGTTGCCCGGCGACTTTCCGGACCGGGTGGGGTCCTTCGCCGCGAAGACCGTCGAGCTCACGGGGAAGGCGGGAGACGCCCAGGCCTATTCGCAGATCATGCTCTACCAGCTGGAGCGGCCGCTGAATCACCCCGCGACCCACGGACCCATCGAGGCGGCAAAGGCGGCCGAGATCCTCAAGGCGACGGTCGAGAAGCTCCACGCATCGGAGCAGACGGCGCTCGCGGGAACCTCGCTCCAGGCCACGCCGGTCCTCGTCAGCGCGTCCTTCGACTACGAGCTGATCCGGTTCGGCGCCATCGTGAACGTCGCGCTCACGGACGAGAGCTATCAGCAGGCGTACGAATCGCTGCGCGGCTATCTCGGCGCGGTCCTGGGCTCGGCGGCCGTGGACGTGGTGTCGCTGGAATGGTTCCCCGGAAGCGTCAGCGCGGACGCGGTGGATCGGTTCCCCGATCTGGTGTCGAAGCTCCAGGCGGACTTCCCCGGAAAGCTTCTCCTCATCGGAACCGGATATTCCACGGCGGCGGGCACCGAGCAGGATCAGTCCAAGTACTACACCCAGACCTTCAACAACCTGAGCGACCTCCGCACGAACCAGGGAGTCGAGTCCTCCTTCGCGGGAATCCTCTGGCGAACGGCGATGGACCGCGCGAAGGGCGAGCCGGATCCGCCTTCTTCCAAGACGCTCTCGGAGCTGCCTCAGTGGAAGTGGTCCGAGCGCGCATCCGAGCTCACGCGCATGTGGAACACGCCGGGCGCGGATTCGAAGGAGATGCGCTGGTGGTACGGGCGCGTGGAAAGCCACTTCGGCCTTCTGGGCGGCAGCAAGGACCTGGGGAAGCCGGGCGAGCCCAAGCTCTCCTACACGCTCCTCTCCCACCTCAAGACCTCCCTCGTGGCCGCCGCGGCATCGACGGGCGCGGGCGAGATTGCCACGCAGCTCGCGTCACAGCCGGGAGGCGCGAAGGGGGTTGCGGGCGCGGTGAAGGAGAAGCTCCAGGCGGCGCTCTTTGGAATGCTCGACGCCTGGATCGCCAAGACCGCGGAGAATTTCGTGAGCGGCGGCGGATCCGAGAGCAGCGGCAGCAGCGGATCCCAGACCTTCGACGGCGGAGGTGGCGGCGGCGCGCCTTCTCCCCCGACGCCCTCCAACACCGCGGACCTCGCCATATCCGGGTTCGAGCCGGTGGATGCGATCGTCACGGGGGTCGTCACGCCCCTCACGTTCACGGTGGTGAACAACGGCGCTGCTTCCGCCACGAACGTCGTCCTCTACCTTCGCGAGAACGGAACCACCGACCTCGCGAACTCCACGCCGGGCGTCATCGGGCCCAGCGGCACCTCGACGATCAACGTTCCCTGGACCCCTTCCCATCCGGGCAATCACCAGAACGTGATCCTGGAGGCCTACTGCGACAACGAGGGAGCCCAGAGCAACAATCGGATGGAATTCGGCGACGTGATGGTATCGCCGGCGCCGTCGGGGGGCGGCGGAGGTGGAGGCGGGGGTGGAATGGGAGGCATCCGGGTCAACCCCGGCCGCCTCGGCGCGATGCAGGGCGTGCTTACGACCACGACCGCTCCGGGATTCCTGAAGATCGAGGCCGTGCGCTCCATGCCCGTCGTCATGATGTCCGGGATGGGCGGGGGAACACCCACCAGCACACCGATGATGAGCACCGGCGGTGGGAGCGGCGTCCACGTCCTCGGCGGTGCGGGCACGGGCGGGACAGGCACCGTCGGCGGCGTGGGCGGCGGCACGCCGATGGGCAGCGTGGGCGGTGGAGGCGGGACGCACTCGACCTCCCAGGCCATGACGGCCGCCCCCGCGCCCTCCGGACCGCAGCCCTATAGCCTCGCCTTCACCGTCACGAATCCCTTCAACCACAATTTCAACGACGTGCGCGGGACGCTGAAGATCGAGAACAAGGTCGTGGCGACCAGGAATCTCGGCGTTCTGTTTCCACACCAGCGCCGCACCGTGACCTTCGACCAGTGGACCCCTTCGAAGGCAGGAACCTTCCCCGTGGAGATCCAGCTCGCCGGCACGGGCCCCGGCGGACGCCCGCTCACGTCCACCGCGGCGGACCGGATCACCGTGAGCCCCTCCGCGATGAAGCCCGGCATCCCGCCGGCTCCCGGAGCCGGGGCGATGACGAGGTCGGTGCTGGTCGGGAAGGGCTCGGGAGGCATCGCGTCCACGGGTTCCCCGATGACGGCGGGCGGGATGACGCAGACCCGGATGCTGTTGCCGCTCATCATGACGCCTCCGGCGTCCACGGGGACCCCGATCCAGACGCGATCGCTCGCGATGATGACTCGAGGGAAGCTCGGCAGCGGCATGACCTCCCTCCTCGGAGTCACCGCCAACAGCATCCTCCTGACCCCCTATCCTCCCCAGCCCGGCGCCGACATGGCGCTCTCGGTCCGTCTCTTCAACTCGGAGCGGGTGCCCGCCAACAAGGTCAAGGTCGAGGCGTACGTCGGGGACGAGAAGCTGGGTGAGGCGAGCGTGGACGTGCCGGTCGCGCAGCCCGTGGTCGCCTCCGGATTCAAGGCCTGGAAGGCCAAGCAGGGACGCTACGACGTGCGCGTCGTGGTGAGCTGGGCGGATCGGAGCGGCTCGGCCTCGAAGCCCATCGAGATCGGAACCAAGGGCGCCGCGCGGATGGGCGTCGCGTCGCTCATCGGCCGCGCCTCCTTCTCCATGCCGCGGCTCCTCGTGACCGCCGCGGATGTGCGCCTGAATCCCGTCGCGCCCGCCGCGGGCCAATCGGTCGAGCTCTCGGTCCGCGCGATGAACCCGGGCACCGCCGACGCGAAGGGGGTTCGTGTCGAGCTCTTCGCCGATCAGGTGAAGATCGGTGAAGCGACCGGCGACATCGTGGCGGGAAAGGACTTCATCTTCACCGGCTTCCCGCGGTGGACCCCGGCTGCCGGCAGGCACGTCCTTCTCTGCCGCGCCACCGTGCTCGGGCAGACCACCGAGGCCACCCGCGACGTCACGGCCGGTTTCACGGCAACGCTCGTGGCACCGACGCTCATGAAGCAGCCTGGGATCGTCGCGAATCCGGAGACCAAGATGGCGCCCCTGGGAGGAACGCTGATGATGGCGACCCTTGCGCGTCCGGACCTCCAGATCACGCCTGCCGACATCACGTACGCGCCGGCCATGCCGAAGGCCGGGGACGCATTGACGATCACGATTCGGGTTCAGAATGTGGGGTCGGCCGCCGCCAGCGGAACCGTGACAGGCGTGCTCCAGGTGGATGGCGCCGAGTCGGCGCGCCGCGAGTTCCCGGTCTCCATCGCGCCCGGCGGGATGATGTCCTTGATGTGGCCGGTCACGACGCCTTCGGGATCGACGCTCATGGCAGTCGCGACCGCCTCGGTTGCGAACGATGCCCAGCCCGGAAACAACGAGGGGCGCGCCTCGACCTCGATCCTGAGAATGATCGAGAAACAACAGCTTCAGCTGCCGCCGGAATCACAACCGCGGCTCATTCGGTAACCGATGGGGGGTCTCATGAGCTTCGGCTCTCGTTTCCGTTTTGCCTTCCTGCTCCTTCTCGGGACCCTTCTGCTGCTCGGCGGCGGAACGGCGCGCGCGCAGAGCTCCTTCAGCGCTACCGTCGGGAGGGTCTCGCTCCTCCCTCCGCCGTACCCCTCCACCTGGAGATCCTCGAACACGTTCATCACGCTGGCCGTCTCCAATTCCTCGAACGAGCCCGTCCTTGCGGATCTTCAGATCAGCATCCTGCGAGGTGGAGTGCTCGTGGGAAGCACGCCTCCTCTCCCACGCACCTACGGTGCCGGCTACGTCGTGTATCCGACCAACCTGATCACCGATTGGTCCCGCATGGTGCTCCAGGGAGACGTTCGCAAGTCGGTCGACGAAACCGGCCGGCTTCCGGACGGCAGCTACAACATCTGCGCCGATTTCACCAACGTACGGACCGCGAGCGGGGTGCCGATCGGCTCGCTCCAGACGTGCACGACCTACATCGTGTTCTATCCAAAGCCACCCACGCTGGTCTTTCCCGAGAACGGAAGCATTGTCTCCGTCCCGCTGCCGGTCTTCCAGTGGACTCCCGTCATGTCGCAGGTCGGCCTCCAGCTGCCGCACTGGTTCCGGCTCGTCGAGATGCTGCCCGGCCAGACCGCTCCGCAGGCCATCGAGGCCAACCGGCCGATCTACGAAGCTCTCTTCAACAAGACGAGCGCCATTCCCTACCCCGCCTCCGCACCTCTGCTCGTCGAGGGGAGGACGTACGCCTGGCGCGTCCAGGCAGCGTTTCCCCTGGGCGGCCTCGGGTCCGGGACCGGTCTCAGGTCCTTCGGCGCTCCACCGGTCGGCAGGGGAGGGATGCCAAGCCCCAGCTTCACCATCATCGACTTTGGCAAGGGCCCGGTGATCACCTTCGGGGAGAATGACGGCAAGAGTCGCGTCTACACCTTCACGTGGGTGTCGGATCCGGTGCGCGCCGCGAAGCTCCGTGAGTCGCGGACCGGCTCGACACTCACGGACGACCGGTTGGGGACGTTCGGGGACGCGCGTGACGAACCCGTCCCAGGGGGCGCACGCGCCTCGGAGCAGAAGGATCCCGAGAACGGCGGCGCGAACTTCGCCGACAATCTGATCCATGCGCTGGTCTCTCTGTGGCGCCCCGGCGACGGAGCGGCGGTGCGAAGCGCCTCGGGGCTGCGAATGAAATCGAACCTGGATCCCCGCCTTGCGCAAGCTCCCGCGGCCCCGGGCTCGCCGACATCCATGACCCCGGCGTTCGCGGACACGGCTTCCAGCGCCGCTCCGGATTCGACCGCGGTCGTGCCGACGGTGCCCGAGGCCGTCCCATCCGACGGCGCTCCCATGGAGGCGACGCCGACCGCGGTCGCGCCCACGGTGCAACCGGTGGGGGTCGGACCGAACTGGGCAAAGCTTCACGGAAGCGCATCGCTCTCGGGGGAGACCTACAGCCGCGACGGCTCGGGCGCCCCCACGCGACCGGACCAGAGCGCGAGGGTCGTGACGGGTCTGACCGTGGGCGTGGTCGGCGATCGGATTCAAGTGCCGGTCTCGGCGCTCGTGTCCGGAGACCAGGTGAGTTACCGGCAGAACATCAACCAGCTGGCCGTCTCTCCTCGGTGGCAATGGGCCGGACTCACGGCCGGAAACCTCGCGCCCCAGTTCTCCAACTACACGCTCGCCGACGCGACGCTTCTCGGAGGCGGGTTCGAGCTCCATCCCAAACGCTGGCGCCTTGGATTCGCATCCGGACGCGCGCGAAAGGCGATTGTGCCTACCCTGGAGTATCCGGCGAGTCCGCAATTCGCCCGCAGCATGACCGCGGGACGAATCGGGTACGGGGATCCGGCCGCCAATTCGGTCGAGGTTTCGGTCCTGCGCGCGACGGATGACGCGGGATCTCTGGGGGGCATCGAGAGCACGCTCGCGATCACCCCGGAGGCGAACACGGTCTATTCGGCCCGATTCCAAGGCGTGATGCCGGTGCGCCATGTGCGTGCTCAGCTCGAGACGGCGTTGTCCAGGTACGATCGCGACCGTCGATCCGACGCATCCCCTCTGGATGGGCATGCCCTGGGACTTCAGCTGTTCCATGAAACGGCGCTCTCGCACATGGGCATCAAAGCCGAGTACCTGAACGGCGGATTCAAGACGCTCGGGAACACCGGCATCACCGGGGACCGGCTGGAGCTGGGAGCGAACGCGCGCGTTCAGATGCTGAAGGGGAAGCTGTCGCTCGATGGAACCGCGGGGCTTCAGAACGAGGGCATCAATACCGCCGCGATCGCGGATACGCGCCGAAGGAGCTACGGAGTGAACGGCTCCTGGCAGCCGGCGATGCGCTTCGGGACCGATGCGCAGTTCTCCATCTACACCAGCGAGTCGGACGGCACGGACTCCCTGCTCCAGGGCTCGCGCAACACGACGCGGCTGTACGCCATCTCGCCGCATACGACCTGGAATTACGCCGGCATCCAGCACTCCGTCTCGTGCTCGGCGATGCTTCAGAACTCCAAGAACCGGTCCGGAGGGACCCCCAACAACACGGAGAGCCTCACGCTGTTCGCGAACTGGGCGCTGGGAATCTCCCCACCCTGGACGGTCACGATTTCGGGGAACTATTCCCGGACCGATTTCGATGTCAGCGTGAGCGAGGTGAGCTCGGTCGGGCCGGGGTTCACCTGGAATGCGTTCCGCTCGCGGGTTCTGACGAACGCACAAGTGCAGTTCATGCGCTCACGCAACGGGAATTCCGGCACCGACTACGACGTAGCGCCGCGGGTGGAGACACGCTGGGAATTCGCGCCGCACCAGGCGATCGTGCTCCGGGGCAACTACCGGCACTTCAAGTACGCGAACGGATTGACGCCTTTGTTCGACGAGCGGACCGCCTCGCTGGAATACGTGACGAACCTCTAGAGACGCTACGGCCTTCCGCCGACCTCGTCGAGGTGGTCCAGGAGATCCTGGGGATCCGCGTACACGCGATACGCTCCCGCGCGCTCCAGCTCCTCGGGCCCGTAGCCTCCCGACAGAAGCCCGATCCCCAACGCTCGCGCCCGCTGCGCGGCGAGCATGTCCCACACGCTGTCCCCGACGACGGAGGTCGTCTCCACGGGAACGCTCAGCTTGTCCGCGGCCGCGAAAAAAAGGTCCGGATCGGGCTTGGCGTGCTTCACGTCGTCGTGCGTCACCAGCACGGTCTGCTTCAGATCCAGGCCGAGCGCCTGGATCGTCCGGGCCGCCGACTCCATATGTCCGCTGGTGGCGATGGCCCAGGGAACGCCGTTCTTCGTCAGCGCCTGGAGCAGCTCGCGAGCGCCGGGTAGCGGAGCGACGGTGCTCGCCACGCGTTTGTAGGCGTCCGTGTGCCCCCGCTGGATCCTCTCGATCCGATCGGGCGCAAGCTCCACTCCGATCTCCCGCAGAAGCATGTTCGCGAACAGTCCCCCGCTCATGCCGATCTTTCGGTGGATTCGCCAGACGGCGAGATCGATCCCCTCGGCGCGGATCGCCTCGTGCCAGGCGAGCACGTGCTGATACACGCTGTCCACGAGGGTGCCGTCGAGATCGAAGATGAAGGAGGTGCGGGAGCGCATCCGAGAAGGATACGCCAGAGGGCTACTGCCAGCCTGAAGAATCCTTTTCGATGAGCAGCGCCGCCAGGCCCGCCGCGCCGGCGTTTCCCTGATCCAGATATCCGGTGCCGGCCAGCTCGTGGGCGTCGGCCCGCGACCATCCCGCGACGTGCGAGTGTCCGAAGTAGAGCTCGTGGATGGTTGCCTGGAGGCGCACCGGCTCGAGGAGCTTCTCGAGCGTTTCCTCGTCGAAGTTCCGGAACCAGCCGTGGTTCTCGTAGGCGCCGAAGGGCACGGTGACCAGGAGGGAGCCTCCGGGGCGCGTGATGCGCATCATCTCCGAGAGCGCACGCTCCGCCGTGGGCGCTCCGGCAAAGGACGCGCCCGCGTAGCCCGAGTTGTCCATTCCGATGTGCTCCAGCGACGAGATGCACCACACCAGATCGAACACGCCGTCGGGAAACTCGGTGTCACAGATGTCGCCGCGCACGGTCTCGGAGTAGAGCTCTCCGGCGTCGAACACGGGGTCGGCCATGTCGATGCCGGTGAGGTGGCGCGGGGCGGGAAGCGACCGGATCAGATCCCGGTGACAGATCATGCTGTTCGCATAGCCCACGTCCAGGACGCGGGAGCCGGGTGCGTACGAAAGCCGCGCCAGAAGGAGCTCGACGACCCGCTCCGGAAGGCCGAGACCGCAGGGATTCGGAAGGCTGACGAACGCCGGGAAGTGATGCCAGCCCGACTGGAGTGCCTTGTGGTACTCGCGGGTGATGCTTCGCTGCAGATCTTCACCGACGAGGCTCCCGAGGAAGGCCGGGATTCTGGCGACGGCTTCGACAAGGCCCACGTGAGGGTCTCCATTCCCTTGGAGAACGCGGGCGCCGCGCTACGGAGCGGAGCCCGTACCCGTACCGTGGACTTATCGACGGGATGGAATGCGTTGTTGAAGAGCGTGTGCGGCGAGGAGCCGGATGCGTTGCGGCACTACACGATGTTGCGGCTCTAACTTGCTGTCAGTATTCGATAAACGCCTCGTCCGGATAGCAATAGAGCCAGCGCTCGCCGGGCTCCCCCGACGCGACCACCGGATGCGTGCTCTTCCGGGCGTGCTTGCTGGCGTGCTTGTTCGGCGAGGAGTCGCAGCAAAGCGTCATGCCGCACGTCTGACAGGTGCGAAGGTGCACCCAGTCCGAGCCGATCCGGACGCACTCCTCACATTCGCGCTTCTTGGGCAATTTGACATTCTTGATCTGCTCGAGATGCGCGCACGTCGCGGCTTCCATCGATCTACCTCCGTTCCAGCTCCGTCCGGCTCCATCCCGCGAGCGTGGCGGCGGCTTCGTACGTCGAGTTCAGGAACGCCGTCAGCTCGTCGGCCGGGTTTCGGGCGGTGCGAACTGCTTCGTAGGGAAGAAAGAACTCGTTCCACACCTTGTCGTCGTAGTACGCGGCCGCGGGCTGGACCTTCGCCTCCTTGAGTCCGGGCGGCTCGGGCGCCGCGTACGCGTAGAAGGAGGCGTCCAGCGGCAACCTGCCGGGCCAGAATCCGTGGCTGATCACCTCGTGAGAATAGGCCTCCCGGTTCATCGCGTCGGCTCCCGGCCGCTCGGGTGCCCGCTTTCCATTGAACCTCGTGACCGCGAGATCGAAGCCTCCCCAGAAGAAATGGAGCGGGCTGCACTTTCCGATGAAGGCGCATCGAAAGCTCTCGAACACGGGCTTCATGGCGAGCAGGGCGCGCCAGAAGGCGGTTGCCGCGTCCGCGTCGTACGTGTGGTGGGTGACGTCCTTCTCGAAGCGGACCGGGTCCGGAATCTCGACCGGCATGGTCCAGATGTGCACCTGGATTCCGAGCTCGCGCAAGACGGCCATCACCCGTTCGTAGAACTCGGCGACGGTTCGCGGCTCGAGCGGGATTGTCCTGATCACGCCATCCGAGGTCTGGAACACGAGCTGATGCGCCACGAAATCGAACGTCATCCGCAGGGTCCGGCCGCCCACGGTCATCGCGGGGGTCGAGAGGCCGCGCGCCGTGAAATGAAAGGTGACGTTCCACCAGTGATTCGTGAGCGGGGTCAGCGCGAGGCAGATCTTCCCGACGATCTGCGTCCACATGTGGAGCGTGGCGCGTGTGTCCTCCCACGCGCTGAGCTTGAGCTCCGGCCAGGTTTCCAGCGCCCTTGCAGTTGTGGAAATGGTGAACCTCCTCTTGTGATGGCTATCTCAAGCGGACGATTTTTCGGGAGGAAACGGCTCCGTTCTTGTCCTCGATCGATACGAAGTAGATTCCGGCGGACGCCATTCTTCCGAGTCGGTCGCGACCGTCCCAGTGTATCAGGTGCGTCCCGGCGGGCTGGGGACCCGCGAAGAGGAACACGACCAGCCTTCCTTGAGCGTCGTGCACGGTGATGCGAACATCGGAGTCACGCCTCAGATCGTAGGAGAAGTCGGCCGCGCCGGAAAATGGATTCGGGCGTCCTGCCGAGAGCGCGGGTGTCTGTGCCGCCGGGGAGGTCAGGCCGTTCCAGCGGGCGATCCCGAAGGCGCTCTTGCCTCCCGCCCTTGAGAAGGAACCGCCGACATAGAGCGAGCCTCGGTACTCCGCGGAAGCGTACGGGGCTCCATTGGTCCCCGATCCCAGGGATCGCCACGTGCGTCCATCCCACAAGAGCGCATTGAGCTGCTCGCGGGTGGAGTGCAAGACCATATCTCCGCTCAAGAGAAGCCGGCCGCCGACGATGTTCACGTGCCGGCCATCTCCGCCAACGCCCATCACCGGAATCCAGGCAGTACCGTTCCACTCCACCAGCGGACTACGATTCCCATAGGGACTGTCTGAAAAGCTTCCGGATGCAAAAAGACGTCCATTGTAGGAGGCGAGTCCGGTGATAGGCGGAGCGGTGAAGTTTGCGAAGCCAAAGGACAGGGGGCGCCAGCTCTGCCCATTCCACGCGGCCACACCCTGCGCAGGAATTCCGCCGATCGAAGTGAACTGACCGGCGACGATGAGCTCACCTTTATGTTCCACCATCGATACGATTCCTTGATCCTGGGCGCTAACCAGACCGAGCGGCACCCAGGAGCTGCCGCTCCACTCGTAGACCCCGCTCGCCCGATCAAGAAACCAGTACCGCGCCGTCGCCAGGACCAATCTCCCCGAGTAGCTCAGGAGCTGGACGCCGTTGATGCCCAGCGTATCCATCGACGTCCACTGGTTGCCGGTCCAGCGAGCGGCCGCTGAGGAGCTCAAGGTTCCGCCAGTGTAGAAGACGCCCGCCGCGTACAGAGTGTCGCTTCGCTCCGCCAGGGATGTGACCTCCCCTGACGTGAACGGCATGGGAGCCCAGCTGGACCCGTCCCACCGCATCACCGGAGTCGCGGATCCCCAGCCTGTGCCGGTCCCGAAGTAGGTGAGAGAACCTGCTGCGATCAAATCGTCCTGAAAAGGCGCCAGGGCCCGAATCAGACCAGGCCCTCCCCCAAAGGAGCCCAAGCCCCTCATGTGGGCATTCCACGTTTCATAGTCTCGCCAGGAAGTGCCGTCCCATCGAACGATGCCCAATCCACGCGGCGTTCCATTCTGGTTCTGGGTTCTGGCGCCTCCGCCGAGCGCGATGAGGCTCCGATCGTCAGGGAGGAGCTGGCGGGCATACCCATTGAACGCTGGCAGGGAGCTCCACGTGGAGCCATCCCACCGTTCGATCCCCTCGAAGGTTGAAATGTTCAGCGTGTCATTGCAGACAGCCATCGCGCTTGCGCCATAGATCTCATGGTCCGCCAGCGAGCTCCATGTGGACCCGTCCCACGCGGCGATCCCTTCGATGTGCTGACCTCCAATGCTGTCGAACGCTCCCGCCGCGTAGAGCCTGCCATGGTAGTAGGCAAGGCAGGCGATCGCCGAATACGCGTACGGATCGGCAGTCCCGACATTGCCCACGGGGGACCATGCGCTCCCATTCCACAGAGCAACGCTCGCCGCGCGAACGCCTCCCGCTTGGCTGAATTGCCCGCCAACGTACAGGGAGTCCCCCACGGCCTGCATTGAAAGGACGCGGCCCTCGATCGGAGTCGTCAGCCATCGCCACGTGGACCCATTCCAGGCGGCGAGCCCGAAGCCGTAACCGACCGGAGTGTACGCATACCCGCTCGCGATCAGCTCTCCCCGAAAGACGGAGAGAGCATTCGTCTCACTGCAACAGTAGAAGGGATAGGGAGAGTTGAGCACCGAGGACCACTGACCGTTCCACTTCGCCAGGTTGTAGACCGGCTGACCGCCTGCCCGGTAGATCCTGCCGCCCACGTACAGCGCGCCCTGGTAAACGGCGAGGGATGTCACGGAGCCGTCCACGCCCTGATTCAAAGGGTGCCATCGCGCACCGTCCCACCGCGCGATGTTGCTGGCCGCAACTCCGCCAATTTGCCTGAAGCTCCCTCCAACCACGATGTCCTCGCCAAAGCGGATCGCGCAGAAGAGCTCACCATCGCACGAGGGAAGTCCGAATTCTTCTCCCCATAGAACATCCTCAGCTGTGGCAGGTCTCACGGGAGGAGGAGCTTCTTGGGGGAGTTCTGGCTGCGGTGGGCGTTCGGGGAAGAGTTGTCGCAGCGCCTCACGCGCGCGCTCCCGATCGCTTCGCGGAAGCGTTTCTCCGGACGCGTGCACGGCACCGATGATGGAGGGCAGAACGAGGAGCGTCGCCAGGCCCATGGCACGCCACGTCATTCGTGAATCGTACGCCTGCATCTCTGTGGCGGCAACGTCACATAGCTAGGTATCAATGCGGCAGCCACTTGGAAGCGCGGGCGCAAGTGTTTTCTCGGGGCGTTCGGTCGACGGGCCGATTGCCGCAACCAGGTGGAGGAGAATATCTGGGGCTATGATGGACGTGGGCCGCGGCGCTGCCCACCGAACGGCCTGCCTGGGAACCTCTCTCGAAAAGGAGACGCGGTCATGGCCACTCGCGCGCACCCCACCACCACCGGGGCATTCGGAGCGCCCCCCACACGTAGATTCACCCTCTGGGCCATCCTCTTCCTCGTCCTCGGAGCACTCGCGATCGCCCTCCCCTTCAGCGCCGGGCTCGGCGTCACGATCTTCCTCGGCTGGATCATCGTGTTCACGGGGTTCGCGCACATCGCCTCGGCGTTCTCCCATCGAGCGATGGGCGGCAACATCTGGCGGGTCTTGCTGGGGCTCTTCTACGTCGCGGGTGGGCTCTTCATCGCGTTTCAGCCTGGAATCGGACTTCTGTCGCTCACGCTGGTGATTGGGTCGCTGTTCCTCGCCGAAGGCATCCTTCTCACGGTCGGGTTTTTCCGGATTCGTTCCATGCCGGGTTCGGGCTGGCTTCTTGCCGACGGCATCGTGACCCTGCTCCTTGGATTGCTGATCTGGATCCGCTGGCCGGCGAGCGCCGTCTGGGCCGTCGGGACGCTCCTGGGCATCAATCTGATCATGAGCGGTGTGGCCCTGCTGATGTTCTCGGCCGGCCTGCGGCGCTTGGTCGCTGCGCCCGCGCGGGCCTGACGCGCGCGGCGCTCACCGCGACCAGCTGAGGGAGAAGACCCAGGGAGTCTTCGACTGCTCGCCTTGGGCTTTCGAGTAGAGCGGCGCCGTCGCGGAGAAGGAGAAGGCGCCTAGCTCCGCGACGGGACGGCCGGCGCCCATCGTGAGCGAGAGGTCGCGTCGGCCGAGATTCCCTTCTTCTTCCAGGCGGCCGCTCCAGCGCTCGGCCTCCTCGCGGCTCAGATTGAGACCAAGAAAACCGCCCCA
>DASQAV010000146.1:0-20747 GCA_035635575.1 Candidatus Dormiibacterota bacterium | reverse complement strand
CTCCGTCCGGTGGAACTCCGAGGCGCCAGCGGATGCAGAGCCCGAAACAGCGCAGGAGCTCGCCTCCGCCGAGACGTAGAATCGCTTCGTGGATTTCTTCGACAAGATCTCCCAGGGCCTGAAGAAGACCCGAGAGTCACTCTTCGGACAGGTTGCGTCCGTCTTTCAGCGAGGGCGCGACCTGAGCGAAGAGGATTACGAAACCCTCGAGGCGGCCCTGCTGCGCGCCGACGCCGGACCCGCGACCACCGACAAGATCCTCGAGGGTGTCCGTGCGCGCCTGGCGGATCGCGCCTTCCAGGGGGACGCGCAGGAGGCTCTGCGCTCGGAGATCGAGAAGATTCTCCCCCCAACAAGCGAACCACCTCGGCCCACAGGCAGCGCTCCGTACGTGATCCTCGTCGTAGGCGTGAACGGGTCAGGGAAGACGACGACGATCGCGAAGCTGGCGGATCAGTACAAACGCGCCGGGGAATCCGTGCTCCTCGTGGCGTGCGACACGTTCCGCGCCGCGGCCGCGGATCAGCTCGAGATCTGGGCGGAGCGCGCGGGCGTGGAGATCGTGAAGCAGAAACCCGGCGCCGATCCCGCCGCCGTTGCCTTCGACGGCATGGTCCGCGCCAAGAGCCGCGGCGTCCAGCGCGTGCTCGTGGATACCGCGGGAAGGCTGCACGTGAAGGTGAATCTCATGGAGGAAGTGAAGAAGATTCGCCGCGTGATCGAGCAGCAGATTCCGGGCGCTCCGCAGGAAGTCTTGCTCATCCTGGACGCGACCACCGGCCAGAACGGCCTCAATCAAGCCCGCGAATTCGACCGGGCGCTGGGCGTCACGGGGCTTGCGCTCACGAAGCTCGATGGAACCGCCAAGGGAGGGGTGCTGCTGGCGATCGCGGACACCCTGCATCTGCCCATCCGCTGGGTGGGCGTGGGGGAGGGGATGGAGGATCTGATGCCCTTCGCCGCCCCGGATTTCGCCAGGGCGCTCGTCCAGCCTTCCTAGGCCTCGTCCCCCAGCACCGCCTGGTTCTTTCCCGAGGACTTCGCGCTCCGCAGATTCATGTTGGCCCGGTTCCAGAGCTCGTGCGCGATCTTCTCGCGTCCCTCGGCATCCAGCCCCCGCGTCCGATCCACCCGCAGGGACACGTCCGCCGGGAACATCGCGCCGCCGAAGCTCATCGTGGCGCGCACCGCGTTCTCGCGGCCTTCGAGCGTGGGCACCACGATCGCGAGGTTCTGGATCTTGAGCCGGAGCCGCTCGCAGATGTCGCGGGCTTCCGAGGGGGTGGTCTCGGCGCTCAGGATCAGCGCGAACTCCTCGCCGCCCCAGCGCGCCACCGTATCGAACGGCCGAACGCTCGAGGCCAACGCCTGAGAGATCTCCCGCAGCACGGCGTTCCCCGCCTCGTATCCATAGAGGTCGTTCAGGTGCTTGAAATTGTCGAGATCCCCGATGATGAGGGACATCGGGCGCCCCTCCCGGTAGGCACGCGCGATCTCGCGGTCGAGCTGGCGCCCGAAGTAGGGGCGGTTGTAGACGCCCGTCAGCTCGTCCACCATGACGAGCATCCCCAGCTTCTGCAGGGTTACCAGAAGATCGGTGGCGTGGTCGGCCACGACGTTCAGAAGACCCAGCCGCTCGTCGGTGAAGAATCCCGGTGTCTTGCTCCATGCCTCGAGCACGAAAAGGTACTGCGTTCCCGGCTCTCCGACGCGGGCCATGGCGAGTGAGCGAAAACTCTCGGGGGGCGTTTTGGCATCGTAGGGCGCCACCGCCACGTGCATCGTGGCGTCCATCGATTCGGCATCGATCATCACCCGCGCGTATCCCGGCCGCGCGAGGTCCTCGATGTAGAGCGGCACGGAGCGCCGGCCCACCCAGTTCTCGGCGAGCGCACGGTTCCACGGAGTTCCCTCGCTCACCGGCTGGGCGTAGCGCGTGTCCAGCGTGCGGCCCAGCGAGTACAAGCGCGTGTCGTCGCACTCGAGGATCTGCATGGCCGAGGAGAGAATGGTGCGCAGGATATCGGCGGGATCGGTCTGTAAATACTCGGCGTTCCGCTCATCGCGCGCGAAGAGTTTC
Source organism: Candidatus Dormiibacterota bacterium (assembly GCA_035635575.1). Taxonomy (GTDB): domain Bacteria; phylum Eisenbacteria; class RBG-16-71-46; order SZUA-252; family SZUA-252; genus WS-7. The sequence continues at coordinate 18,667 of DASQAV010000146.1, read as the reverse complement.
CGCTCCACCGAGATCAGGTGCGGGATCACGCGGTAGAGCAGCCGGCTTCGCGCGTGCCAGTGCGGCTTCGAGGCGCGCACCAGCGATTCCTCTTCCGCCTCGACGCTCTTCGGTGCGGCGGCGAGAAGGAACGTCTCGCCCGACGCGGACTCGCGATACCTCACGTACGGCTTGCCGTCCCGCTGGAATCGATCGACGCGCTCCAGAAGGCCCGCTTCGCTCAGCCGCTCCGCGATGTCGAAGGTGATCTCGTCGCGCCGGACCAGGTCCAGCTCCGCCAGACGGAGATCGATGGGATGCGGCTTCGCGTCGGCCGTGGATTCCTGGGAGAGGCGCAGCGAGGACAGGAATGCCGTACGAATGCGGTGAGCTTCGTTCATTCCCTATAAGGGGCTCGGGTGCGCGCGCGATGTTGGGACGGGAATTGAATTGAATACAATTATAGCACGGTTGGCGGCGAGATACCCGGTCCGAGGCGGCGGAAAGGTGCGGAAAGTCGTCGCTAAGGCCGTTTTGCCCTTGATTTTGGCCGGGGAGTGTGCTAGTTTGATGAGGTAGCCGGTTCGCCTGCCCAAAGGAAGGGTGTGCATGGCTCCAATCGGTCTCAATTGTCGACGGACGGCGGAGTCGAAACCCATGCTGTCCGTGGAATTCCCCCCCCACCACATTCCCCAGTCGTTCATTCCGTCCGAGAAGAGCGCCACGCTAGTTACGCGCGCGTCGCTCGGGAGCGTCCATCATGGATCGATCTCTTCGCGCCGGGGTATCCCCTCCCCAGCCAGGACACGTACGGGCCGGAATCGCGGGGGATGAGCCGATGGTGATGCTTCTTCGTCGATTGATGCGACTCGGCTTCATCCTAACCCTGTTCGTGATGCTTGCTTCCGCGGGGTCGATTTTCGAACCGCAAAAGGCCATCGCGAGGCCGACCTTCACCGGAGGCCCCGACGGAACCCCGAGCGGGAACGGTGACCCTACCGGCGACGATGTGCCCAGCCCGACACCCAAGCCGACCGCCTTGCGTGCGGCGAGGGTCGTAACGGCCACGTCCGCAGTCCAGACGCGCGCCAGTCGCTGGAGTCTAGTCGTCAGCATCTTGATCCGCCTCGGCATCCGCTGAGAGGCGCCAAGGAGAGAGCCACATGGGAGCGGGGAAGCCACCCGCTCCCCTTGAGCCCATGATCCACGACCGCGCAAACGAACACGACGCCGTGACGATGCAACGCCGCCTGGACGAGCTGATCGGGCACGCGCGTTTCGCGGCCGCCCTCGATCTCATCGCCGAATACCAGGCGAAGGGTCCGCTGCCCTCCGAGATCGAGCACCCGGTTACCCTAGCGCGTTGCCGCGCCTTGCTCGGTCTCGGAAAGTGGCGGGAGGTCGCGGACCTGGCGGAGCGGAAGCTCGAGGAGCTGTACGCCGCGCGGCCGGACGACAAGAAGCCCCTTCTGGAATATCACATCGCCGCGGGCAGAGCGGTGTGGCGCATCGGCCGTCCCTCCCGGGCCGAAGAGCATTTCCGCGCCGCGTACCACATCAGCAGGTGGGATTTCGAAGACCTCGAGGGAATGCTCCGCAGCCGCAATCTCCTCGGCCTCTGTTTCCTGGGCGCGGGTGAGATCCAGCGCGCCGTCGGGGAATTCGGTCGCGGCCAGCTCCAGGCGCGCGGCGCGGGGCTATCCCACGAAGAGGCGAACTTCTCCCTGAACCTGAGCATCGCCCTGACGAAGCTTGGCCGGTTCGAGCAGGGGGACCAGGAGCTTACCCGCGCGCGCACGCTATTCGGGCTCGAGCGCGGGCACTCCCGCGGCAAGGTGCAGACCAGGCTTTGCCTCGGGCAGCATCTCCGCATCCGAGGGGACCTGCGCGGCGCGGAGTCTCATATCCGCGGCGCGCTCTCGGAGGCGGAGGAGCATGGATTCGAGCGCGAGCACGTCATCGCCCTGGAATATCTGGGAGACGTGGCGCTGGACCAGTTCGACAACCAGTCCGCCATCGAGCGCTTCGATCAGGCGCTCGCCCTGGCGGAAAAGCTCGCCCCCGAGGGAGACCTGATTCCCGAGCTCTGCCGCCGCATCGCCGAGGTGCACGTTCGGATCGGCGAGCCCAACCGTGCTCTCATCACCTGCGAGCGCGGGCTCCGGATCGCGCGGCGCATCAACGATCGTTTCGAGGAAGCCGCCACGTGCCGCGTCATGGCGATGGCCCAGCAGCTCCTGGGGCACCGCGAGCGGGCGTTGCGCGCGGCGCGCGAGGGCATCCAATTATTGAGGAAGCTCGACGCGACCTATGAGCTGACGCGGATCCTGGTCTGGAGCGGCGAGACCTTGCTCGCGGGCAAGGATCAGGAAGAGCGCGGCGTCGCGCGGGATCATCTCTGGGAAGCGCGCAGCCTCGGGATGACCATGGGTCTCATGCGCTGGGTCGAGCGGACGGAGAAGGTTCTGGGCGTCGAGCTGGAGGCTCCGGTCCTAGCGCCGGTGGCGCCGGGATCGAAGCCCCCCGAGATGCCCGAGGGTGCGGATCCCGAGTGCTTCCGTTTTGGGATCGTCACGCAGGATCCGCGCATCGCGGAGCTGATCCGGATTCTCGAGCGGGCGGCGCTGAGCCGTCTCCCCATTCTGATCCTCGGGGAGCGGGGGAGCGGCCGCGAGCTCCTGGCGCGCGCGGCGCACGAGCTGGGCGACCGGCGCGAGCACCCCTTCGTCGTGGGGAGGTGCTCCACGCTTCCCGAGGGGCATCTGGACGCCGACCTCTTCGGCCACGATCGCCCCCCCAGCCCCGGAGCCACGAAGCCCGGTCTCTTCGAAGGGGCGAACGGCGGCATGATCTACCTGGACGAAGTGAGCGAGCTCCTGGTCGGCGCGCAGGCGAAGCTTCTCCGCGTGATCGAGATGGGCGAGCTCCGCCGGGTGGGCGCCGCGGGCGTGCGCCACGTGGACGTGAGGGTTGTGGCCGCGTCGACGCGCGACCTGGCGGGCCTGGTGCGCCGCGGGCTCTTCCGGGACGACCTCTACTACCGGCTGAACGGGATCCGGCTCGAAGTGCCGCCGCTCCGCGACCGCGTGGGCGATATCGAGCTCATCGGAACGTACTTCCTCCAGCGTGCCTGCGCCCAGGCGCGGAAGCGGGTGCTCCTCACCTGCGAGGCGTGGGCGCAGCTCAAGGCGCACACCTGGCCCGGGAACGTGCAGGAGCTCCGGAGCACGATCGAGCGCGCGGTCTCGCTGGCCGAAGACGGCGACCTGGTCGGGGCGGAGCTCATGGCGCTCCGGCCCAGGCACCGTGCGGCGCGGACTTCATCGGGCATGGAGCCGGTGCGGGAGAACCGCACGGAACGGGACCAGATCCTGACGGCGCTTCGGACGCATCGGGGAAATCAGTCGGAAGCGGCCCGGAGCCTCGGCGGGATGAAGCGGACCACGCTCCTCTACAAGATGAAGAAGCTGGACATCCGCCCCGAGGAGTACGGGAACCGCTAAACGCCGCGCAGCGCTTGACCCGCATCCCACCCAACCCTATACTCCCTCCCATAGTCTAACCAGCGAACCCACAATACCTTGCACTAGGGAGCGACGCATGGTCACCGAGCTGATGAAGGGACTTTCGATCACGCTGTCGCATTTTTTCAAGAAGCCGGTCACGCTTCAGTACCCGGAGCAGAGGATGGAGATGTTCCCGCGCTTCCGGGGACTGCACGAGCTCCATCGATACGAGAACGGTCTCGAGCGCTGCGTCTGCTGCGGTCTTTGCGCCGCCGTCTGTCCCGCGGACGCGATCTACATGGAGGCCGCGGAAAACACCGAGACCGAGCGCTTCTCCGCCGGCGAGCGCTACGCCAAGCGCTACGACATCGACATGCTTCGCTGCATCTTCTGCGGCTACTGTGAAGAGGCGTGCCCGGAGGACGCCATCTTCCTCGGGCACAACTTCGAGCTTTCCGACTACTCGCGGGATTCCTTCATCTACTCCAAGGAGCAGCTCCTCGTGCCGGTCGGGCAGACCCACACTCCCGGCATCGTGCGCGGGCGCTAGCCTCGCTCAGGACAAGCGCCCGAGTGTTCGAGGGCTGGCCACTCGCTCTTGGCTGCGGACTGATCGCCGGGCTCGCGAACGTCGCCGGCGGGCTGCTCGCGGTGAACCGCCGCGGCTGGGACCGGGTCCGGCAGAGCTACTTCGTCGCGGCCGGCGCGGGATTCATGCTCGCCGCGGTCCTTCTCCGCATGATCCCCGAAAGCTACCGGCTCGCCGCGGAGCACGCGCGCCCGGGGATCGCCGTGGGGACCTTGCTCCTCCTGGGGTACCTCTTCGTCCACTGGGCCGAGCACGTCCTGGTGGGGCACTTCCACTTCGGCGAGGAGACCCACCACGAGCACTGGGTCGAGCCCGTCGTGGGCACGACCGCGCTCCTGGGCCTACTGCTCCACGCTTTCTTCGACGGGGTGTCCATCGGATCGGGGTTCCTGATTCAGCCCGCGCTCGGGATCCTCGTCGCGATCGCGATCTTCCTGCACAAGATCCCCGAGGGTTTCACCATGGCGTCCATCATGACCGCGGCCGGGCGCTCGCCGCGCGAGGCGGGGTGGAGCGCGGCCTGGCTCGGGCTCGCGACGCTGGGAGGCGTGATCACGATCTCGCTCTGGTCGGGTCTGGTCCGGTACGCGCTGCCCTTCTCCGCGGGCGCGGCCCTCTACGTGGCCGCCTCGGACCTGATCCCGGCCGTGAACGAGACCAAGGGAATCCGCATGGCACTGACGGTCTTCGGGGGCGTGCTGCTCTTCTACGGCACCGAGACCCTTCTCGACTCGCTGGGGCTCTGAGATCGCCGGGCCCCGGCGTGCGTGTGGATCGAGGGGCCCGAATCCGCGTCCTAGGAGGAGGGGTTGAGATTGACGGTAACGCGGGCCGGCTGGTACATTCAGCCTGCTGGCTTTCCTGAATAACCGCAAGAGCTTGGCCGTTCCTGGGCCTCCGAAAGGTTTGACATCATGGGTCTTGAAGAGCTGGTACCGGACGGAATCCTCACGACGACCGTCGAGAAGATGGTCAACTGGGCGCGCCGCTCCTCGCTCTGGCCCGCCACGTTCGGGCTGGCCTGCTGCGCCATCGAGATGATGGCGACGAGCGCGGCACGCTACGACCTGGCCCGATTCGGCGCCGAGGTCTTTCGGGCATCGCCCCGCCAGGCGGACCTCATGATCGTGGCCGGCCGCGTGAGCAAGAAGATGGCTCCAGTCTTGAAGCGGATCTACGACCAGATGCCCGAGCCGAAGTGGGTGATCTCCATGGGCGCCTGCGCCTCGTGCGGCGGCATCTTCAACAACTACGCGATCGTCCAGGGCGTGGACACGGTGGTTCCGGTGGACGTCTATGTCCCCGGGTGTCCCCCGCGCCCCGAAGCCCTGATCTACGGAATCATGAAATTACAAGAAAAGATCGACCGCGCCCCTCTGAAGGGTCCGGATCCGGCTCCCATGAGCGAGCCTCCGGCGCCCCCACCGCCCAAAGCGAGCAGCGCCAGCGCCTGATTCGATGGCCATCGCGACCTCGCCCGAATTCAAGACCATCACCATCAACATGGGGCCGCAGCACCCCTCGACCCACGGGGTGCTACGGCTCGTGATCGAGCTGGACGGCGAGACCGTGGTCTCCCTCAAGCCGGTGATCGGATATCTGCACACCGGGATGGAGAAGTCGATGGAGTCGAAGACCTACCACAAGTCGATCACCGTCACCGACCGGATAGACTACCTCTCGCCTCTCGGAAACAACATGGCGTACGTTGCGGCGGTCGAGAAGCTCATGAACCTCACGATCCCCGAGCGCGCGCAGGTGATCCGCGTGATCCTGCTCGAGCTGACGCGCATCTCCTCTCATCTGGTCTGGCTCGGGACGCACGCCATCGACCTGGGCGCGATGAGCGTGTTCCTCTACTGCTTCCGCGAGCGCGAGAAGCTGCTCGACGTGAACGACATGGTTGCGGGCTCGCGGCTGACGCCCAGCTACTTCCGCGTGGGAGGATTCTTCCAGGACGTTCCGGACACGTTCGTGCCGCACGTGCGGAAGTTCCTCGAAGAATTCCCCAAGGCGCTCGGCGAGTACCAGAACCTCCTCACGAAGAACCGGATCTGGATGAAGCGCACGATCGGCGTGGGCGTGCTCGGCGCCGAGCAGGCGATCGATCTCTGCCTCACGGGACCGGCGCTGCGGGGAAGCGGCGTGCGGTACGATGTCCGGAAGGCCAAGCCCTATTCCGGGTACGAGACCTACGACTTCGAGGTCCCGACCGGACGGAACGGCGACGTCTACGACCGCTATCTGTGCCGGATCGAGGAGATGAAGCAGTCGCTCTCGATCGTGCGCCAGGGGCTCGATCGCCTGAAGCCGGGCACGGTGCGGGCGGACAATCCGTATCTCTTCCCGGCGGACCGGACCGACGTGAAGCTGAACATGGAGGAGCTGATCTACCACTTCAAGATCATGTCCGAGGGATACCGCCCGCCCATCGGGGACGCCTATTTCTCGGTCGAGTCTCCGAAGGGGGAGCTGGGGTTCTACGTGGTGAGCGACGGAAGCCCCATCCCGCTCCGGACGCGGGTGCGGCCTCCCTCGCTGATCAATCTCCAGGCGCTCGCGGACATGTGCATCGGGCGCATGGTGGCCGACGTGGTGGCCTGCATCGGGAGCATTGACATCGTTCTGGGCGAGGTGGATCGCTGACATGGCCACCGCCACCGCGACGTTCGAGCCCGTCCTCACCAAGACGATGCACCTCGAGGATTCGCACACCATCGGGGTCTACCGGAAGCACGGCGGATACGAGGCGCTCGCGCTGGCGCTCCAGAAATCCCCCGACGACATCATCGACGTGGTGAAGCGCTCCGGCCTCCGGGGCCGCGGAGGCGCCGGGTTCCCGACGGGCACCAAGTGGGGATTCGTTCCCAAGAGCACCGACAAGCCGAAGTACATGTGCGTGAACGCCGACGAGAGCGAGCCCGGGGCCTTCAAGGACCGGCTCATCTGCGCCAAGGACCCGCACCAGCTCCTGGAAGGGACGCTGATCGGCTCCTACGCGATCGGCGCGAGCCGCGCCTACATCTACATCCGCGGGGAATTCGCGCACGAGGCGCGGATTCTCGAGCGCGCCATCCAGGAAGCGCGCGAGGCGGGATTCGTGGGCAAGAACATCCTGGGCTCGGGATGGTCCTGCGAGGTGACGATGTACCTCGGCGCGGGCGCCTACATCTGCGGCGAGGAGACCGGGCTCATCGAGTCGCTCGAGGGCAAGCGCGGATGGCCGCGCCTCAAGCCGCCGTTCCCGGCCGTGGTGGGGCTCTTCGGCTGCCCCACGGTCGTGAACAACGTGGAGACCCTGGCCTGCGTGCCCCACATCGTGACGCGCGGCTGGGAATGGTTCGCGGGCATCGGGCCGGAGCGGAACAGCGGCCCCAAGCTCTATGGCCTGAGCGGGCACGTGAACAAGCCCGGTGTGGTCGAGCTGCCCATGGGCGTCTCCCTGCGCGAGCTGATCTATGAGTACGGCGGTGGCGTCCCCGGGGATCGCCCGGTGAAGGGCGTGATCCCGGGCGGGGCCTCCTGCCCCGTGCTCCGCGGGGATGAGATCGACATCCAGATGGATTTCGACACCCTGACCCGCGCGGGCTCCCTTTTCGGGACCGGCACCCCGATCGTCATGGACGACACGACCTGCATGGTGCGGGCCGCGTGGATCACGGCGCGCTTCTTCGCGCACGAGTCGTGCGGCCAGTGCACACCCTGCCGCGAGGGATGCGGCTGGCTCCAGCGCCTCCTCTGGAAGATCGAGGAGGGGCGCGGGGAGGAGAAGGATCTGGACACCATCCTCTCGGTCACCGATCAGATCGAGGGGAACACGATCTGCGCCCTGGGAGACGCGGCGGCCTGGCCGGCGCGCGGCTTCGCCAAGAAATACCGGGACGAATTTCTGCAGCACATCCGCGAGAAGCGCTGTCCTCTGGACGGCGGCTCGCTTCACTAGGGGATCGCATGGCACTGGTGAAGGTCAAGTTCGACGGGCGCGAGATCTCGGTCGAGAAGGGCACGAACCTGATCGAAGCGGCCCAGCTGGCCGGAATCTTCGTTCCGCACTTCTGCTATCACCCCGGGCTCCCCGTCGTGGGCGTCTGCCGCATCTGTCTCTGCGAGCTCGAGGGCCGGCCCAAGCTGGTCGCCGGCTGCGCGACCGGGGTCGAGGAGGGGATGCACGTCATCACCCGCTCGAAGAAGGTGGCCGACGCCAGGAAAGCGGTGATGGAGTTCCTGCTCATCCATCACCCGCTCGATTGCCCCATGTGCGACAAGGGCGGGGAGTGCACGTTACAGGACTACACCATGCTCCTGGGTCCCTCGAAGAGCCGCTTCCGCTTCGAGAAGCTGACCTGGCCCGAGGAGGACGTGGGCGGGAAGCTGGTCCTGAACAAGAACCGCTGCATCCTGTGCATGCGCTGCGTGAACCTCTGCAAGGATGTCGCGGGCCTGGACGAGATCGCGGTGCTGAGCCGCGGGGAACAGACGTACATCGGCACGGTGGATGGACGGATGATCGAGAACGAGCTGGCGGGGAACATCGCGGACATCTGCCCCGTGGGCGCCCTCACCAGCAAGGATTTCCGGTTCAAGGCGCGTCCCTGGGAGCTGCAGAACGTCTCCTCCGTCTGCCCGCACTGCTCGAAGGGCTGCAACATCACCGTGGGCTTCCACCCGCGGCGGAACGAGATCCTCCGCCACACCGCGCGCACCAACATGGACGTGAACCAGTGGTGGATCTGTGACCGCGGACGCGGCGGGTTCCATTACGTGCACGATCCCAAGCGCCTGACGGCGCCGTCGCGCCGCGGAGACAAGGCCTACCAGGCGGTGTCGTGGAACGAGGCGATCCTGGGAATCGCGGCGTCCCTGCGGGAGATCATCCTACGTCATGGGGCGCGCGCGGTAGGGGTCCTGGGATCGGGCACCTTGACCAACGAGGAGCACTACCTGACCCGGGCGATCTTCCGCGACGGCCTGGGCATCACCCATATCGATTTTCCGAGGCGGCCCCAGCAGGAAGTCCGGTACAGGAAGTTCACGATCGAGGGAGACAAGGATCCGAACGCGCGGGGCGCCCTGCTCTGCGGCGTGGCCCCGGTCGCGGGCGGACTCGGCGTGCGCGACATGGTGCGCGCGGCGGCGGAAGGAACCATCAAGGCGCTCGTGTTCCTGCGAGGCGGGCCGCTGGAGCTCTTCGGGGAGCCCGCGATCGTGCAGCGCGCGCTCGAGAACGTGGAGCTCCTCGTGCTCGTGGACATCGCGCCGTCCCCCGTCTCCGAGCGTGCCGACTGGGTCCTGCCCGGCGTCACCTTCGCGGAGAAGGACGGCACCTTCACCAATTCCCAGGGGCGGGTGCAGCGGATCCGCAAAGTCTTGACCCTTCGCGGCGACACCCGCGAGGAGTGGCGCATCTTGCAGGAGTTGGGAAATCACCTGGGCGTGCTTCCGGAGCGCGACCCCGACCCGGAGCGGATCTTCTCGAGGCTCGCCCGGGCGGTGCCTGCCTTCTCCGGACTCTCGTACGCCACCCTCGGAGAGCTTGGTGCGCCGGTCGCAGGAGCGACGGCGGACGTCGCCGTGGGGTGACGCCCGGCGCCGCCGCGGCATCCTCCAGGCCCTTCCCAAGACCGATCTCCACGTTCATCTCGACGGATCCCTACGTCCGGCCACGCTCTTCGAGCTGGCGAAGGAGCAGGGCCAGAAGCTCGAGGTGCGGAACCAAGCGGAGCTCCGGCGGTTCCTCGACAAGCTGACCGCGGGGGTCAGCCTGCCCACCTACCTCAAGGCCTTCGACCTGACCCTCTCCGTCATGCAGGAGCGCGAGGCGCTCGAGCGCGTGGCATTCGAGCTGGCCGAGGACGCCCATCTCGAAAATGTGCGCTACATGGAGATTCGCTACTGCCCGGCGCTCCACCTGAAGGGCTCCCTGAAGCTCGCGGACACGGTAGACGCGGTGCTGCGCGGCCTTTCCGAGGCGGGGAGGCGCTTCGGGATCCAGACCGGAACGATCATCTGCGGCATCCGCCATCTCAGCCCGAAGACCTCGCTGGAGCTGGCCGAGCTGGCGGTGGCGTACGCGGGGCGCGGCGTCGTGGGGTTCGACCTTGCCGGCGCCGAGAAGGACTACCCCGCGAAGGCGCACCGCGAGGCGTTCGACATCGTGCTTCGCAACAACGTGAACGTGACGGTCCATGCCGGGGAAGCCTTCGGCCCGCAGAGCATCCGGCAGGCGCTCCACTACTGCGGCGCGCATCGGATCGGCCACGGCACGCGGCTTCGCGAGGATACGCTGACGCTGGATTACGTGAACGACCACCGGATCCCGCTCGAGATGTGCCTCACCTCGAACGTCCAGACGCAGGCCACCCCCTCGTTCGAGGAGCATCCCTTCCGCGAGTATTTGGGCTTGGGACTCCGGGTCACCCTCAACACCGACAACCGGCTCGTCTCCTCCACCACCATGACGGACGAGCTGGATCGCGCCGCCGAGACCTTCGACCTGAGCCCGATGGACGTGCGCCAGGTGCTCCTCAACGGATTCAAGTCGGCGTTCGTGCCGTATCGGGAGAAGGGAGCGCTTTTGCGCCGAGCGGTGTTAGAAATCGATCAGGAGCTCGAGCGCGTGCAGATCCAGACCGGGGAATCGGAACGCGACCTTCTGTGACTTCGGGCATCTAACCCGCAGGGTCCGCTTGAACGGGCCGATCTCGTCCCCTAGTATGTTGACGGTGAGGAATCTGCTATGAACCAAATGGGTCGTGCGGCTGGGCCGCTGCCTTCGGTTTCGGGTCGCCGGAGCCCCGTTCCTATCCTCCAGGTGGCCACGGGGTTCTGGGCCAGCCAGGCGCTCTTGACCGCGGTGGATCTGAAAGTTTTTACGATCCTCTTCGGGGGCCCGAAGACCGCCGCGGAGGTGGCCCAGGAGTCGGGCGCCCATCCGGTCGCGGTCGAAGCTCTTCTGGACGCCAACTGCGCGCTGGGGTTCCTCCATCGGAACGGCGACCGCTACCGCAACGACGAAACCTCCAACGCCTACCTCGTCGAGGGCTCTCCGGGCTCCTACGTGGATCTGGTGCGCTTCATGAGGGAGCCGCTCTACTCCATCTGGCAGGGGCTTGCCGATACCGTTCGGAACGGAAGGGCGGCGGAGCCCTCGATTGGCATGGATCAGGCGGAGATAGCGCTGGCGCGCGGCTTCCACAACGGCGCCTATGCCCTGATGAGCCGCCTCGCCGAAATTCTCGACATCGAGTTCAGCACCTATTCCCGCATGCTGGACGTGGGCAGCCACACCGGAGCGGGCGCCCTGTGCCTCGCGAGACGCTATCCGCAGCTCCAGGCCACGCTCCTCGACCGCCCGATCTTTCGCGAGCTGGCGGAGGAGTTCATCCGCTCCACCAAGCTCGAGGAGCGCGTGCGCTTCGAGGAAGGCAATCCCGACGAGGCGAAGCCGGGGGCCGACTACGATCTCGTGCTGCTCTCCCACTACCTCTCGCGGCGGAGCCATGCCGACCTGGGCAAGGTGCTGGAGGGTGCGATGCAGTCCCTGCGCCACGGGGGCAAGCTCCTCGTGACGGAGTTCCTGCTCGAGGATTCCAAGGCGGAGCCGCGTGAGGCGGCCCTCTTCCGGCTGAACGTCCTGGCGACCTACGGTGCTGAGAACGCCGCCGCGCTCACGCGCTCGGAGCTCTGCCAGAGTCTCGAGCGCGCGGGATTCAAGGACGTGGACATGGTCGGACTTCCGATGTTCGGCATCACGGCGATCACCGCGTCCAAGGCCTGAACGTGCGGGTCGAGCGGTTCTCGGTCGGCCCGCTCGACAACAATCTCTATCTCCTGACCGCCCCGGACTCCCCCGACGCCATCGTCATCGATCCTTCGATCGAGAGCGAGTACGTGCTCGAGGAGATCTCCCGCCGCGGGCTCCGGGTGAAGCGAATCTTGCTCACGCACGCCCACATCGATCACATCCTCATGGTGAAGCCGTACGCCGACGCGACGGGCGCGCCGGTCTGGCTCTGCGCCCTGGACCAGCCGCTCTACGATCGCGGGCCGGATCAGGCGGCGGCGTTCGGAATGCCGTGGATCGGGTCCGCCCCGATCGCGCACGTGATCGAGGACGGGGAGGAGGTCGGAATTCCCGGGATCTCCGTGCGCGCGGTGCACACGCCCGGCCATTCCCCCGGCAGCGTGACCTTCGTCACGCCGGAGGGCCTGATCTCCGGCGACGTGCTCTTCCGCGGATCGGTGGGCCGGACGGATCTTCCAGGCGGGGACTGGAAGGTTCTCGTGCGGTCGATCCGCGAGCATCTCTTCAAGCATCCCCAGGACACCAAGGTCTATCCCGGGCACGGCCCCGAGACCAGCGTTGGCCTCGAGCTCCGGACCAATCCCTTCGTGGGACAGCCGGCGCTCGAGGGAGCGTAGCGCCGGTGGCGGAGCGCGCCGACGCGCTCATCATCGGCGGGGGAGTGATCGGGGCGAGCATCGCCTGGCATCTCACGCGGCAGGGCAGGAAGCCGGTGGTGTTCGATCGCGGCCTTCTCGGGAGCGGAAACACCGGACGCTCCGCGGGAGGCATCCGCGCACAGTTCACCACCGAGATCAATATCAGGCTCTCCCTGTACTCGATCGCGTTCTACGAGCGCTTCAAGGAAATCCTCGGGGCGGACGCCGAGTTCCACCAGGTGGGCTACCTCTTCCTCGCGGTCACGCCGGAGCAGCGGAAACACTTCGAGGCGCGCGTCGCGTTCCAGCGCAAGTTCGGGGTGCAGGTCTCCCTTCTCGAGCGCGAGGAGGTGGCGAAGCGCTGGCCCTTTCTGGTCACCGACGACGTGACCGGCGCGACCTGGTCGGCCAAGGACGGATTCGCCGGACCCTACGAGGTCACGATCGCCTTCGCGAACGCGGCGAAACGGGGCGGGGCCATCTTCCACGAGCAGGCCGAGGTGACGGAGATCGTGGCCGAGCGCGGCCGGATCCGGGGGCTCAAGACCTCGGTCGGGGAGTTCTCCTCGGACGTGGTCGTGGCCGCCGCCGGACCCGCCGTCCCGGAGCTCGTAAAGCCTCTGGGAGTCGAGGTGCCGGTCGTGCCCTACCGGAGACACCTCTTCATGACGGAGACCTTCCCCGAGATCCCCGACGAGATTCCCTTCATCATCGACTCGGGCACGGGCCTCTATTTCCGGAAGGAGACGGGAGGCATCATGCTCGGCATGGTGGACAAGAGCGATCCTCCCACCTTCAGCATGAACGTGGACGACGGGTATCTGGAGAAGCTGGTCGAGGCCGCTCTGACGCGCGTCCCGCTCCTCGAGAAGGCAAACATCCTGAACGGGTGGGCGGGGCTCTACGACACGACGCCCGACCACCACGCCATCGTGGGCGCGGTGAACGAGGTGAAGGGTCTCTATCTCGCGGTCGGGTTCAGCGGACACGGGTTCATGCACAGCCCCGCGATCGGGGCGGCGCTCACGGAGATGATCCTCGACGGTGCCGCGCGAAGCGTGAGCCTGGATCCGCTGAGCTTGAACCGTTTCGCCGCCGGCGCGGTGGTGGAGGAGACCAACGTCATCTGAGCTGGAAAAACTGCTCCATCCTTCCGCGCTCTACCGCGATTATCTGAACGCACCCGACCGGGTGCGCCGTTTCTACCCGGTGGATTTCCGCGATCCGAGCGCCTGTGTGCGCGCCGGCGACGCTCGCCGCTATCCCCCGGAGCGCCGCAAGGCGATGAGCGCAATTCTACGTACGCAGGCGGAGCGCTGGGGAATCCTCGACGCGTCCCGGAGCGCGCTGGAGAAATTCGCGCGTCCGGAGACGTTGGCGGTGGTCTCGGGCCAGCAACCCGGCTTGTTCGGCGGCCCGCTCTACACGATCTACAAGGCGGCCACGGCGGTCGCGTTCGCGGCCGAGCTGGAGCGCGCGACCGCGCGCCCCGTGGTCCCCATCTTCTGGATCGCTTCCGACGACCACGACTTCGAGGAGGTGCGCCGCACGTTCCTCGGTGACGGATCGATCGAGATCAAGGAGGTGGCGTACCCGCTGGAGGCGGCGCCGCGCGGCGTCGCGGTGGCCCGCGTGACGCTCGGCGATCCGGTGCTGGCGCTCCTCGGAGAGACGGACGATGCGCTCGCGAAGGAGCACTTCGGGACGGACGTCGTGGACGCGCTTCGCCGCTCCTATGCTCCAGGGTCGGGCTGGACCGAGGCCTTCGCCAAGCTTGCGGGGAGCTGGGTCGCTCCCTGGGGAGCGCTGGTCTTCGATCCGGCCGAGCGCGAAGCGAAGCGCCTCGCGCTGCCCGTCTTCGAGCGCGAGATCGAATTGAGGGGGCGCTCCGCGGAGGCCGCGCGCAAGGCTGGCGCGGAGCTGGTGGCCGCGGGCTACCACGCCCAGATCGCGCGCACCGGGCAGGAGCTGAACCTCTTCCTGCACGGGGACCTTCGCGAGGCGCTCCGGCTCTCGGCGGACGGCACGTTCCGCCTGGCGGAGAGTGGACGCGAGATCCGGGCCAAGGAGCTGCTCCAGAGATTGCACGAGCGCCCCGAGGATGCGAGCCCGGGGGTGCTACTTCGGCCCCTGATGCAGGACTATCTCTTTCCCACCGCGGCCTATGTCGGCGGGCCTTCCGAGGTCGCGTACTGGGCGCAGGTCCTGGCACAGTATCCTCTGTTCGACGTGCCGCCGCCCGCCGTGGTGCCGCGCGGGGGTGCTACCATTCTCGAGCCCAAGGTCGGGAAACTACTCGAGCGCTACGGAATCCCGTGGGAGGCGCTCGCTGGCGATGTCGAGACGGTGATCCACGACGTGCTCGCCAAGTTTCTGCCGGTGGACTTTCCGGCGCTCTTCGAGAAGGAGCGCCAGGGGTGGGTCGAGAGCATGAAGCGGATCGAGGACGCCGTGACCGAGTTCGACCCTTCCCTGAAATCCGCCGCGCAGGCGGCCACGGGAAAAGTGGTCCACGAGGGGCAGGTCCTCGAGAAGAAGCTGATGCAGGTGTGGAAGCGGAGGCACGAGGAGACGGCGTCGAAGATCCGCCGCGCGCGCGAGAGCCTCTTCCCGCGCGGATCGTTACAGGAAAGGACGATGTCCGTGCTCGGCTACGCCGCGGAGCACGGGCCCCCGCTCTTCGAGACACTCAGGCGTCAGGTGGGAGAGCCGGGGCGCCACGTCCTGATTCATCCAGGAGGGTAATGCCGTGAAGATCGGAATCACCTGCTACCCGACCCATGGGGGCTCCGGCGTCGTTGCCACCGAGCTGGGCATGGAGCTCGCGAAGCGGGGACACGAGGTGCATTTCATCTCCTATGCGATGCCCTTCCGGCTGAACCAATTCCAGGAGAACGTGGTGTTCCACGAAGTGCAGATGCTCTCGTATCCCCTGTTCCAGTATCCGCCCTACACCCTGGCGCTGGCCGCGAAGCTGGCGGAGGTGGCGGACGAGAACAAGCTCGACGTCATGCACGCCCATTACGCCATTCCGCACGCGGTGTGCGCCTACCTGGCCCGCCAGGTGGCGCGGTCGAGCCAATTCAAGATCGTGACCACGCTGCATGGAACCGACATCACGCTCGTGGGAGGTGATCCCTTGTTCCGCCCGCTCACGCGCTTCGGCATCGAGCAGAGCGACGGCGTGACCGCGGTCTCGGGTTACTTACGGAAACAGACGCTCGAGGTCTTCGAGCTGGACCGGCCCATCGAGGTGATCCCGAACTTCGTGGACACCGCCAGGTTCACACCGCGCGGAGACGGATCGTGTCCCAAGGAGCGGTTCGCGAGGAAAGGGGAGCGCGTGCTGCTCCACATCTCGAACTTCCGGGTGAGCAAACGCTTGCCCGACGTCGTCCGTATCTTCGCCGCGGTGCGGCGCGAGGTCCCGAGCCGGCTCCTCCTTGTGGGGGACGGACCGGATCGAGTGCCCGCCCGGGAGCTCGCGGACGAGCTGGGAGTGTCGAAATGGATCCGATGGCTGGGCCAGCTCGATGCTGTCGAGGACGTCTTCTCGGTCGCGGACCTCTTCCTCCTGCCCAGCAGGAACGAGAGCTTCGGGCTGGCGGCGCTGGAAGCGATGTCCGCGGGTGTTCCGGTCATTGCCTCGAACGCGGAGGGGATCCCCGAGCTCGTCCGGAACGGCGAGACGGGATACCTCCTCCCGGTGGGAGACGTGGAGGGAATGGCGCGCCGCGCGACCGAGCTCCTCTCGGACGCAAAGAAACACGCGGCGATGTCGGAGGCGTCACGCCGCGTGGCGATCGAGAGCTACGAGGTGGGGAAGATCATTCCGCAGTACGAGGAGTTCTACGGCCGCGTCCTGGGCCATCCGGTGCGCGTGCCCCAGCCGTTCTCGCCTCCGGACGCTTTGGCGTAGGCATCCATCCGAGCGGGAACCATCTCGCGCTCGATGCGGGTGCCATGTAGAGATCGATGGTCGAGTCGCCCGCGGCGAGCAAGCCATAGACGGGAATTCCCCGAAGGGAGGGGTTCGGCGGGCCCAGGGAAATGTTGTAACGAAGGTAGGACCGCAGAATCAGCTCGTACCGGCCCGTCGCGTCGGTAACATTCGTCGCTCTCTCTCCGGATCCGAGCCACGCCTCCACGCTGACCGACTCTATCGGAGCTCCGGACGCCGAGTCCCGAACGGTTCCAGACCAGTGAGTGCCGGAGAGGTCGAAATCCACGGTCGCTGGACCCGCCACGTCCGGCCCTGCCTCGTAGAGGGGATAGATGTAATCCGAACCACCGATTGGGTCGATGTGCCAATCATAATGGCCCGTTGGCAGATAGATCACGAACGTCCCGTCCGATTCCGTACGAGCCTCGGCGTTGCGGGTGCCTGACGCATAGACATACGCCTCCACCGGAACCGTGCTCCCAAGACTCACGGTCCCGGTGACGGCATTTCCTTCAAGGCGGAAGTCCAGAATCGTGTCGCGCGCGACTGCAAGGTCCGTGAAGAACAGGCTGGGAATCCCGGAGTACCTTCGGGCCGGTTGCACAGATCCTGAGTATCGCCCGGCCTTCGGCAGGAAGAGCCGGTAGCCCTGCCCGCCCGTCAGAACCCGAGTGTAGAACTCCGTCTCGCGGTCATAGACGGAGATCCAAACCGAATCGAGCGCTGATCCCAACGGCCCGAAAACGTGTCCCGTGACCGGGAATCCGCGGTACTGGTAGTCGAAACGCGTCGTCGGAGCTTGGATGCGGATGCCGGCCATCTCGATCTCCGGAACGCTCTGAGACGCGTCGAAACGGCTTCTCAGATACATCTCGTAGACTCCTTCGGGCAGTGTCGTGCGATAGGACCCCGTGGTGTCCGTGATGGTGTTGGAATAGCCGTGGCTGCCTCCGAGAGACACGATCACCTTCGAGATGGGGGTTCCATCCGGATCTCGAATGGTCCCGACCAAGGTCGCGAGTCGTACCGGTTTCTCAGGAATGTCCGACGAGCAGGAGACTCCAAGGAGAAGAAGTCCGAGGAGAACGAGGGCGCTCCCGCAACCGTTTCCCGTGATGGTCCGAGTGAGCAACGACCCTCCTAGAAGCGAAACCCGAAGTTCGCGGAAATCGTGCCCAGCGGTTGATACGTCTGCTTCGATTGGTAGGTGGGCCGTCCCAGAGCGTCGAATCGCTGGGAACGACTGGCGTAGACGTCCTCGGTTCCCTCGACCGAGACAACATGATGTGCGCCGAGGGCACGAGAGAGGCCAACTCCCGCCGTCACCGTTCCGGTGCCGGCATCCAGAGCGTCGCTGAAATTCATGAGCACCCCGCCCGCGCCCGCGATCACATAGGGACGCGTGCTACCCCCGAGCAGGTTGACACGAGCCAACCCTCGCAGGGCGCTGATATGTGCGATCGCGTTGGACGCGCTCCGGGTGGGTGAGCTGAAGACGTAATCCAGCGCCAGGGAAAACCGATCCGTGACCTCAAAGTCCATTCGGAATCCCGCACATACGTTGTTCTTGAGTCCGAGCTGATCATTGAATATCCGCATCCCACCGCCGACCTGGAGCGTGATCGGGCGGTCGGACGCATTCGCTGGGGAAACGTGCGATACGAAGAGGGTCAGAAAGACCAGGAGGATCGAAGGCAGACCCGTTGAGCATCGGATGCAGCGCTTCGCATTCATTTCATCTCCAGAGGCCGGGGCGAAAGGATACGACAGGAGATGCCGGAAACCCAGTCGAAGGCGTCCCATCCCCCGCGTCGCGAGAAGCGCGAGGACGGGGTACCGCATCCAAAGCCCTGAATAAGGCCGGAATGGAAGAGTCGAATCCCGAAGGACTTCCATGGCGTTGTCCCGGTGGTGTGTCGCTCCGGCAACCGTGGCGCAGGGCTTTACGGGGGGTAGGGTTCCGTGTACCATCACAATCTTGTGCCCGCCTGTAACGAGTTGCAAGCACATAAGCTCGACCTCGTGAGTCGGGGAGTTTCATGACGCGGCGTGAGCGGATCCGGAAAACCTTACAGGGTGAGCGCACCGATAGGCCGCCCATGTCCTTCTGGCGGCACTTCTACGACCGGGAGGGCTCGGCCGCTGAGCTGGCGGAGGCAATGCTCGAATTCCAGAAGAAGTACGACTGGGATTTCATGAAGGTGAACC
>DASQAV010000145.1:0-10807 GCA_035635575.1 Candidatus Dormiibacterota bacterium | reverse complement strand
CCCGACTACGTCCTACACAACCGCGCGCACTGGGACAAGCAGGCGGCGGACTACGCCGCCTCGGGTGAGCGCCACTGGGCGCAGAAAAATCCGACGTGGGGCATCTGGGGCGTGTCCGAATCCGAGGTCCGGATGCTCCCGGACGACATCGAAGGTAAAGATGTGGTCGAGCTGGGCTGCGGGACCGCCTACGTCTCCGCCTGGCTCGCGCGGCGAGGCGCTCGCGTCGTCGGCATCGACAACTCCGAGCAGCAGCTCGCGACCGCGCGCCGCCTTCAGCAGCAACATAAACTCGAATTTCCGCTGATCCACGGCAACGCCGAGTCCGTCGCCTCCCCGGACGCCTCCTTCGACTTTGCGATCTCGGAGTACGGCGCTTGCTTGTGGGCGGATCCCAGGAAATGGGTCGCCGAAGCGGCGCGCCTGCTCCGCCCAGGCGGCCGACTCCATTTCCTGACGAACGCCTTCCTCCTCATGCTCTGCGCCGACGAGGACGAGACCAAGGCGGCTCCCGAGCGTCTTCTTCGGCCCGCATTCGGAATGTACCGGGTAGAATGGCCCGGCGAATCGGGCATCGAGTTTCACCTTTCCCACTCGGACTGGATCCGGCTCCTGCGTGATGCCGGGTTCGAGATCGAGGAGCTGATCGAGGTCCAGCCGCCCAAGGGATCGTCAACGCGCTATCAATTCGTGACCCTGGACTGGGCGCGGAAGTGGCCAACGGAAGAGGTGTGGAAGGTGCGGAAACGGTAGCTGCGAAGAAGCGCACCATCCCGGTGCGCGAGGTCATCACCAACCAACAAGGAGAGACCATGTCGAGGAAGCTCCTGCTCGTATTCGCCGTCATCGGAGTGATTGCCGCCGGTTGCGCCCAGACTCCGCCGCCGCAAGACGTGGCCGCCGACAAAGCCAAGCTTCAGACGGACGCGCTCAGCTGGTTCGACCACTTCGCGAACGCCGACTCCGAGGGACTGGCGAACCTCTATGCGGAAGATGCGATCGTGATGCCGCCGAACATGCCCGCGGTGAGCGGCCGGCCGGCAATCAAGTCTATGTTCGCGGCACAGGCGATCGCCATCAAGGGTGCCGGCATGTCGGTGAAGCCCGGCACCGTAAACGGTTCCGATGTCAGTGGCGACCTCGGCTGGATCAGCGGCACGTACACGCTGCAAGACTCCACGGGCATGACGATCGACAGCGGTAACTACATGTCGGTCCACCATCGGACCAATGGCGTGTGGCTCTACACCCGCGACACCTGGAACTCGGATCGCCCGGCGACCCCCGCGATGCCGGCGAAGCACATGTCCGCCAAGAAGAAGTAGGGGAGGCAGATGTCGAACGTCTGGATTCCAGTCGTCCTTGCGCTCGCTTCGAGCTCTACGACCTCAAGGCGAACAAGCTGCTCGTGCGCTACGACTCCCACGGCCACTGCAAGAAACGCGTGTCCCCGGCCTCGACTTTCAAGGTTCCACTCTCCCTCATGGCCTTCGACGCGGGCATCCTCAAGGACCAGGGCTCGGGGATGAAGTGGGATGGCACCAAGACGTCGTGGCAGGAATGGAATCGCGATCAGACGGACGCGAGCTGGATGAAGTACTCGGTCGTGTGGTTCTCGCAGCGCCTCACGCCCCAACTAGGAATGCGGCGCGTGAAGAGGTATCTCGCCAAATTCCAGTACGGCAACCAGGACATGTCCGGGGGCATCACCCAGGCGTGGCTCCAGTCCTCGCTCCTCATCTGCCCCGACGAGCAGCTCCGCTTCTGGCGCGGGAATCTGCCCGTCTCCAAGCACGCCACCGAGATGACCAGGAAGATCCTGCTCCTCGGGAGGTCGCGCTCGGGGTGGACCCTGCATGGCAAGACAGGCTCGGGAGCGATCGTCTCGGAGAAGGGGAAGCTGCTTCGGGGAACGGGCTGGTTCGTGGGGCGAGCGCGCGCTCAAAGATCTGGGGCTGTATTGATCTCCCTCTAGCGACATGACCGCGCCCATGAGAGAACTGCCATCGATCACTCAGCTGCGGCGCCTTTTCATTGGGATCGCGGCGCTGACGCTCGGGCAATTCCTGATCGCCCAAGGGCAGCCCTTCGTGATGGCTCAACGCCCGCTCGACTGGGCGCATTGGTTCTTGCTCGTGGGTGCCGTGATTCTAATGTGGAGGCTCACGGAGATCCCGGTTGGCGGGCTGGGGCGAGTTGGCTGCCTCGCGATGGTGGCGGGAGGTGCCGCCTTCATCGGAATGAGCGTCATTGATTTCGCTCTTTGGAGTTTGCCTTCCGAGGAGGCTCGTCAGGTTTTCATCAATCGACTCCAGCAGACTCCGGCCATATCGTTGCCGTTCCTGACTGTTGGTCCGTCTCTTCTCTTCCTGGGTCTGGGCGCCATGGTGCTTGAATGGGTTGCCACGATGCGCTGGCGTGCGGGATTGGTTCTCGGCGGCATCGTACTCGTGGGCTTTGGCCAATTCGGCAATGAACGGTGGTTCGTGGTGGGGGGCCACATCGCCATTCTTGCGGGGCTCGGAGCGATGTGGACGGTGATACGCGCGCGAGGGAGACATTAAGAAATGGACGAGCGCACCGTACTGATCCTTCTCGGGATCGCCGGGGTGGCGGCGACATTCGCTGGATTCAGCGGCGTCGTTGCAGTATTCGGGCGCCGGGCTCACGGGGAGTGGTTTCTCGAGGACCGGTTCCGGCTCACGAACATGCTCGTTACCTCGCTCGGCGCCTGCCTCTTTGCCTTTGTTCCTCTCTCTGGAGTGCTGCTCCACCTTCACGGACCTGGGCTCTGGGCGGTCGCAAGCATCCTGATGTGCGCGTACTGCATAACGTACATCGTCTACCTACTTCCGCGCTGGCAGCACCTTCTCCGGGAGCACCCTGGAGTGCTTTCACTCCGGGCCTCGGCCGTCGTTCTGCTTTCCTCCAGCTTGGCCGCCCTGCTCCAGCTCTTGAACGCCGCCTCGATTCTTTTCCATCGTGAGCCTGGCCCCTACGTCCTGGGCTTGCTTCTGCTCCTGATCATTGCCGGCCTCCAGTTCGCCCTTCTGGTGCTGAGACCCTTGGCCGCCCATCGAGCTCACTCGAGTCACGAGCCGGAGTCGATTCTGAGCGAGCGGGATTCCTGAACCGGGATCTAGCGCAGAAGGACGACTCGGGCGCGGCCTCCCGCGTCCTGCCCGTACTGGACGAAATAGATTCCCGAGGGAAGCCGGTTCCCGCGCGTGTCCGTGCCGTCCCAATCGACCGTCATCGGTCCCATGACGCGGGGAACGACGGAGTGCGATCCCCATCGTCGCACCAAGCGTCCACGAACATCTTAGACCCCCAGGAAGCCGTATCCCGGCGCAACGATTGTCGCTCTGGCGCCGAACGGATTCGGATGGACGCGAAGAACGAACGGCGGCGCCGCGCCCCCGTCCACGCCCGTTGCCGTGGGAAACACCGACACCGATGCGCCCGCGTTGTTATGGAAGACGATCGGGGTCACCGCGTCGCCCGAGACGAGGCTGAAGCGAGCCGCTGCGTCCTCGGCAAGGGGGCAGGATGGCACGGTGGTGTCCTCGATGGTGCGAACGAGCGCCGTGGCGGCATCACTCGGGAGAGCGGCCGCCGAGGTGATTCCGTTCTTGGGGACGGTGACGGCGCCATACGCGAGCGCGTTCACGAGACAACCCGCCTTCTCGAAGGACACCTGTCCCGTTCCCACGAGAAGCCCGGGTTTGATGATCAGGTCGGGGACGATTCCGAATGTCGCGGCGAAGTTGTGGGTCGCGCAGAGAACGAAGCGCCCGGCGCCGGATCCGACATTTGCGGTGAAGGTACCGAGCGAGTCAACGAAGGTTCCACCGGCGTCGTACACCCGGATCTGGCCGGTGGCGAAGAGATTCTCCCCCGCCGCGAGCATCTTCAGCTCCACAGCCTGTGCCTGACCGTTCCCGTTGACCCCGACCAGCACCTTTGTGATTTCCGTCAGATGGAAGGTCGCGTTGGCGGGAGCGGAATGAAGCATGGCGAGCAGGGGCAGGAACGCGAGAGCGGCGCGAACGTTCAACGAGGGACGACCGAATACCAGGTGCGAGCGCATAGCATGCCTCCGACGTGTGGCCCGATCGGCGAGGAACCACGTGCCGGTCGGGCACTCGATCGTAAGGATACTCCAATTCGCCCCTGGGCCATGTGACCGCAGTCACCAAACCTCGGTCGCGCCGGAAGCCGGTTCGTGGCAGACTCATGGGGCAATCCCTTCCCCGGCCTCCACGAAAAGAGCGCGCGGCGCGTTCGAGCAGCGTCACTCGCCAGGCTGAGCATCGGAGGAATCATGGCAACGAACGCGCAGATCCAGGAGAAGCAGGGGCCAGCAGGTAGCGCCGCGGCCGATCCCTTCCAGACCATCGTGATGATCGCGGGAGGCGTCTGCCTGCCTCGCTCCCTTCACGCGGTCGCGAACCTCGGCGTCGCCGACGCGCTGGATGAAGCGCCCAAGACCGCGGCGCAGCTCGCGAAATCGGTCGGAGCCGATCCGGACGCTCTCGGGAGGGTGCTGCGCCTGCTCTCCGCCTATGGTGTCTTCGAGGTCGACGGAGACAAGGTTAGGCATTCCCCGGCGTCGAGACTTCTCAGATCCGACCATCCGCAGTCGATGCGCCCGCTCGCGAGAATGTTCGGCCTCGGGGTGAACTGGAACGCGTTCACCGAATTCGGACACAGCGTGAAAACCGGTGAGCCGGCGACCACCAAGACGCTGCCCGAGGGATTCTGGGACTACTTCGCGCAGCATCCCGAAGAAGGAAAGATTTTCAACGAGGCGATGGTGGCGAAGGCGCAGGCGCAGATGCCGGCGGTGGTAGCTGGCTACGACTTCTCTCGGTTCGGGACGATCGCGGACATCGGAGGTGGCCGCGGGCACCTGCTACAGGCGATCCTGGGGGCCAATCCTTCCGCGAAGGGCATCCTGTTCGATCTGCCGAACGTCATCAAGGACGCCGCCGGCGCTGCGAGCGATCGGCTGAAGCTGCAGGCCGGAGACTTCTTCAAGAGTGCGCTGCCGGCGGCGGACGCGTACATCGTCATGGAAGTGATTCATGACTGGCCGGACGAGGAGTCGGTCGCGATTTTCAAGGCGATCCGCAAGGCAGCGAAGCCGGGTGCCACGTTGCTCGTCATCGAGCAGCTGGTTCCGGAGGGGAACGAGCCCCACTGGGCCAAGATGCTCGACATCCACATGCTGACGCTCCTGGGTGGGAAGCAGCGCACGGAGGAGGAGTACGGGGAGCTGTTCCGCCGCGCGGGGTTCGAGTTCCAGCGCGTGCATCCGACGCGCTCCGATGTCTCGATCTTGGAAGCGAAGGCGGGATGAACAAGGATGCAAGCAGCCTTCTTGATTTCCTGGCACTGATTGCAATCCCAGCCGCTGTCTGGGCTTGTTCGTGCTCCGGGACGAATCCGGAAGGAGCGCTGGCAGTATCCGACTTGGCCTTTACAGCCTATGTGCTAAAGCATGAAGACCCTCCTGCTCATCGGTCTTATTACAACGGCGACTCTATCTTCACGATCGGAAGCGGCGACATGATTCGTTGGCTGGTCGTGCCAACTCGCGGTTGGAAGGGATCGTTAACGGATACGCTCGCACTCTATTCGCCGAGGAACGGAGCATCGTGCGGTTTCGTCTTTCAGACTGGGAAGGAATTTCTCGTCTACGCCCGAATTCTGAAACAAAAGAGCGATTATTGGTGGTCACAGGCTGGTTGGCCCGACAGCGTAGTATTCCCTTTAGCGTTAACCACCATTTGTAACAGAACGCGCCCGATAACCCATGCCCAAGAGGACCTCGCGTATCTGGGGGAACCCACATGGGAAAGGTAACGCGGTCAGCCGTCCCACATCGGTGAGCCTGATGGATCTCGTCCGTCGCCGCGTCCACTTCGGGCCGTGATCGAGCGCTCGCTGACGAAAGTGCCCAAGCGCCGATATCTATGGGCCATCGAAGTGCTCGCGGCGCTGCGCGGCGCCCGAGGCTAGGAGGAGCCAATGCCGGAAGGAGATAAGGCGAAGCCGGGCGACCCACCCCCGTCCGGCGGCGCACCTACCCCGGGCGGTCCCCTTCCCCGCGTCCTCAAGGGCGATCAGAAGTTCGAGCTCGATCGCGAGGCCTACCGAAAGAAATTCTACGAGCGCTTCTACGATCCCGCCTTCGAGCGCGTCTCGGGGGAGCTGGAGAAGGTCTTCGAGGTCGCGTGGGAGGGCTACCACGGGTATCGCAAGTCGCCGCGATCGCTGAAGGCGGGACCGGAATTCGCGGACCCCGAACAGAAGCTCCCCATCGAATGGCTCGAGACGCGGAAGAAGATCAAGGAGGCACAGGCCAGGCAAGAAGACCCCAAGTCGCCCTGTCGTTTTCTGGTCGTCCACGGCTCCGCGCGCACGGACCAGAGCTGCGCCGGCGAGGTCTCGAAGACGTACCGGCTCACCCAGATCGCGCGCGAGGCGATCGCGGCGGCCGGCGCCGGAAAAGGAGGGGCCGCCGCTCACGAGATCGATTTCCTCGACCTGAGCCGACTCACCGCCGAGTACGGCGCCGTGATCTACCCCTGCAAGGCGTGCGTCTCGACCGCGCAGCCGCTCTGCCACTGGCCGTGCTCCTGCTACCCCAACCACGCGATCGGCCAGGTGAACGACATCATGAACGAGGTCTACCCGCGCTGGGTCGCGGCGCACGGCGTCATGATTCTCTGTCCGGTGAACTGGTATCAGGCCCCGAGCGTGCTGAAGCTCATGATCGACCGCCTGGTCTGCGCGGACGGCGGAAATCCCGACCCCACGACGACGCGCGGCAAGAATCCCGCGCTGGCGAAGGCCATCGAGCTGAAGGGCTGGCATTACCCACGTCACCTTGCGGGGCGCGCCTTCTCGGTCGTCGTGCACGCGGACGCGGCTGGCGCAGAGACGCTGCGCCGCATGCTCGTCGACTGGCTGAAGGACATCCGCATGATCCCCGCCGGGCCCTTCGCGGGACTGGACCGCTACCTTGGCTACTATCAGCCCTACGCCACGAGCCACGACGACCTGGACAGGGACACGGCATTCCAGCAGGAAGTGCGAAATACGGCGCTGGAGCTGGTGGAGCGCGTGCGCCAGATCCGCTCCGGCCAGTATCGCCGTCCTGACGAAGGGCTTGAGGATCCGCGGAAAAAGTGATCTCCTGGCTCCATGGAGGGCCTCAATATTTGCGCCTGTGGAGCCGATAACTAGGTAATGACCCGGATCCCGATCCTCGGAACCCTCGCGGCTCTGGCGCTTCTAGCCCTGGTATCGCCTCCGTGCGCCAGGGCCGACGACGAGCTTCCTCCGCCTCCCGCTGCCGCGGTCCCCGCGCCCGCAGGCACGGCCGCGGTCGACACGCTCTCCGAAGACCAGCGCATCATCAACGCGGTCCAGCACCTCTCCGTGCGCGAGATCGACAGCACCCAGACCGAGATGCGGCTCGACCGCTGGTTCTGGAACGCGGTCGGCGCCGATGCCTGGGTTTCGTGGGAAGTGAACGATTGCGGCGAGCAAACGGGCTCGCCCGCCGACAGTGGACGGGATTTCCCCCTGTGCGTCGAAGCGAAGGCCCATTGGGATGGCGGGCGTGAAGCGTTCCTCTGGATCGTGGTCGGGAGCTTCCAGGGCGGAGTCCGAGGCACGCCGATGCTCGCCTTCGCGGCCGCCGGGCGCGGCGACAAACAGAGGAATTTCCACACGCTGGCGCAGTTCGCCAAGTACGCGCAGGTCGAGGGCAAGCTGATCGAGGGCAAGCTGGAGGAGCCTGTGAGGAAGTAGACGTTCGCTGGCCCCATCCGCGCCCCCCTGTTAGATTCACCCCGCCATGGCTTCCCTCTCGCTGAAAAACCTCTCCCTCACCTACCCCAACGGGACGCGCGCGCTCGACGGAATCGATCTCGAGCTGGAGGACGGCGAGTTCCTCGCGGTGCTCGGGCCCTCCGGGTGCGGAAAGTCCTCACTCCTCCGCCTCGTGGCCGGGTTGGAGATGCCTACGGGCGGATACATCGACATGGACGGGCGCGACATCACGCACCTCGAGCCGAAGGAGCGGGACGTCGCGATGGTGTTCCAGGGGCTCGCGCTCTATCCGCACATGACGGTGCGCGAGAACATGGCCTTCGGGCTCATGGCGCGGCGCACGCCCCCGGCCGAGACCGAGGAGCGCGTGCACGAGGCCGCGGCCACGCTGGGCCTCACGCAGCATCTACGGAAGCGGCCGCGCGAGCTCTCCGGCGGCGAGCGGCAGCGCGTCGCGCTGGGCCGCGCACTCGTGAGACGCCCGCGCGTCTACCTCTTCGACGAGCCGCTCTCCAGCCTGGACGCTCAGCTTCGCCAGGAGCTGCGCGAGGAGCTGGCGCGGCTGCACGCGCTCACCCGCACCACCTCGATCTACGTCACCCACGATCAGAAGGAGGCGCTCTCGCTGGGGAATCGCGTGGCGGTCCTCGATCGAGGCCGCGTGCGCCAGGTCGGGACGCCGGAGGCGATCTACCGCGAGCCTCGCGATCTCTTCGTGGCTCGCTTCGTGGGCGATCCCGCGATCAATCTCATCGATGGAGAGATCGCCACCGACAACGGCCGCGCGGCGTTTCGATCGGCGGGATTCCAGTTCCCGCTCGCCTCGACCGCGGGGCAGTTCGGCCGCGTCATTCTCGGCGTGCGTCCGGAGGCCGCGGTCATCGGTGATGCCACGGCGTCGAATGCGCGCGCGACGGTGGAGCGAGTGGAGCGACTCGGCGGCGACACGCTGATTCATCTGCGCAGCGAGGCGGGCCGGCACGTGCTTCGGGCCGAGCCGCGCGGTGCGCTGCCTTCTCCGGGGGACGTGGTGGGGCTTTCGGTGGATCCAAAACGCGCGCTCTTCTTCGACGCGGAAGGGTTGCTCATTCACCTGGATTAGTGCGGGAACCCCGCATCGGGACGCGTTTCCTGTGATAGCATTGGGCGTGATCCCGGGGCCAGGAATGCATCTTTGCGGGGTTCGCCGCGCCGCGCGTGACCGAGTTTTTGCCCTCGTGCTCGTCCTGCTCGGCCTGCCTTCCGTAGCACTTGCCGGACTGAACGTGATCCCCCTCGAAACCGAATCTCCCTGGCGCGCTCCGGGTTACGTGCCGAACGAGCTCCTGGTCAAATTTGTGACCGGTGTCACACTCGCGCAGGCGACCCAAGCCGTGCGCACCAAGGGGGCCTTTTTCGCGAAGAAGGTTCTGACCCCCGATGGGCTGGTGGCGGTCGAGCTTCCGCCCGGCGCCTCGATGGACGACGCGATCGACAGCCTGAGCGCCTGCCCGGGCATCGAATACGCGACGCCGAACGGGTACGCGCACGGGTTCTTCGCCCCCAACGACACCATCATCGGCGAAGGAGATCTGGCCTGGAATCTAAGGGACGTAGGCGCCTTCGCTGCCTGGGACGTGGTCACGGGAAATCCCGATGTCGTCCTGGCGATCATCGACACCGGCGTCGCCTATGAGGACAACGCCATCCCAAGCTACGAGGCCCCGTTTCTCTCCCCTCGCGCGAGGATGTATCGGAAATCGCCGGAGCTTTCCGGGCCCTTCCTGCCCGGGCGCGATTTCGTGCACGACGACGATCATGCCAACGACGACTGCGGGCATGGCACCATGGTCGCGACGATCGCGACCGGCCAGGCCAATAACCTCGCGGGAAGCGCCGGGATCGCGTTCGGCGTGACCATTCTCCCGATCAAGGTGCTCCATAACGACGCCGGGGGCGAGATGGGCGCGATCGTCCAGGGGATCCGTTACGCCGCGGATCAGGGCGCGGACATCGCGAACATGAGCCTGGGATTTGCGCCGACGCGCCAGCTCATCGAGCGCGGGCTGACCAAGAAAGAGGTCCGCGACTTCTTCCGCCCTCTAAAAGACTCCATAAAGTACGCGCAGCAGCGCGGCGTCATTTTCGTGGCCGCCGCGGGCAACTTCACCTACCCCGAGGTGAGCCTCCCCGCCGGGTATCCGGGCGTGATCTCCGTGGGCGCGACCGGGGTGGACAATCGAATTGCTTCCTATTCTTCCTGGGGGAAGGGGCTCGAGTTCGTGGCGCCGGGCGGAGACTTCACCGACGTGAACGGCGACCACGTCCAGGACCAGATTCCCAACCTGAGCATCAAGCCCTTCCGCTCCTTGGGCTCCCTCGCGAATCCCGATTCCTTCAACATATTCTTCTTCATCGGCACCTCGGCCGCGGCGCCCCATGTCTCGGGGGCTGTGGCGCTCCTCATGTCGCTGGGGTTGAAGAGCCAGGGCGAGATCGAATCGATCTTGCGCGCGACGGCCATCGATCCCTTCGGGAATCCCGCGGGGCCGGATCCCGTGTACGGTTGGGGACTCATTCAGATCGACAAGGCCGTGCAGCTGGCGGCCTCGAGGCGCCGGGCCGCGGCCGCGGCAAGCCCTGCCGGCACGGCGGGCCCCGGCGCGCGGCTTCTCACCCGGAATCCCTCGCGTGAAGGCGCCGCGATCGCGTTCCGCTCGTCCGTCGCGGGCAACGTTCAGGTGCAAGTCTTCGACGTCGCGGGAAGGCTGGTGCGCACCCTCGAGAATGGACCGCGCCCCGCGGGGGAACGCAGGGTGCGATGGGACGGCAAAGATGATCGTGGCGGGATCGTCGGGAGCGGTGTTTACTTCTTCCGCGTGGCGACGCCGGACGGTATCGAGAGCCGGAGAGTCGCCGTTCTTCGCTGATCGAGCCCTCGCGCCTCACATTCCAGGGAGGATCGACTTCATGACCGCCGTTC
>DASQAV010000144.1:0-3880 GCA_035635575.1 Candidatus Dormiibacterota bacterium | reverse complement strand
CCTGACCCTGCTCCTTCTCCTGGGCAACCTCACCTTCATCACGAACACCTACCAGGTGGGCACGGACATGTTCTTCTTCGCGATCCTGATCGCCTCGATCGCGCTGCTCCTGGCGCTGCCTCGCACGGGCTGGAAGGCGATCGGCGCCTCGGGGCTTCTGGCCGGATGGGCCTTCACGACGCGGTACAACGGATTGATCCTCTGGCCCGCGTCCGTGATCGCGCTCGTCCTGATCCTGGACCGGGAGAGCCCGCTCCCCCTGCGCCTCCGGCGGGCCGCTCTCTGGAGCGCCGCGTTCCTCCTCGCCGCGGCGCCCTGGCTCGGCGTGAACTGGGCGCACACCGGGAATCCCTTCACGAACAACAACTACACGAACGTGGGATACGCGGTCTTCGGGGAAGGGAACTGGGAGAGCTTCTTCTATGGGAACACGCGGAAGATCCACTCCTTCGCCGACGTGGTGCTCCTCGATCCGGGAAAGTTCGCGCGCGTCATGCTCTGGAGTACGGCGAACCACATCAAGCGCGACGCGACGGAGCTCCTGCCGCCGCTCTGGAGCATCTTCGCGTTCTGCGGTCTCCTCATCGTGGCGCTCCGGTGGCGAACCCGCCTCTGGGGCGCGTACCTTCTCTACGGCGCCTTCTACTTCCTCACCCTGGTGCCGGTCTTCTGGGGCGCTCGCTTCTCGCTCCCGATGCTCGCGCTCTATTCGGCGCTCGCGGTCGCTCCCTTCGGCTGGGAGGGGGTGGCCGGCCGGGTGGAGCGTCTCGAGTACCGGTTCCCGGTGCGCATCTTCGTCTTCCTGCTCCTCTGGCTCCCGGGCGTGGTTTCGGCGTACGCGCGTACGGGAGCTCCCGACAATCCCGAAGCCATCCAGGTGGGCCCCTACGAGACGCTGGAAGCGGTCGGTTACCTTCGGGAGCACGCCCGAGGAGAGACGCTCCTCGCCCGAAAGCCCCACGTGGCGTTTCTCTCGGGGCTGAAGTTCGCGCCCATGCCTCAAGTGGATTCCCCAGCGGCCCTGCACGAGGCCGCGCGGCACGCGGGCGCGCGCTACCTGCTCGTCTCCCGGGCGGAGCTCGCCCTGCGTGAAGCAATCCAGCCCTTCGCGGACCCCGATGCAAGAATCCCTGGGTTCCGACGTGTGTTCGAGAGCCCGGGCGCGCTCCTCTACGAGGTGCTCCCGGACAGCTCGGCCGTAACGCCTTGACTTACCTGGCTCTTGAGATAAGATTCTTCGCTCTGGGGCGTCCAATACGTTGCAAAGGAGGGCGATTAGCTCAGCTGGCTAGAGTGCCTGCTTGACATGCAGGAGGTCAGAGGTTCAAGTCCTCTATCGCCCACCACTTCCCATCCAATCTCGATGGCCAAGACCGCGGAAAAGGTGATCCGACTCGATATCGACAGCCGTTCCCTCGAAGGGAACGACGGCGCGACGCTGGGGCAGCTCTTTGGCGCCCAGTATCCCGACGGGTTCGCCAAGGGGATCGCGGCCAAGCTGAACGGCCGGGTCGTCGACTTTCACACCCCGATCCACGAGTCGGGGAGCTTGGAGCTTCTCCGGATTGACTCGCCCGAGGGGCTGCAAGTGCTCCGGCACTCCACGGCCCACCTCTTGGCATCGGCCGTCGTGAAGCTCTTCCCCGAAGCCAAGCTCGCCATCGGCCCCGCCATCGAAGACGGCTTCTACTACGACTTCCAGGTGGGACGGCCCTTCCAGCCCGAGGATCTCGACACGATCGAGAAGCTGATGCGCGAGATCGCGGAAGAGGATCATCCTTTCGTGCGCGCGGAGGTGAAGCGCCAGGACGTGATCCGCGAGTTCCGCGAGAAGCACGACACCTTCAAGCTGGAGCTCGCGGAGGGGATTCCCGACGAGATCGTGAGCACCTACACGCACTCCTTCTTCACCGATCTCTGCCGCGGCCCCCACGTGCCGCGCACCCGCGTGCTCAAGAGCTTCAAGCTGCTGAGCGTCGCGGGCGCGTACTGGCGCGGGGACTCCAGCCGGCCCATGCTCCAGCGCATCTACGGCACCGCGTTCGCCTCGAAGGACCGCCTGAAAGAGCACCTGGCGCGGATCGAGGAAGCCAAGAAGCGCGACCACCGGAAGCTGGGACACGAGCTGGATCTCTACAGCGTCCACGAGGAGGCCGGGGGCGGGCTCATCTTCTGGCACCCGCACGGGGCGGCGATGCGCCGCGTCATCGAGGACTTCTGGAAGGACGAGCATCTTCGCCGCGGCTACCAGCTGGTCAACACACCGCACATCGCCTCGGTGGATCTCTGGGACCAGTCCGGGCACACCGGCTTCTATCGTCAGAACATGTACTTCATGAACGTGGACGAGAAGGAGTACGTGCTGAAGCCGATGAACTGTCCGTTCCATATCCTGATCTTCAAGCGCCGGAAGAACTCCTATCGCGACCTTCCGATCCGGATCGCGGAGCTGGGCACCGTGTACCGCCTCGAGAAATCGGGAGTGCTCCACGGGCTGGCACGCGTGCGGGGCTTCACCCAGGACGACGCGCATCTCTTCTGCACCCGGGAGCAGGTCGAGACGGAGCTCCGGCAGGTGCTCGACTTCACGCGCTACATGCTGGACACCTTCGGCTTCAAGGAATACCGGGTGGATCTCAGCGTGCACGACCCCGAGCGGAAGAAGGATTACATGGGCTCGGACGAGGACTGGGAGCTGGCCGAGGGGGCTCTGGAGCGCGTCGTGAAATCGGCGGGGCTGCACTACCACCGCGCCGTGGGAGAGGCGGTCTTCTACGGCCCGAAGATCGACATCCAGCTCACCGACGCGATCGGGCGGAACTGGCAGTGCTCCACCATCCAGTTCGACTTCAACCTGCCGCGCCGGTTCGACGTGAAGTACGTGGGATCGGACGGCCAGGAGCACCAGGTCTTCATGATCCATCGCGCGCTCCTGGGCTCCATGGAGCGCTTCTTCGCGACCCTGATCGAGCACTACGGCGGCGACTTCCCGGTCTGGCTGGCGCCGGTCCAGGTGCGCCTGATCACCATCGCGGACGCGCAAGTCCCCTACGCCGAGGAGATCCGGCGCACGCTCCTCGAGCGGGGAATCCGGGTCGAGGCGGACCTGCGCGAGGAGAAGATGAACGGGAAGATCCGGGATGCCGAGATGCTCAAGATCCCCTACATGCTGGTCCTCGGCCGGCGCGAGGTGGAGGAGCGCACGGTCAACGTCCGCACCCGCCATAAGCCCAATCAGGACAGCATGAGCCTGGACGCCTTTGTGGAGAAAGTGGTTGCCGAAACGAAGTCCAGAACCTAGTATCCACCGGACAATTCGAAGCAGGAGCCGCCGGCTTCTCACCCCGAGGCGACAAGCTACCGGGGTTCTCGAAAAGAGATTCCACACCGGATCCCCGGGATCGCGGGTGGAGGCATTGCCGACGGGCGCATGGCGCGAGGAATTCGCGCCGTTCGCCCGCGCTCTTTTCTCTCCGGCTGGTCCCTCGCTTCGACAACCGTCCCCGCGCTGAGAGGAGGAACGAGCTATCGCCCCAACCAAAGAAGTACGCGTCAACGATCGCATTCGCATCCCGACCGTCCGGGTCATCGGACCGGATGGGGAACAGGTAGGAATCCTGGGAATCCGCGAGGCTCTCGCCTACGCCCAGGAACGTCAGCTGGATCTCGTCGAGGTTTCGCCGACGGCGCGCCCGCCCGTATGCCGGGTGATGGACTTCGGAAAGTACAAGTACGAGCAGAACAAGAAGCTCCAGAAGGCGCGAAAGAAGCAGCACGTCACGCATCTCAAGGAAGTCAAGTTGCGCCCGAAAATCGAAGAGCATGACTACACGTTCAAGGTGAACCACGGACGCCGCTTCCTCGAGCTGCACGACAAGGT
>DASQAV010000143.1:0-6772 GCA_035635575.1 Candidatus Dormiibacterota bacterium | reverse complement strand
ACCACAGGGCGTGTGGTGGCGCAAGCAGGGCCCGGCCGCGCGCGGATGGTACACTGCGCGCGTGACCACCTCGAATTCTAATCCCCCGCCCGCCCCCGACCGAGAGGAATTCGGCCGCGCCGCGGCGGAGCTTCTGGATCTGGTACGCCATCTTTCGGGTCCGGAGGGATGCCCCTGGGATCGCGAGCAGACCTCCCAATCTCTGAGCCCCTACCTCGTCGAGGAAGCCCACGAGATCGGCGAGGCAATCGCGCGGGACGATCGGAAGGCCGTGCGCGAGGAGCTCGGGGATCTCCTCTTCCTGGCCGTGTTCCTGGGTGTCACGCTCGAGCGCGAGGACGGCACGAAGCTCCGCGAGGTGGTCCGTGGGATCATCGACAAGATGATCGCGCGCCATCCCCACGTCTTCGGCGAGCGGCGCGACCTGGACGCCCAGGGAGTCCTCAGGCAATGGGAAGAGGGAAAGCGGCGCGAGGCGGGACATGAATCGGTCCTCGGACGGAGCCCCGAGCGGTTGCCGGCGCTCCTCCAGGCGTACCGGGTGCAGGAAAAGGCCGCGTCCGTGGGATTCGACTGGGAGAACGTCGCGGGGGTCATCGCGAAGCTGCGCGAGGAGACCGACGAGACGGAGAGCGCCATCCGCTCGGGGAACAAGGAGCGCGTGGCCGAGGAGATCGGCGATCTTCTCTTCGCGGCCGTGAACCTGGCGCGGTATCTCAAGACGGATCCCGAGGCGCACCTCCACAGGGCCATCGGCAAGTTCCGGAAGCGCTTCGATGGCGTGGTGGAGCGGCTCCGCGCCGAGGGCAAATCGCCGTCCGAGGTGGGGCTGCGAGAGCTGGATCGGTTGTGGGAAGAGGTGAAGCTCGAGGAGCGGAGCTAGGGGGACGTTTCCTTGTCGGGCGCCTTCTCGGGGCTCGGCGGCGCGGCGGGCCTGGAAGCATCCGTCTTGTCCTTGTCGATCTCCGCGACGTAGTTCAGGCGAAGCTCCGTGAGCACGTGGTTCAGGAAACGGGCCTCCTGCCCGGTCAGGTTCCCCTGCGTCCGGGTCCTCAGCATCTCGAGCATCTCGATCGACATCTTGGCGTGTCCCATGTCGCGCTCGATCTTCTCGGTGAAGGGATTCATGACCTTCCCCATCTGCTGCATGGCCGCGGCCTGAAAGGATTGGATCAGGCCCAGGAACAGATCGCGTTCCTGCATCGATCCTTCTCCGGCCGCCGGTTCCTTGTCTTTCGCTTCGCTCATCAGCGAATCCGCTCCGCGATCACCATCGTGAGGTAGGACGTTTCACGCGCCGCGAGCAGCACCGGATGATCCCGGCTCTGCCCCAGCACCTCCACCAGCCGAAGTTCCGTGCGTGCGTGCTTCGCCGCCGCGCGAAGGATCTCCTGGAACGCTTCCGCGTCCACGTGATGCGAGCAGGTGGCCGTGGCCAGGGTTCCCCCGGGCTTCAGGAGCTGAAGCGCGGCCGAGTTGATCGCCACGTACTTCCGAGCTCCCTCTGGGAGCGTCTTCCGGCTTCGAACCAGCGCCGGCGGATCGAGCACGATCATATCAAAGCGCGCTTCCTCCCGCTGGAGCCGCTCCAGGGCGCGCTCCACCTCCTCGGCGCGAAACTCGAGCTTCCTCCCCGGCGCGTTTCGCTCCGCGTTCTGCCGGGCGCGCTCGATCGCGGGGGCGGAGCTGTCGATGCCCAGGCACGACACCGCTCCGGCCATGCAGCAATGGAGCGAGAAGAGCCCGGTGTAGCAGTAGAGATCCAGGACCTGGCGCCCGAACGCCTCGCCGGAGACGCGCTTCCGATTCTCGCGTTGGTCCAGGAACTCTCCGGTCTTCTGGCCGTGCCGGAGATCGCTCAGGAGGACCATGCCCTCGTAGGGCGCCTCCACCACGTCCGGCACCCTGCCGCGCTCGAGGGGCTCGAGGAGCGGCAATCCCTCGAGGATGCGCGCCTGGGAATCCCTGCGGCACAGGATTCCCGCCGGACGCAGTACCTCGTCCAGCAGATCCAGAATCCACTCGATCCGCCGCTCGATCCCGGCGGTCAGGCTCTGAACGGAGAGATGGTCGCCGTAGCGATCCACGACGAGCCCCGGAAGGAAATCCCCCTCGCCGTGGATGAGACGATAGGTCACCTCCACGGGAAGGACGCGGCGCCGGAGCGCCTGCGCCACCTCGATGCGGTCGCGCACGAGGTCCTGATTGATGGGACGGACGTGACGCGCGTAGAGGCGGACCGCGATCAGGGAATGGGGGTTGTAGAGGCCGACGCCGATCGGCTGGCCGCGGTGATCCAGGACCACCACCTCGTCCCCGGTCTCCAGCCCGTCCTCGATCGACTCGATTTCATTGCTGAAGACCCAGGGATGCCCGGAGCGCAGCCGGCGATCCTGGTTCTTCGCGAGGCGGATGGCCGCTGTCAGCGCCTCAGCGATGTGACCCTCTGGCGCTTCGCCTGATCCTCTTCTCGGAGCGAAAATCCGAGGTAACCGAGCAGCTTGTTGCAGAGCTTCGCCGCGAAGAAGTCGGAGACGTGCTGGCCCTGGATGGGACAAAGCTCGACCAGATCGCAGCCCACCACCTGCCTCCGCTCGCACACGGCGCGCAGGAGCCGGAGCCCCTCTTCCCAGGTGAGACCTCCGGGCTCGGGGGTTCCCACTCCCGGGACGTAGGCGGGATCGAAGGCATCGAGGTCGATCGTGATGTAGACCGGGTTTCCCAGGGTCTCCAGAATCTGCTCCACGGGAAGCCCGTGCTCCCGGATTTCGCGGGCCAGGAACACCGGCGCCTTCTCCGCGTGCACGTAATCGGCCTCTTCGCGCGAGACGCTCCGGATCCCGACCGGCACGGTGGACACCCCCAGCTCGCGCACGCGGCGCATGACGCTCGCGTGGCTCAGCTTCGTGCCCTGGTACTCCGCGCGCAGGTCGAGGTGCGCGTCCAGCTGGAGCACCGAGAGGTCCGGGTAGCGCGCGCGGAGGGCGCGAACGGGAGCGATGGTGAGGGAATGCTCGCCGCCCAGCGTGAAGGGCACCGCGCCGGAATCGGCGAGCGTGGTGATGACGGCCTCCAGCCGGTCCAGTCCCTTCTCACAGTCCAGCGGATCCACCTGGATCTCGCCCAGGGTAGCGATTCCGATCCGGAAGGGCTCCAGATCCAGCTCCTCGTCGTAGAACTCCACCTGCCGCGAGGCCTCGAGGATGGCGCGCGGCCCGAACCGGGTCCCCGGCATGTAGCTCGTCGTTTGATCGAACGGCGCCGGCACGAACACGACACGAGCCCGGCTGAGAGGACATTCAGCCGGGCTCAGGCCCAGGAACAGAAGAGGTTCGGGAGCTTGGAGAGGGGAACGGCTAGATGTCTTCGTCTTCTTCCTCTTCTTCCTCTTCCTCCTCGTCTTCGAGATCGTCGTCGTCATCATCGAGGTCGTCGTCTTCTTCTTCCTCGAGCTCCTCCTCTTCATCTTCCTTGTCGAAGGGGTCGTCCTCCTCCTCTTCGTCGTAGCTGCGGGCGACCGGATCCTCTACCCACTCCTCCTCCGAGCGGTGACGTCCGCTCTGGATTTCGCGCTCCGGGCTGGAGCCTTTGCGTTTCATTTGGACGATCCTCACGAGCTAAGTGGTCAAGGGCGTGAACCGTCAACCCCGGGAAAACCGCGGACGGGAAATTAAGGAGAGCCCCGATTCCCGTCAACCGAAAAAGCATGGTCCGCTCTCCCGCGCGGAGCAATAGGGAATCGAACCCGAGAGTTGCCTGGGGCCGGGAAATTCAGGAACGCGGTGAGATACCGACCTCGAGAGTTTGGGGGGCAGTCCCGTAAGCTGCTCTGGACTGCGGAAATGGAAGGGCGGGGCCATGTGTGACCCCGCCCGTGGTCGGACAACCCCAGAGATGGATTACCGGAAGAGAACGCTTACCGGCTCGCCCAGCAACAACTCCGACGTCGCGATGTCCGCCGAATTTGCGTCGGAAGCAGGGTTGTCACCGTTTGCGGGGGAAGCAGGCCTCCGCTCCCCTTTGGAGACGATAGGAGGGTCGGTAGGTCTTCGGTATCGGACGAAAACCGATTTCGGGGTAGGAATAGCGAGTCGGCAAGCCTACCTACGCGACCTGCCTTGGAATCATCCGGTCGGGGAGACGCGGCGCTTGCGCTTCGAGACAATGGCGGGGCCGACGGGACTCGAACCCGCGACCTCCTGCGTGACAGGCAGGCGTTCTAACCAGCTGAACTACGACCCCACCGCGTTTTTTCGAGCGCAGAAGCGGCAGTCTATCAAATCCGCTCCAGGCGCGTCGACTTGTAATAGTGGTGCAGGATCTCGCGGTAGTCCATACCGGCCCGGGCCATGCCCATGGCGCCCCATTGGCACATGCCGATGCCGTGGCCGTTCCCTCCCCCGCTCGCCACGACCTTGGTTGCGCGGCCGTCCTCGTCCCGGATGACCCCGATCTTGAAGAAGCTGCTCCTCAAGATTGCGGCCGTGCCCGGACGCCGGAGCACCCACCGGGTGCGGTCTCCGTGGAAGATCACCTCCCCGCCGGTCGTGCTCACCGCGAGGTCGGACACGCGGCCGCACCGGGATCGCTTGTCCACGCGGACGTCGAGGAGGTCTCCGGTGAGCCGCGCGGCTGCCGGATTCTCGGCGGGGCCGTACTGGCGCAAGGCCGCCAGAAACGCGTCCGCATCCCAGTCCTCACGCCAGCGGAAGTTCGAGGAAAGGGTGCAGTAGGCGCTGCTCCCCGGACCGGCATCGTCTCGAACGCTCCGCAGATAGGCCGTCCAGTCCCAGGGCCACACGTCTTCGACGTTGGCGGTCCTGCCGCCGCACGCGGAGGAATAGAGGGCGCGGATCGGGGCGCCGTCGGAGGTCAGCACCTCCCCGCGCGTGGACTGCACGGCGCGGTCGCTCTGCGGATTCTCCCGCGTCTTTCCCGCATAGACCTGATCTTCCACGGAGGCGTAGAGGTCGAATCCGAGATCGGCCCGCCGGCCGAGGTAGGCGATGGTATAGGAGCGCGCCGCGACCGCCTGGGCCTGGACGGCCGCGAAGTCGGTCTCGGGCGGAGCCCCGATCTCGTTGGGAAGGACGCTGCGGAGATAGTCCTCGAACCCGACCTCGTTCACGAGCGTCAGCCCTTCCGGACCGC
Organism: Candidatus Dormiibacterota bacterium; assembly: GCA_035635575.1. Classification (GTDB taxonomy): domain Bacteria; phylum Eisenbacteria; class RBG-16-71-46; order SZUA-252; family SZUA-252; genus WS-7. The sequence goes on along the minus strand of DASQAV010000143.1, from coordinate 1,621 downwards.
TGGCGTGGATCCGGAACGTCCCCCGGTACCAGTTTCCGCTCCAGCCCGAGTAGCCGTTCCCTTCCGGGATCAACTCCAGGGTGTCTCCTGGCCCGCCCGACCAGACCGGCGAGGCCACACCCTCCCGGAACACGGCAAATGCTCCGGGTGCCTGGGCGAGAACCGTGATCCGGTCGCCCGCGGTCCCCGTGACGATGGGTGTCCCCCCCAGGGACCGGAGCGTCCAGGGCGTGGAGCCGGCGATCTTGAGCCGCGGCGAGGCGACGGCGAGGCCGATCCGGATCGAACGGGGAGAGCCATAGCCCCGCGCGGGTGCGGGACGGGTGGCCGGAGGCTTTGGGGTCCCCGGCGCGCCCGCGGGACCGGGCTTGGGCGGCTCCGGGCCGCGCAATCCGGTACAGCCCGCCACGGCCGCCACCAGAACGCACGCCAGGGCAAGCCGGGCTCGACTACCTCGCATAGGGCGCGGGCGTGATCGAGCCAAGCACGACCTCCTTCCGGGCGCCTGTGGCGCTGGGCACGTTCCCCGGCCGGCCGGAGATCGACTCGAAGGCGAGAAACGCGAAGGCCATCGCCTCCTTCGCGGAGACAGGAACTCCCAGCTCGTCGGTCGTGCGCACTTTCGAGCCCGGGAGCTTGGCCCCGATCGCCCGGAGCACGGTCAGATTCCGGGCACCCCCTCCGGAGACCAGGATCTCATCCGGCTTCCGGCTCCCGGAAAGGGCCACCCCCTTGGCCACGGCGCCCGCCGTGATCTCGACCGCCGTTCTGAGGCGATCCGCCAGCGAGAGCCCGGCCGTCCGCGAGAGAAAGCGCTGGAGGTACGCGGCGCCAAACTCCTCGCGTCCCGCGCTCTTGGGCGGCCTCCGGGCGATGAAGGGATCCGCAAGGAACTCCTTCACGGCCTCGTCGTCCGGACGGCCCCGGGCGGCTTCCTGACCCTGGTCGTCGTAGCGGGACCCTTCGGGGCCCAGCGAGCCCATGATCGCGTCGAGCAGCATGTTCCCCGAGCCGCAGTCGAAGGCCACGATCTCCTCGACCCGGGCGTTGGGCTTGAGCCGCGTGATGTTCGCGATCCCGCCCAGGTTCAGGAGGACGCGGTCGCTCGCGTCGGAGACGAACTGATGGAAATCGAACCTGGGGACGAGCGGCGCGCCCTCGCCCCCCTCGAGCACGTCCGCCATCCGGAAATTGGAGACGACGCTGCAGCCCAGCGCGCGAGCCACGGCCGTAGGCTCTCCGATCTGGATCGAGAGCGCGACGCCCGATCGCTTCCCCTGGGGATCATGAAAGATCGTCTGCCCGTGCATGCCCGCGACCTCGGGGCGGAATCCGCGCGATTCGGGAGCGTTGAGCACATCGAGCGCGGTGAGCGCCGCGTATTGCCCCACTTCCACGTGCAGCGCCAGCAGATCCCGCATGGGCAGCGTTCCTTCCTGGGCCGCGAGCACACGATCCCGGAAGGCGGGAGCGTAGTCTCGATGCTCCCACGCGATGAGCTTGGTCCGCCTGGGAGGGAGTCCGCGCTCCACCGTCACGAGGGCCGCGTCGGCGCCGTCGGCGGAGGTGCCGCTCATGATCCCCACCGCGCAGGCATAGCCCACCACGTCGCTCCGGCTCA
>DASQAV010000142.1:0-11136 GCA_035635575.1 Candidatus Dormiibacterota bacterium | reverse complement strand
GCGATCATCGCGGCGCGGACACGGATCGTGGAAGGGGCCGTGGGCATGGTGGAGATGGCGCTCGATCGCCTCGGCAAGAACAACGTCGTGGAGCTGGACGAGGAGCGCAAGGCCGCGATGGTGTCGAACCTGCTCGTGGTGCTCTGCGGGGAGCATGCCGCGACACCGGTCCTGAACACCGGGACGCTGTACAAATAGGCCCCGGGTGGCGGAGCGGAAAGCCTTTCTACTGCGGATCAGCCCGGAGCTCTGGGAGAGCCTCGAGCAGTGGGCCCAAGACGAGCTCCGGAGCGTGAACGGGCAGATCGAGTTCCTGCTGGCGCAGGCGGTGCGGGACGCGGGGCGCGAGAGGCGGAAGCGGCCCCGCCGGGAGCGCGAGACGCCTCCCTAGTGCCGAGCGTTGGGACCGACCCGCAAGGATCTGGCTCCAGTCGCTACCCTTCAGCCGCCTGGCCAGCCGCATCAAGGCGGCGGCGCCTCAGACGGGCGGGCGCAGGCGCGAAGAGGGCTCCATTCTGGGCAGCATCGGAAACCTCATCGACGGCGACGGGAAGTAGCCTACGGCTGTTCCTTGTACGCCCACGCGCCGATCAGCGTGCCCAGCGCACAGCCGATCAGATGCTCCAGCATCCACATGGTCGGCAGGTAGCGCCCGGAAATGCCCCACGCCGCGTTCGCCATGTTGTCGGGAACGCCCATGAGGAGCCCAACCAGAATCCCGATCTTGAGTGCCGTGCCGGGACCCGGCCCCAGCCTCGGCCGAACCGCCGCGTAGAGCCAGACCAGGGCGATCCCCACCAGGAACATCACGAACAGCCATGCGGGAATGAAGGGAAAGCGCGGCTGCTGCAAGAGGTGGCCCGCCTGCTGTGCTTGCATGAGCTTCTTCCCGGTGAGCAGAGAATTGCAAAGAATGCTGACGACGTTGATGACGAGACCGGCGAGGAGTCCACCCAGGATGACGCGACCGTTGTTGATCCTGGCCACGCTTCACCTCCATGGTAGGGTTCCGTACTGGCGGCGGGAGCCGCCTGGGGTTTGGCGAAAACCTACCATCATTTGCCAATCTCTTGCCATCCCACCTTCATCACCTCACAAGTATCTATAGATGTAGGACATCCTGCCGATTGGTGAGCGACACGGAGGGAATCATGAACGATCGAATGGGATTCAGGGCACGTCTCTTTCTGGCACTCATGGTAACCGCTGCATTCACGCTGTCCTGCGCGGGTCCGAACAAGCTCGCCCAGCAGAGCGAAAAGGCCTACCAGAAGGGCGAGGTCGAGAAGGCGTATCAGAAGGCGGCGCGCGCGCTCCGGAAAGAGCCGGAGAACCGGCGAGCGCGGGCCGCGATGACGCAGGCTGCGGGACAGCTCATGCAGGAGCGAGTGGTCGAGATCCGTGGGCTGGCGGCGCGCGACACCGTGGCGGCCGCGAAGCGCTCGCTCGCACTCGACACGTTCCGCGACGAGCTCCTCCAGTACCGGATCGTGCTCCCGCCCGATCCCGATTTCGACCGCGACGAAGCGGCCATCCGGAGATCCGCGGCGAGCATCACCTACCGGGAGGCCACGGCGGACCTGCAGGACGGATCTCCCAAGCGCGCCTACGACGGATTCGAGCTCTCGCACGCCTTCGAGCCTCGCTACCTCGACGTGACGCGCCGGATGCAGCAGGCCTATGACGAGGCGCTTCCCCGCGTGGCGCTCCTGCCCTTCGCGAACGAGACCGATCTCACGGCGCTCTCGAAGGAGTTCTCCGATCGGGCGTACGTGGAGCTCCAGCGTCGAACCGAAGGGGCGGACTTCCGCTTCACCGATCTTCTACCTCGGGAGCGCGTGTACCAGGCAGTGCCGATCTCGCTCCTCGATCACCTGGGCCGCCGCGTGGCGGCGCGCATCGGGCGCGAGCTCGGCGCGGACCGGGTCATCGTGGGCCGCTTCTACGGAATGCGCACGAGCACCAATACCGGCAACTTCACCCAGCCGGTCTATCGCAAGATCGAGGACAAGGACGAGGCCGGAAAGTCGCGCGAGCGCTACATCGAGGGAACGATCGAGGTTCTGACCCGCGATCGTGAGCTGACGGTAGGGTTCGAGTACGAGATCGTGGACGTGCAGGACGGCTCGGTGATCCTGGGAAACTCGGGGACGCTTCGGGCCGCGGCGCACGCCATCTTCACGTCGGCGCCCGTGGATGGAGACGAGGGCGACTACTGCCTCATTCCCCCGGACGTGGAGAAGGCCGATCCCAAGCGCGCCGAGCGCGTGGAGTCGGACTGGGGAAACCGCTGCGGCGACTGGAAGCTGACGGATCTCATCAAGCGGTCGCGCGCGCAGCGCTCCCGGGGCTACGAATCGCGGTACCAGGACGACTGGTCGCTCTGGGCGAACAATCGCGCGGTGTTCCTGGGGGACGTGCCGTCGGAGGGCGAGCTGGTGAGGCTGGCCTACTGCCAGGTATGGGAGCCCCTGACGCGGACGCTCCGGGATCTGGACGGGAGCGAGCCGAGAACCGTCTCGGGCCGGAGGCCCTAGGTCGCGCAGCGGAGGCCGTCCGCCACGCAGGTGTGACACGCGCTCCAGCGCAGCCGGATCCCGCGCTCCGACTCGAGGAGGGAATCTCCAAGCCGCGCCTCGGGCCGCTCGACCAGGATGGGGCACGTCCAGACTCCGTGCGCGGTCACGGTGCGGCTGGCCCCGCAGATCAAGGAATCCTCGATCTCGGGCGCGAGCGCCTCCGGACCCAGCCGTTCCGCCGCGCCGTATCCTCGCGTGCGAGCCTCTTCCCTTCCGATCCGAAGCAAGGGGAGGAATTTCACCCGGGGCCGGGCCAGCCCCAATCCTCGCAGGAATTCCGTGAACTCGATTCTCGACTCCGCGGCCCGGAGCGCATCCTCGTGCTCCACCACGGTCACGACCGGCGAGACGCCGGCGTCCCCGAGCCGCCTCAGCGATTCCACGACGGATGTGTACACGCCCCGCCCTCTCACGCGGTCGTTCTGCTCCGCCGTGGTCCCGTCCAGGCTCACCCGGATGTCGAAGGAATAACGGCTGCTCCGGAACCGATCTCCGATCCAGGCCGCCAGGGCGTCGTCGATGAGGAGCGCGTTCGTGAGTATCGTGAGCGGCATGCGCTGGAGCGCGAAGTCCACGAGCTCCCGGATCTCGGGATGGAGAAACGGCTCCCCGCCGGTGAAGTAGGCGTCGCGCGCCCCCAGGCCCGCAGCGTCTTCCAGGGCGGACTCCACCTGAGCGCGGGTCATGACGGAAATCGAGTCGCTCTTCGGACCGGCGCTCACGAAGCAGTGGCGGCAGGCGATGTTGCAGAGGGTGCCGGTGATCTGGATCCACACGGTGTCCAGCGAGCGGAACCGGACGAGGGGTCCCTCGGCGGGCGCGAGGCGTTCGGGTACGCCGGGGCTCAGCTTCATCTCAGGACCCTTCCCTCATGACCACCGGCGAGGCGGGCAGGAGATCCAGCTTGATGGTCTTGCCGCCGCGGTCGACCTGGCCGAACTGGAGCACCCCCGTGGGGCAGCTCTGGACGCACGCGGAGCAGCGGACGCATTCGGGATCCTGCATGGGGAGGCCCTTGTTGGCGAAGTTCATGACGTCGATGCCCTGGTGGCAGACCGAGGTGCACACGTTGCACGAGATGCATTTCTTCTTGTCCGGCACGATCGCGAATCGGCTGAACCGCGCGTAGATGTGCATCAGCGCGGCGAGCGGGCACAGGAACCGGCACCAGACGCGTCCCGAGAACCAGAAGTAGAGCCCGTAGCCGACCACGCCCGCCAGGAACACGTCCACGAACCACTTGTACGGCGCTTTCAGAAACGGATCGAAGATGGAATCGATCGCGTTTCCGTCGGGGAGGATCCATCCCACGATGCGGAGGATCAGAATCAGAACCGCGATGAGGAGGACCCCCTGCCCGGCCATGTTCGCGCGATTCCAGAAGGGTCCGTGCGGCATCTTCTCGCGGTGGGTGTCCCCCAGCGTCTCCGCCATCGCGCCGCAGGAGCAGATCCATCCGCAGTAGACCCCTTTTCCAAAGAAGTAGATCCCGAGCGGAATCAGCACGAGCGTCTGGAGGATGCTGATCCCGATCCACCACCACAGGGGATCGTGCGTGAACACGTTGTAGACGTTGAGAGGCCACGCGAGGATGAGGCCGTAGGCGCGCCAGAACTCCCTTCCGTGTCCGTAGCTCACCACCGGGAAGAGCGCGTCCAGCAACCCTTGTGGAAGCAACCGATGATACGCAAGCTGCGGGAGGATGATCTCGGGCAGGAGAAAGAGCGGAAGCACCTGGACCGCCATGAGCGTCGCCGTCTGAAGCGTGACGTACGGAGTCCTGCGCCTCATGATTCGCCGGAAGCCGAACACCACGATGACCGTCGAGTAGGCGAGCGTGTACCAGAAGGCGGGACCCGAAGCGCTGATCGCGATCGTGCCGATCAGGCTCTGGGGTCTTCGCGCGTCGGCCGCGACGGTCCCACCGATCCGGCTCAGGATGTCGGGGAGGTTGAACGGAAACCACTGGCGGTCCGCGAAGAGCTGCGACATGGAGCCGCCCGATTTCCAGTTGTAGAGCCACGCGCAGAAGAGGACGAAGAGCGAAAGGCCGATCCATTGCGGAGCGCGCATCTCTCCCGCGATCCGGATCCCGCTCTTCCGGAAGAACTCCAGCGGGGCTTCGCGGCCGAGCATGGGGAACACCACGTCGTTCGGAAGCGTCTCCAGGCGCTCACCTTCGCCCGCGAGCACGACCTCGCTCGGGCGGATCTCCTTCACGCGCGTGTCCAGACGAAGCTGAATCGAGCCGCCGCGCAGGAGGGCCTGGAGCTTCTCCAGATTCTCGGGCTTGGCGCGCACGAATTCCCCGCGGCGGTAGGAGAGCGTAACGTGTGCGCCGGCCATGACGAGCGCGATCGCCGCCTCGAGCGCGGAATCGCCGCCGCCCACGACGAGCACCTCCTGTCCGGAAAAGTCCTTGGGATCGTGGAGCCGGTTGTACACCTTGTCGAGGCTCTCGCCGGGGACTCCGAGCTTCCGGAAGTCCCCGCTCCGCCCGATCGCGACCAGCACCCGGCGCGCGCCGAGGAAGTCACCGCCCTCGAGACGAACGCCCAGGCGGGATCCGCTTCTCTCGACACGCTCCGCGCGCCCCGGCGTGGGCACGATCCCGGCGCGCTCCGTCTGAGCCTTCAGCTCCTCGACCAGGGCTTCCTTCACCTGAGCGCTTACCTGGACCTCGCCCGCGGGCTTCATGGCCAAGGGGTAGGTGTAGATCGGCTTCGCCTTCGGAAAATTGATGAGGGTGGAGAATGGCTCCGTCCCCTCGAGGATCTCGAATCGAAGTCCCTGCCTTCGCGCCTCGACCGCCGCGGCCATTCCCGAGACGCCGGCGCCGACGATCGCGAGGTCGAGAGTCGTTCCGGGCGCACCGCTCCCCGCCGCGCTCTGCGCGGCCGGTGCGCGTGGCTCGCGCTTCAGCTCCGCGGCGGCCGTGGCCGCCACCCTGGCGCCCGAATCGAGCGCGAATTTCAATAGCGGGATCCCCGTGAGGTCGCCCGAGATGGACACACCGGGCACGCTGGTCGCTCCGTCACGGCCCGCCCGGGGCAGCGGCTCCACGGTGCCGGCGGGCCACCGTGTATGAAGCCATCTCGTGTAACGCACGATCCAGCGAAGCATGCTCCCCTCTCGTGGCTCCAATAGTGAGGCCCGCAGAGAGACTCTAGGCTTCCGCCCCTCCGCGGGCCAGCGAGATTCTACTGCTTCCTGTTACTTGCCGGCTTCCGGGGTCGTCGTCTCCGCGGCCTTGGTCTCCGGCGCCTTGTCGGACTTCATCTCGGCGCTCTTCTCCTGCCGGGCCACGATCCGATTCCGGACCTTTCCGTATTCGGCCTTGGTGAGGATCGACTTCTTGGTGAGGTCGGCCTTCGTCTTGTAGGGACGGCCGTCGACGATCTTCTGGGCGGTTTCGTCGGTGATGCCCGGAAGCTTCATCAGGTCTTCCTTGCTCGCGCTGTTGATGTCCACCGCGGGCATGCGCTTCGCGTGGGCCACGTGCGCGGGATGCGCCGTGCTCGCCTTCGCGTCCGTACCCGTGGCCGCGAAAGCCGCGACCGGCAGGATCATGGCGAAAGCCAAAGCGGAAAGCGTGCGAACCGGGAACGAGCGAATCATGAGAAATCTCCTACGGAGGGCGAATCGAGACATGCCACCGCGCCCTCCCAGGCGGTTGGCATGGGGACGGCAATGAAGCCGATCCCGTTCCATGACGGAATGGTGCTGGGGCGGTGTGACTCGGTTGTGAAACGGAGGAGCGTGGGTGTGGAGCCGGAGATGCTTGGGTGCCGCGAGGAGGAACAGGCGGAAACGTCGGGGCTCCCTCGCGGAGGACCCCGGCCAAGAATGAGACGATCCTCATTGGAAAGCGGCGTGGCCATGGACCAGAGACAAAGGCGTTTCATCGCGGCGTGGTAGGCGGCGCCGGCGGATGCTTCGGCCGCGCTGCCCTGCCACCCGGACCGAAGGCGGATCGAAGGCCGGACGCTGTGGGGCACCGGCCTCAGATCCGCGTGGTGGTTGTGGGTGGGACGATGGGCCGGCTGTGGGGGGGACCCGCCGGCCGTGGGGCCTGACGTCGACGAGACGATTTCCTGAATCTGAGACGTCCCCGCGCGGCGGTGATGATGTCTCCGTGCGTGGCGGCGAACCGCGTGCGTCGCGGTCGCCGATGCGCCCGCAACCGAGCGCCGCGGGGAGACGGTCGCTCGGTGGGGCGCCGGGGAGGAGGAGACGGGGATGGACGCTTCGGCGGAACCCGCGAATGCGAGTACCGTCGTCGCGACCAACGCCGCAAGGATCCCCTGTCGATTCATCTGCGATCCGGCTCCTCTGCGCCCGCGTGATGCGGGCGCTCCCTTCGCCTCTTGCTACACCGCGCCGAAGCCCCGGGTTCCTGTACCCACTCCGGGTCCATCGCGCGCCGCCTCGAATGGTCTTTTCGAGCCTGGTGCTATAGTTGGCGCGATGGCGACATCGGAGGCGGGACACATTATCCACACTCTGGGACCGGTCTGGGGCGTAGGTTTGGCCGTCAAAGCGGAATGTTAAGGCCCTGTTAATGCGTCCCTCGTAATGCGTCCCTCCGCGCTTCTCGCGGCGCTCGCGATGCTTGCGATCGCGGGATGCTCGCATTCGAACGGGGACATCCGCGGAAGCGGGACGATCGAGCTGGACGAGGTGGACGTCTCCTCGCTGGTGGGAGGGCGCGTGACAGGCATCCTCGTGAGCGAAGGGGACTCGGTCGCCCTGGGGGATACGCTGGTCGTTCTGGCGCAGGGCGAGGTCACCGCGGGCGTGCGCCAGCAGGAGGCCGAGGCCCAGCGCGCGGGAGAGCTGGCCCGGGATCAGGCGCTGGGACCGCGCGTGGAGGAGCGGAGAGCGTCGAAGGCGGACCTGGATACCGCCGAAGCCGCGCTCACCCTCGCCGAGCGCGAGCTCACCCGCATCCGCGCGCTCTACGACAAGCAGCTCCTCCCTCAGTCCGATCTCGACCGCGCGCAGACGCAGCGCGATCAGGCCGCGGCGCGGCGCGATGGCGCGGCGCAGCGCTACCGGATGCTCGAGACCGGATATCGCAAGACCCTCGTGGACGCGGCCCGGAACGCGGCGGAAGCCGCGCGCGCGGGGCTTCAGTCGGCGCGAAGCAAGGCGAGGGAGCTGACGCTCACCGCCCCGATCTCCGGCGTCGTGTTGCTGAAGAATGTCGAGCAGGGCGAAGTGGTGGGGCCGGCGGTTCCCATCCTCACGCTCGGCGATCCGTCCAAGCTGTGGATGCGCGTCTACATCGCGGCGCCGCTCCTGCCGCGCGTCCATCTCGGAGACAAGGTCCTCGTGCACGTGCTCGGCGACGACCGGTCCTACCCGGGCCGCGTGGTCGAGATCGCCACGCGCGCGGAGTTCACGCCGCGTGCGGCGCTCACCGAAGAGGAGCGCGCGAACATCGTGTTCGGCGTCAAGGTGGCGATCGATCCGCAGAATGGAAACCTCAAACCCGGGATGCCCGCCGATGCGCGAATCGTTCCCGGGAGCTGAGGCTGTCGTCGAGGTTCGCTCCATCGTTCGGCGGTTCGGGAAGATCGTGGCGGTCGACGACGTCTCCTTCGAGATCTTCCCCGGCGAGATCTTCGGCATCCTCGGCCCCAACGGCTCCGGGAAGACCACCACGATCCGGATTCTCTGCGGCCTTCTTCAACCCACCTCCGGGACCGCGAGCGTGGCGGGGATCGACGTGGTGAAGGATCCGGACGCGGTGAAATCGCGCATCGGATACATGTCGCAGGCCTTCGGGCTGTACCGCGATCTCTCCATCGAGGAAAATCTCAGATTCTATGCCGGCGTCTACGGGCTGGAGCGGAGCTGGCGCGAGCGCGTGGCGTGGGCGATCCGGACCATGCATATCGGGGGGCAGCCCAACCAGCTCGCGGGCACCCTCTCCGGTGGAACCAAGCAGAGGCTGGCCCTCGCGTGCGCGCTGCTCCACAGCCCTCCGGTCGTCTTCCTGGACGAGCCCACCGCCGGCGTGGACCCCGCGGCGCGGCGTCTCTTCTGGACCATCATCCGCGGCCTCGCGGACCAGGGCACGACCATGATCGTCACCACCCACTACATGGACGAGGCGGAGAAATTCGACCGGCTGGCGTTTCTCTCCCAAGGCAAGCTCAAGGCGGTCGGGACGCCGGCCGAGGTCAAGTCGGGCTTTGGAGCGGGAAAGAGCCTCGAGGACATCTTCATCGCCATGCAGGAGCGCGAGGGAGCATGACCGCGCACCGTCTGCGCTCCATGATCTGGAAGGAGTTCATCCAGATGCGGCGCGACCGCGCCACGCTCGCGATGATGCTCGGGATTCCCATCATCCAGCTCCTCGCATTCGGCTTCGCGATCCGCATGGACGTGAGGCACCTCCCCATGGCGGTCTACGACGAGAGCCGCACGCAGGAGAGCCGGGAGCTGGTCCAGAAGCTGCAGGCGACCGACAACTTCGACGTGACGCGACACGTGAACTCCTACGCGGAAGCCACCCGGCTCATCGACCGCGGCAGCGTGCGCGCGGCCATCGTGATCCCGGCGGACTACGCGCGGCACCTCAAGCGGGGACGCCCCACCAGCGCCCAGCTCCTGGTGGACGCCTCGGACCCCAACACCTCCCAGAACGCGATCGCCGCGGCGCAGCTGGTGGGCCAGCGGAAGAACATCGAGGTGCTGACCGCGCTCTCGCGCTCCCCCCTCCGGACCGAGACGCCGCCGGTGGAGATCCGGGTGCGTCCCCTCTACAACCCCGCGCTCAAGAGCTCGATCTTCATCGTGCCCGGGATCATCGGATTGATTCTCTCCGTGACGATGGTGATCATCACGTCGATGTCGGTCGTGCGGGAGCGCGAGCAGGGTACGCTGGAGCAGCTCATCGTGACCCCGATCACGCGGGGCGAGATCATGATCGGAAAGATCGCCCCCTACGTGCTGGTGGGATACGTTCAGCTCACGGCGGTGCTCACCCTGGGGCATCTCATCTTCCACATGCCGATCCGGGGCAGTCTTCTCGTGGTCTACGCGGTGACGTTTCTCTTCATCACGGCGAATCTCGGGCTGGGCCTCTTCATCTCGACCCTGGCCCGGACGCAGGCGCAGTCGATGCAGGGCTCCTACTTCTTCTTCCTGCCCAACGTCCTTCTGTCCGGGTTCATGTTCCCCCGGGAAGGAATGCCGCACATCGCGCGCGAGATCGGGCTCCTCTTCCCGCTGACGTACTATCTCCAGATCCTGCGCGGGGTCGTGCTGAAGGGGGCAAATTTCCTGGATGTGCTGCCTCAGACGGGGATGCTGCTCCTGCTCGCGCTTCTCTTCTTCGGCTTCAGCGTGAAGCGGTTTCAGAAGCGGCTGGGGTAGCCATCTCCGGGACCGCCGGCCCGCCTTCCCCGGCGTACCGCACCACGAGCAGGGTGATGTCGTCGAACTGCGGAAGATTCGCGGAGAACTTCCGCACTTCCCCCAGCACATGCTCGATCAGCTGCTCCGGCTCCATGGCGCAAGCCGGCCCCAGGCACTGGAGCAGGCGCTCCTCGCCGAACGCCTCGTCATTGCTGCCCGCCGCGTCGCTCACCCCGTCGCTGTAGAGCACCAGCGTGTCACCGGGACGGAGCGGCGTCTCCTCCTCGCCGTAGGTCGCCTCCTTGAACGGGCCGAGCGGCAGGCCGCCCACTTCGAGGCGCCGCACCGAGCCGTCCCGCCCCAGGAGATAGGGCGGGTTGTTGCCCGCGTTGCAGGAGACCAGCGTGCCGTCCGGCGAGAGCACGGCGTAGAAGGCCGTCGCGAACCTTCCCTCCACAATACGCTGATGCAGCACGCGGTTCACCCGGTCGATCGTGCGCGCCGGCCTTCCGTCCTCCACGTGCGAGGTGAAAATTCCCTGGACCATGGCCGCGAGGAGCGCCGCGGGCGGACCCTTTCCCGCCACGTCTCCCAGCACGAATCCCAGCCGTCCGCCGGGGAGATCGAAATAGTCGAAGAAATCCCCGCCGATGGTGCGGCACGCGATGGCCGCACCCGCGGCCGCGAAGGCACGCGCGACGTGAGGACCGTCGGGTTGGAGCGCGCGCTGGATCTCCCCCGCGATGCGGAGCTCCTGCTCTTCCTTCGCATTCGCCTCGGCGTCGGCGCGAATGCGCTCGGTGTAGTTCTTGTGGAACCGCATGGCGTAGACCCAGCCGAGGAAGAGCGCGCTGATCAGGATCGTGAACGCAAGGAAGCTGGCGATCACCTTCCCGGTGGTCATATGCCCGTGCCCGAAGGTGAGGTTCATGATGGTGAACCCCAGCACCGAGCCCACCATGGCGGCCACCGCGAAGCTCCCGATCTCGAGGATGAGAGCGGGGTTGCCTTCCAGACGGCTCGCGCGCAGAAGCCGCGGCAGGACCCAGGTCCGGTTCGCCGAGATGCACGCGCCGATCAAGTAGGAGAAGATGAGGGAAACCAGGAAGAAGTTGGGGAATGTCTTCAAGCCCTCGCCATAGATCAGGTTGAAGAAGACGCCGAACGGGATCGCCATTCCGGTCTGCCA
>DASQAV010000141.1:0-22712 GCA_035635575.1 Candidatus Dormiibacterota bacterium | reverse complement strand
ATCGCCTTCCAGCCCGTGCGAGGCAGCGCCAGGAGCAGCGCGATCGAGGCGATCAGGATCGCGAAGAAGAACATGTCCGTGCCCACCTGGTAGGTGTTCGTGATGAAGGTGAGGTTGCCCAGGAGAAGGAGCAGGGTCAGGAACGCGAGGGCCGAGCCGAGCAGTTTCCGGTGGATCCGGAACACGCAGAACGCCGTGACGCAGGCGGAGAGAAGCCCGATCACCTGGCCCGCGCGGAAGAGATCGAGCCCCAGCCAGGAGAACGCCGCCACGACGAGCGGATATCCCCAGCCCTTCGAGTCGAAGTGTTCGATCAGCATGCGCCCTTGCCGGAGTGCCTGCGCGGCGGGCCCGTACTTCCAGTAGAAGTCGGTCTCCACGGCGTAATTCCCGAGGCGGTGGATCGTGAACGCCTGGAGGGTCCAGTAGATTCCGTAGAGAAGGATGGCCGCGATCGCGGCCCTTTCGAGGAACACGTCCGCGCGGTTCGGGCTCCCCACCGAGGCGGGCGTCCACGCCCCGGGAAGTCCGAGGGGTCCGGATGCGGCCGCGGAGCCGGTACGTCCTTCGCGAGCGCCGGGCTTTCGCTTCGAGGACCGGCTCACAGCGTGCGGTCCACGGCCCCCGCGATTTGTCGGAGTTGATTCGCGAGCGCCTGGAACTGCTCGGGATACAGCGACTGCTGGCCGTCACAGATGGCGTTCTCGGGGTCGTAGTGGACCTCGATGAGAAGGCCGTCTGCGCCCGCGGCAATGGCGGCGCGAGCGAGCGGAATCACCTTGTCGCGCACGCCGGAAGCGTGGCTGGGATCCACGATCACCGGAAGGTGGCTGAGCGACTTCGCGACCGCGACGGCGTTCAGGTCGAGCGTGTTCCGCGTGTAGGTCTCGTAGGCGCGGATTCCGCGCTCGCACACGATGACGCGGTCGTTTCCCCCGGAGATGACGTACTCCGCGCTCATGAGCCACTCGTCCACCGTCGCCGAGAGCCCGCGCTTCACGAGCACGGTCTTCTCGGTCTTCCCCAGCTCCCGCAGCAGCGAGAAGTTCTGCATGTTGCGGGCGCCGACTTGAAGGATGTCGACGTAGCGCTCCATGAGCCCGATCTGGCTCTTGTCCATGATCTCGGAGATCACGAGGAGCCCGTTCGCGTCCGCGACGCGGCGGATCAGCTTGAGCCCCTCCTCGCCGAGACCCTGGAAGGAGTACGGGGAGGTCCGCGGCTTGAAGGCGCCGCCACGGAGCACGCGCGCGCCCGCGGCCCGGACCGCGGCGGCGGTCTTGACCATCTGCTCCTCGGACTCGATGGTGCAGGGGCCGGCCATGAGCACGACCGCCGCTCCGCCGATCTCGACGTCGCCGATCCGGATCACGCTGGTTTGCTGCCGAAAGCTCCGGCTCGCGAGCTTGAAGGGCTCGGGGATGCCTACGGCCGACGCGACGCCGGCCATGCGGCCCACTTCCTCCACGGGCGGGAGCGCTCCGTCCCCCACGGCCGCGAGCACGACCGGGCCGGGCGTGGGGGCGCGCACGACCTGGAAACCCAGGTCGCGAAGCTTCGCCTCCACGGCGTGGAGCTGCTCGTCCGTCGCGTTCGGATGAAACGTGATGACCATTCGTCCCCCGGAAACAGAAACGCCCACTGTCGCTCTCTCGACAGTGGGCGGGGCCTCAGGGCTCACCGGGTGCATTCATCCCGGCCGGCGCTCAGGCCCCCGCTGCCAGGTCCACCCGTAGCGGAACTCGTTGAACGAAACGTGCATGGCGTGGCGTCCTCGAGTGAAGACGTTCCTAAAATCCGCTGCAGCCTAGCATCCGCGCCGTGCGAGGGTCAAATCATCTCCGGCTTGGGATCGTCCTCGATCGGAAAGACCGAGAACACGATCCACTTCCCGCCCGGCGCGCGCAGCATGCGCACGAGCTGCTCTCGATCCACGGGGTGCGGCCCGATGACCGGCCCCGCGTATCGGAAGCGCGCCCGCACCTCCCGGGTCTCCACGGTCGAGTCGGCCGGGACGACCGTGCCCGGTGAGGAGAGCGGCACGGCCCGGAACGCGTTTCGGTAGATGGCGGAGAGCTTGGAGAAGTACCGGACTCTGTTGAAGAGCGAGTCCGCGGTGGCTTCGGTCGCCAGGGGCCAGACAGAGTCGGCGGTCTTCTGGGCTGCGTAGGAGGTCCGGACCAGGGAGTCCACGGCCGACATGCGCACGTGCTGCGCGGGCCGGATCTGGAGCAGGCGTGCGCCGACGAAGGAGTTGGTGGACGTGAGGCAGGTGGATCGCTCGGCGATCTCCTTCACGTCTCGCCGCTCGAGCGCCTTGAAGTATTCCTCGGCCGACTTGCGGACCTCGCGGATGTCGGGCGCCTCGCGCGCGCAACCCGCGAGGAGGAGCCCCACCGCCGCGAGCGCGAGGAGCGGTGCTACGCTAGGTGCGCTAGGTGCGCTTGATCGCATGCGCGTTCTTGCGACCCGGCGTCTTGATTCCCTTCGCTTGGTTGTAGAGGCGACGCATGTTCAGGAAGTGGACTTCGCTGTAGAACTCCAGGCCGTCGTAGGCGCCGAGATAACCCCACTCCTTCACTTGCTGGAGGGGTTGTCCCCACGCCGCGCTCTTTGCCGCCTTGTCGCGCGAATCGACGAGATAGTGGTTCGTGAACGCGATCCCCTGTTGGCCCGGCCTCGAGATCACGCCGTGCCCCGGGACCAGCGTCTCGATCTTGAAGGCGGGTGTGAGGAGCGAGTCCAGGGACTTGAGCCAGCCATTGACGTCCATCCCCGGATCCACCATCCAGGGAACGGATCGGTTGGAGACGATGTCTCCCGCGAAGAGAATCCCCTGCTTCGGCAGATACACGACCAGGTCTCCGTTGGTGTGCGCGGGGCGGCCCAGGGAGAGCACCTGCACCGGGCGCTTCGTCCCGCCATAGGACGTGCGCTTGCTGATCTTCTTGACCGTGGGCGGCGTGACGTCCGAGTGGGTCAGGGCATCCCCCTGTTCCTCCTCTTCCGACCCCCACGTGAGGAAATGCTGGATCTGCTCCGCCGCGTTCGGGTGCGCGAGGAACGTGGGCCCCAGCGTCGCGAAGAAGCGATCGCCCCCGATGTGGTCCTGGTGTGCGTGCGTGTTCACCACGTATCGGATGGGAAGGTTGCCGGAGCGCGCGCGGATGGTGTCCGCGAGGGCTTTCGCCCCCTGCTCGTTGAACCCCGTGTCGATGACGAGAATGCCATCGCCCAGCTCCACCCATCCCGTCCAGACGTAGCTCAGCTTGGCCGCGTAGACGCCCGGCGCGAGCTGCTCGACGGCGATCGTCGCGGTCGTGTCGACAATCATGGGCTTGGCCGGCCTACTGGGCCCTCTCATGTCAATCGTATCGGCATACGCCGGCGCCGTCAGGGCGAGGAGAAGGAGGATCAGAACGGGCAGGACAGGATTTGGCGCACTGCGGGGGCGAGATCGGGTCATTCGAGTCCTCGGTGCTGTGGAAATGGGTCCCGGCGAATCGGCCGCGGAGACGGGACGCCGGCGGCGTGGGGTGCCCGACCACACCGAAGGCGCCGCCGTCCGCGGCCAGCCATGATTCTACCGCTTCGGGTGCGTGATCTCCAGAGGGAGTCCGTTCAGGTCCTGGAAGTAGATGGAGAAGGTGGTGTCGTGGTCCACCGGTCCGCGATAGTCGACTCCCAGCTTCTTCAGCCGCTTCTGCGCCTTCTTGAAGCCCGACCGGTTGGTCAGGAAGGCGACGCGGAGGTAGCCGTAGGAGACCCGGTGGCCGTTCTTCTTCCCCGCGACGCGCCCCTTCGCCCGCGGCGAGGTGAAGAGGGCGAGCATGGTCTCGCCCGCGCCGATCATCACCGGCTCGGGATCCCACGCCTGCACCCGCTTGAGGCCGAGCACCCTCCGGTACCACGACTCGGTCTTCCCGATGTCGGGAACGAGCAGCTCCACGTGATCGATGTGCTTGACGCGAAACGCCATGGCTACCTCGAGCGAAGTGATGTATTCATCCCTGTAGTGGGAGTATAGCCGGAGAGGCGCTCGGAAGGCGACCGGCTGCTGACCCTACTGCCCGCCCCTTCGAAAGGAGAACCAACCATGAGCTCCCCGCGGCTCGTGCGTGCGGGTTTGCTTGCCGCGCTCGCCTGCTTGCCCCTGCTCTGGCCGGTGCTCGCCCGGGCCGGCGCACCGGGCTGGGAAGCGGCCGGAACGGAGACGACGGAGCTGTGGGCCGCCCGGTCCACGGTTGGCGCAGGAGAGCCCGGCTCCAGGTCCGCGTCGAAGGCGTTCCTCTTTTCCTTTCTGGGCACGGCCGTGCCGATCGGCGTGGGCTCCGCGATTGCCTCCTCGGGTGAGATCAACCTGGACGATGCCGGTCCAACGTCGCTCGTTCTCGGCGGCTTCGTCGTGGGTCCCTCGCTGGGCCACTTCTATGCCGGGAAGTCTGGCCGTGCGCTCGCCGGGATCGGGATCCGGACCGCCGCGATCCTGGGCATGGCGGTGTCGGTCGGGGAGTCCTGGGACCACCAGAGCACGGGAGCGGACGTTCTCGGTGGGGTCAGCCTCGGTGTGGGGTGCGCGTCGGTGATCTTCGATATCGCGACGGCGGGGAATTCGGCAAAGAAGCACAACCGTCTCGCCGGTGGGAACCGGATCTGCCTCGCTCCTGCCCTGATCGGCAGCGCCCCAGGCCTCCGGCTCGATCTAGGGCTGTAGGCCGGCTCCAGCCTTTCCGTTCCTTCATTACTTGAGCGTAGTGGTGCCCCCGGGGTGAGTCGAACACCCGGCACGCGGTTTAGGAAACCGCTGCTCTATCCGTCTGAGCTACGGGGGCGCAAGGAATGAGACGGTAATCGATCTGCAGTGTGCACTCAACGCTCACCGCGCGCCGTACTGCTCGTCGCTGACCTGCTCCAACCAGTCGACCGTCTTCCCGTCCAGCTGCTCCTGAACGGCGATGTGCGTCATCGCCGTCGTTGCCGCGGCGCCGTGCCAGTGCTTCTCCCCCGGCGGGAACCAGATCACGTCACCCGGGCGGATCTCCTCGGCGGGTCCTCCCCAACGCTGCGCGCGGCCGCAACCGCTCGTCACGATCAGGGTCTGGCCGAGCGGGTGCGTGTGCCATGCCGTCCGGGCGCCGGGCTCAAACGTGACACTCGCACCGACGGCGCGCGCCGGAGCGCCCGCCTGGAACAGCGGATCGATCCGGACCGAACCGGTGAAATAGTCCGCCGGTCCTTTGCCGGAAGGTTGTGAGGCGCTTCTCCTGATGTCCATGGGCTCCCTACTCCCCTGAGTGCGGGCGCATCACCGATCCACCATCGTCATCCCCTTCTCGTTATAGCGCGGCCCGGATACCTTGTCAGGAGTGAGCGCGGCGTCGAGTAACGCCACCTCCTCGGCCGTGAGCGACACGGCGGCCGCGCCCACATTCTCCTCGAGATGCTGCCGGCGCTTGCTGCCGGGAATCGGCACGATGTCCTGGCCCTTGTGCAGGAGCCAGGCGAGCGCGATCTGCCCCGCGGTCACACCCTTCCGCGCGCCCAGCTCTCGCACGGCGGACGCGGCCCGCATGTTGGCCTCGAAGTTCTCGCCCTGATAGCGAGGATCGCCGCGGCGCACGTCGCCCTCCGGATACTCCTCGGCACGCTTCACGGATCCGGTTAGGAAACCCCGGCCGAGCGGCGCGAACGGGACGAGGCCAATCCCGAGCTCGCGCAGCAACGGGACGATCCGCGGCTCGAGGTTGCGCTCCCACAAGGAATATTCGCTTTGGAGCGCCGCGATCGGATGCACGGCGTGCGCGCGGCGAATCGTCCCCTCCCCTGCCTCGGATAGGCCGAGGTAACGCACCTTGCCCTCGCGCACGAGCGCGGCCATGACGCCGACGACATCCTCGATCGGCACTGTTGGATCCACGCGGTGTTGGTAGAGTAGATCGATGTGGTCCGTCTTCAGCCGGCGCAGCGAGCCCTCGACAACCTCGCGGATGTGCTCGGGCCGGCTGTCCACACCCGCAATGGCGCCCTTCTCGTCGAACTTGAAGCCGAACTTGGTCGCGATGATCACGCGGTCGCGCTTTCCCTGGAGCGCGCGGGCGAGCAGCTCCTCATTCGTGTAGGGCCCGTACGCCTCGGCCGTGTCGAAGAAGGTCACGCCGAGCTCCATGGCGCGATGGATGGTGGCGATGGATTCGCGCTCGTCGCGCTCCTCCGGAGTGCCGTAGGCGAAGCTCATTCCCATACACCCGAGCCCGATGGCCGACACTTCCAGACCGCTCTTTCCCAGTTTGCGCTTCTGCATGGTCTCTTCTCCCTGCCTTGTGAACGTGGCTACGACTCCGAAAGCCCTACCGCAGATTGCGCTCCTCGAGCCTGACGAGGACCCTTCCCGTGTCGTCCATCAGATCGAGCGTCCTGCCCCGGATTCGGAAGAGCCGGGTCCGTTCGAGGGCGCGGGAAAAGGCGACCTCCGTCTCCATGGAAATACACGCCATCTTCGTCGAGACCAGGGGGCCGAAGCGCAAGCTGCCGCGCCCTACCTCGAACGTCCCGCTGAAGCGATTGCATCCACCGGACCCGGTGACCCGCATCGTGTGCGAATCGAGCTCCATCCACGGCTCGCGCTCCCGCCCGGACACCGTCACGTCCCGGTCGAGGATGCGAACCGGTACCCAGCGTGACTCCGTGAGGCCGGCCACGGTCCCGTCATCCGGCCGGCGTGGAGGCGGTACCGTTGCACCCCCACCGACTCGGCGCATCACGATGGTGACCTTGTCGCCGTGTCCGTGCGTGAGCACGGGGTTGTCTCTGACGCTCTTGTAGATGGGGCGCCCGCGCTCCAAGATCGTGGCGCGCACCAGGTACCTCGCGCGCTGGTGAATCTGACGAGGATCGTAGGAAATCGAGAACGCGATCGGGACCAGGCCGGGCCGATTCTTGCGGACGTGGGCGATCACCACAGCGGACCCGTCGGTCCGCGACACGTTCTCCAGTCTGGCTTCGAATACCGCGTCGGGCGGAAGCGCGATTCTCTCCCGATAGGTCGCGGTGCCGGTAACGCGCGCCTTCGGCGCCGCGGATGCCGTCGTGGCGATCATCGGCATCGAGAGAACCAGGAGGAAGCCCACACAGAATCGTAAGGCGCGGATCATCTCTTCCCTCGCTTTCACGGGTGGTCCGGAACCGTCACGCAGAGGAGTTGGCGCACGGCGTAGATATAGAACCCTAACGCTGCGTTCGAGTTGTTGTCCATCAGCGATATAGACTCGCGTCGTAATCCTTCGCGACCTCCCAGAGCAGCGATTCCCGGCCCGGCGCCGCGACCAGCTGCATCCCGACCGGCAGCCCCCGAACCATCCCGACCGGCACCGCGAGCACCGGAACGCCGGCGAGATTGAACGGAGCGGTCAGGCGGGACATCTCCCGTCCGAGGACGGCGCCCTCGCGATCTCCGATGACCGTGGCGGGCGTGGGTGTCGTGGGAACCGCGAGCACGGCACGATCGCCGAGGAGCATCGTCAGCTGCGCCCTCCACTCTCGTTGCTTCTCACGCGCGCGCGCGTAGTCGACGCCGCGGTACTGGAGCCCGAGCGCCAGGCGGCTCCCCACCGACTTGCCGAACCACTCCGGGTGTTTCTTCAGCCGGTCTTCGTGAAACGCGGCGGCATCGGAGAAGAGAATCGCGGTGTTCGCTTCGCGCACGGCGAGCACGTCCCCCAGGTCGACCTCTTCGGTTTCGCCGAGCCTTCTCGCCGCGGCGTGCACCCGCTCCACGATCTCGGGCTCGACGTCCTGGGCGAAGTAGCCGTCCGGTAGCAAGACGATGGGACGCGAGACGGGATGCCGGCGGAACTCCGAGATCCCTTCCAGGAACACGAACGCGTCCTCGACGGTGGTGGCCATGGGACCCGCGTGGTCCAGAGAGAAAGAGAGCGGCGTCATGCCACGCACGCTCACGAGACCATAGGTGGGCTTGATGCCCACGACGCCGCACAGCGCGGCCGGAGTGCGGATGGAGCCGCCGGTGTCGGTCCCGAGCGCGAGCACCGCAAGGCCTGCCGCCAGCGCCGCCGCCGAGCCGCCCGAGGATCCGCCGGGGATGCGCTCGAGGTCGTAGGGGTTCCGCGTCGGGCCGAAATGCTCGTTGTTCGTGCTGAGCCCGAACGCCCACTCGTGCAGCGCCGCTTTACCCAGGATGACCGCCCCTGCCGCGCGGAGCCGCGAGATCACCTCGGCGTCGTTGACGGCCGGCGGAGGGCGAAATCCAAGGTGGGCCCCGGCGGTGGTCACCGAGCCCGCGACGTCGAAAATATCCTTCACCGCGACCGGGATGCCATGGAGGGGTCCGCGGTCCCGGCCTTCACGCAGCTCGCGCGTCGCGGTCGCGGCCGCGCGCCTGGCGTCGGCGTGGAATATCTCGTAGTAGGCGTTGAGGCGAGGATTCTCCTGTGCGATTCGCTCGAGCAGCTCCTCGGTCAGCTCCTCCGGGCTCTGGGAGCCCTCGCGGAACCGCCTTGCGGCCTCGACGGCGGAGATCATCATGGGGCGAATATACACGTCCCTCAATCCTGGCATCCTCGCGCGATCTCCGGACCTCCTAGGAGATCCCGTAGGGGTTCGCCCCACACCGGGTCGGAGAAATCCCTCGTTCGGGTGGGGCGCTCCCCCTCTTCCCGCCACATTTCGGGCTTCTTTTCGCGGAGTCCCGATTTACTTGTCGCTTTTCATCACAGGATAATCGTTCGTTCGCGGTGGAACGCCTCCGGCACGCGGCAGCGAGTCCACGACCGTTTTCCACCGGACACAGCGAGATCCCACTACGAAAGAGGACCGCGATGGAACCGAATGATCGTGATGAGCAGAACAGGAAGCGTCCGGATTTCTCCAACCTGCAGTCAGGCAGCTCCTCCACAGCGCCTTCACCGGGGTCCATGACGACGGCTCGGACCACGTACACCGTGAAGAAAGGGGACACCCTTTCCAAGATCGCGAGGGAGGTCTACGGAGACGCCGACGAGTGGCAGAGGATCTTCGACGCGAATGAGGACCAGATCGAAGATCCCGACGTGATCGAGCCGGGTCAGAAGCTCAAGATCCCCGCGTGACACTCATCGAGAAGCCGGATGGGCTGCCGCCGGGGCGTTACAAGGTGGTCGTCTCGCTCGACGGGAATCCGGTTCAGACGAAGGAATTCGAAGGGAAGTCGAGCTGAGAAGCATCGCCCCCAGAAACACGCACGGGTGAGCCGCGTAGGATCGCGCTCACCCGTGTTCTTTTGCGCTTCACCCGCCGGGTCTCAGCGTGAGGCGGCTTCTCGCTCGGCCTGCCGCCTCAAGGCGTCGCTCGCGTAGATCGCGACCTCGACGCGGCGGTTCTTCTGCCTGCCGTAGTCGGAGTCGTTCGAGGATACCGGCTCCCGCTCGCCCCGTCCCACGGTTCGGATCCCGGTCCGCACACCCTGAGACTCGATGTACCGGGCCGCGGAGTGCGAGCGACGCTCGGAAAGGCCCACGTTGTAGCTGTCCGTTCCGACGTCGTCCGTGTGCCCGACGATCAGGAGGTCGGTATCGGGATACTTGTCCAGGCTCCGCGCCAGCTCGTCCAGGTTCCTGCGAGCATCCCCCCGTATCCGGTCCGAGTCGAAATCGAAGAGAAGGCCCGAGGCGAACGTCACCTCGATTCCCTCCCCGACACGGCGAACCGTGGCGCCCGGAATACTCTGCTCGAGCTCCCGGGCCTGCTTGTCCATCCGGTGCCCGATGATGGCTCCCGCGGCCCCGCCGACAACCGCCCCGATGATGGCCCCACGAGCCGTCGAGCCGGTCTGGTTGCCGATGACGGCCCCGACCGCTCCACCGGCAGCCGCCCCGATGACGGCGTCTTTCTTCTCTTTGCTCCACGAGGAGCATCCGGCCATCCCCGACACGACCAGGAGCGCCGCGAGCGCGGCACGAAGCGCGAATGCCGATCGTCTGATGTGCATGATCCCTCCTCCAATAGGGTCCCTCACCCCCCATCATGCTACCCGACGGACCGCACCCCATGCCATAAAGCGTTCCCAACCCCGGAACCGCCAAGGGCTGCTATTCTCCCCGCTTCATGACACGCTCCCCGGCCCCACACCGGTTCCCGAAGTGGGTGCGAGCCGCGTGGCTCCCCGGTGCGATCCTGCTCGCCGCCCTCATCGGGGTGTCGCTCCACTACGGCGAGTCGGCCCGCTTCGCGGAACTGATCCAGCGCGCCGAGCCGATCTGGCTCCTGGTCGGCATCGTGTTGCAGCTGGGCACCTACTTCTGCGCCGCCCTGATCCTCAAGCTGGGGCTGAAGCACTCCCACACGAAGATCCGGATGCGCTCGCTCGTCCCGCTTGGTCTGGTGAAGCTCTTCATCGATCAGGTGGTCCCGACGGGAGGGATCGCGGGAACCGTGCTCGTCATCCGCGCGCTGGAGCGGCGCAAGGTTCCGGTCGCGGTCTCGACGGCCGCGGTGGTGGTGAGCCTGCTCGGGTTCTATCTCTCGTACGCGTTCTCGGTCCTGCTCTGCATCGGGATCCTCTGGTTCCGGAGCCATCTCAAGCCCGTGATCCTTTCCGCGGTCACCATCGTCTCGCTCATCACCGCCGTCATCCCGGTCACCTTGCTCTGGCTCACCCGGGGAGGCACGCGTGGGGTGCCCCACTGGATCCGGCGATTCCCCGGCTTGAAGCCGGTGCTCGAGGCGATCGAATCCGCGCCGAAGGAAGTGCTCCACGACCGGAAGCTCCTCCTGCGCGCGTCCGCGCTCCAGTTTGCGATCGTGGTACTGGACGCGGCGACGCTTCGCGCCATGCTCCTGGCGATCGGCGTCACGATCCACGCGGAGGTCGCGTTCGCCAGCTTCACCCTCGCGTCGATCGCCGCGACGGTATCGCTCCTGCCCGGAGGCGTCGGGCCCTTCGAAGCAGGCTCGGTGGGCACCCTGCGGCTCTTCGGAGTTCACCTGGAAGCCGCGGTCGCCGCCACGCTTCTTCTTCGCGGGCTCACGCTGTGGCTGCCGCTGATTCCGGGCCTCTGGCTGGCGCGGAGAGAAATGGTCAAGCAGTCGAAATGACGCCGCGCGAGCTCCTCCTGTACGGAATCGTGGCGCTGGTGCCGGCCGTGTTCTACCGCGGCACGACCGAGGTGTTCGAGTTCCCCAAGACCGAATTCCTGGCCACGGGCGCCCTGCTCCTCTTCGGGGCCTCCCTGGCTTGCGAGATCGAGCGCGCGCGCTCCCGAGGCGGCAGGGCGTGGCGGAGCGAGCTGGGCCCGCGGCTTGGGACTTGGATGAGGCTCGATCCCCTCGGCGCCTCCATCGTGATCTTTCTCGCGTCGGCCACTCTCTCCGCTTTGGCTTCCATCCGTCCCGACGCCGGCATCTTTGGCGCGCGGGAGAGCGAGGCCGGGCTCAAGACCGCGTACGCGACGGCCATCGTCTACTTCACCTCGCGCTCGCTGGCCTCGGAGGAGCGCCATTTCTCGCGGCTCCTCCGTGCCGCGGCGGCGGGTCTCGCCGTCGCGGTGTCGTACGCGGGGCTTCAGCTGGCCGGATGGGATCCCTATCCCTGGACCCGCAGCGCCACGCTCGGCGGGCTGCGACGAGTGCCCGGAACCCTGGGACACGCGAATCACCTCGGAGCGTACATCGCGATGATGCTTCCGCCGCTCGCGTGGCTCGTAACGGATATGGCGTCGCGCATGAGGCTTCTCTGGATCGCTCTCGCGCTGGCCTCCCTTCCGATCCTGGCCGCCACGCTCTCGCGCGGCGCCTGGGTGGCGTGCGCGACGGGCATCCTCGTCTATGGCGCGCTTGGGTGGAGGGCGGGACACGCGGGAGGGCGCGGCCGCCGCGTGGCGCTCGTGGCGATCCTTCTCCTTCTCGCCGCATTCCTGGTGCCTCTCGGGACCTCGTTTCGCCCCCAGCTTCTGCAGCGCCTCCGGCAGATCACCGATCTCAGCGCCCCATCGACGCAGTCCCGGGTTCATCTCTGGCGCGCCGGGATCCTCATGGCGGCGGCGCATCCGGTGCTGGGCGTGGGCACCGACGCGTACCTCACCGCGTTTCCGCGGTACCGGACGCCGGACTACTGGAAGATCGAGTGGAACGGAACGTCGGCCAAGGCGCACAACGAGCTGATCCAGATCGCGGCGACGCAAGGTGCATGGGGTGTGATGGCCGCGCTTCTCGTGATCCTCTTCGCCGCCCGCGCGGTCCTCGGACTCGTGCGTCATGGGGATCCCGGCACCCGCCGCCGCGCCGCGGCGGCAGGAGGCGCGCTCGCGGCGTTCGCGATCCAGGATCTGGCGAGCTTCACGGTCGCATCCACCGGAGTGCTGGCCGCGGCGCTTGCGGGATGGGCCGGCGGCGCATGGATGCGTCTGAGGACGGATGCCGCAACCAAAGCCGCCGCGGGAACTCCTCCCTTTCTCAATACCGCCGCGTGCGTGCGGCCCGGCCGGGGGGCGATCGCGATCGGGATGGGTGTGGCGGCGGTCCTCTGGACCGTCCTGGTGCTCCTGCCCTGGCTGGCGGACGCTGCGGCGGCGCGCGCGATGAAAGCTCCCGATGCTTCCGAGGAGCGTGTGTCGGGCCTCACCCGAGCGGCCACGCTCACTCCCTGGGATGCGCGGTACGCATCCGAACTGGGACGCGCCGTCCTGACCCAGGGATTCCAGGAATCGGGCACGGAACGGAAGCGAAACGCCCTCGATCGAGCGCTGGCGGCGTTCGAGCGCGCGACCTGGCTGTCCCCCCGGGACGGCGAGCTGCATGCGCTTCTCGGGCGAACCATGGCGGCACGTCACGCGGCCGATCCCGCCCGAGCCTCCGCCGATGCCGCGCGGTCCGAGTTCGAGAAGGCGCTGGCATTGGAGCCCGAGAATCCCAACGTGCTCGAGCTCGTCACGCAGGGTTATCTGGACATGGGGCTCACCCAGGAGGCTCGCCGGGCCGCGGTCCGCTGCGCGAAGCTCTTCCCCGACTACGCCCTTCCCATGGCGGATCTGGGCATCGCGGCGCTGCTCGAGGGACGGCCCGATGCGGCCGCGGACACCCTCACGATCGCGCTACGGAGGAACTGGCACGGACAGGACGCCGCGGAGATGGCCGCGAAGGAGAATTACGTCGCGGCGCTTCGGGAGATGCGGCTGAGGGATGCCCTGAAGAAGTAGCGCTCCGGCCGCCGAGGCTCAGTGCACCGAAGCCGACTCGGTCGCGTCGGCGTCGATGAGCTGGCGAAGCTTCATGAGCGCGCGCTGCTCCAATTGTCGAATTCGCTCGCGGGAGAGCCCGAACTGCTCGCCCGCCTCCGCCAGCGTGTGCATCTTGTCGTCGTAGAAACCGTACCGCAATCTCAAGATTGCCTCCTCGCGCCCGGAGAGTCTCTTCAAGAGTTCGTCCAGGTGCTGGTTTCGCATCTGCGTTTCGACCATCTCGTCGATCGAGGGCTGCTGATCCAGCGCCTCGCTCTCGATGAGGCCGTGATAGGCGTCCCCACCCAGATCGACGTCCAGCGTGCGGATGGCGTGGATGAGCGTGCGCAGGCGATTGGCGCGCATCAGGGGCAGGCCCAGCTCGCGCGCCACTTCGCCGACCTCGGGCCGGCGGCGGAGCTCCCGCTCCAGCCTGCGCTCGGTCGCGACGTAGCGGCGCATCATCTGGAGCACGTGAATCGGAATGCGCACGGTGCGCGCCTGGTTCGCCACGCCGCGCGCGAGCGCCTGGCGAATCCACCAGGTGGCGTACGTGCTGAAATGGACGCCCCGGTCCACGTCGAAGCGGTCCACGGCGGAGATGAGTCCCAGGTTCCCTTCCTCGATCAGGTCGAGGAACTCCACGCCGCGATTCCGGTAGCCCCGCGCGATCGCCACCACGAGCCGGAGGTAGGCCAGGATGATCGATTTGCGCGCGTTCTCGTCGCCGCGGCGCATCGCGGCCCAGAGCTCCTGCTCGTTCTCCCTCAGCAAGAGCGGATACCGCTGGATCTCGGCCAGGTAGCGCCGCTCGATGTCGGTGATGGCGTGGTCGACCGCGGCGGGCGCTTCCCCGTCGCTCGTCGCGGGGGCTTCGGGGAAATGCACGCCGCGCTCGCGGGCTTCGGCGAGGAACACGTCGAACGCGGCGGGATCGAAATCGGGAGCGTGAAGGAGAGTCTCGATCTCCTCGGCCTCAAGCAACCCCCGCTCCAGGCCGCGGCGCATCGCCTCGCTCAGCTCCGCGATGAACCCGTCTCGCTCCTCTGGCATGTTCCTCTCACGTCGGCAAGATGGTGAAGCGCGTCACGCCCTCCGGATTACCCCACTCCTCCGTCACGCGCGTCACACGCGCCGCCGGAGGACCTTCCCGGAGCTTTACGAGAAATCGGCCCAGGACGACCCTGGGACCTTCCGCCTCGACGCGCACGGAGCCGTCGCGGCAGTTTTGCACCGAGCCCACGATCCCGAGCTCCTGTGCGGAGTCGTAGACAAAGGCACGGTATCCGACACCCTGCACGCGACCATGCACGTGCGCCACGAAACGCTCCTGGCGAGTATGCATCATGGGTCGAGGGTCGAGAATAACGATCGGCCCCGAATCAGGTGGGCGGTCGCAAGGATATCGGGGCGAGAGGATTTGAACCTCCGACCCCCTGGTCCCGAACCAGGTGCTCTACCAGGCTGAGCCACGCCCCGACAGGACAACGTCTGCTGACAGCGAGGGCCGGGAATCCCTCGGCGGGCAGTCTACCAACGCGCACTCCATGGGGTCAACCTGGCTGGTACTCGGACACTTAGCTGGGGTTGCCCGCAGACCATCCTTCTTTCCCGATCAGGGGCACGAAGGTGCAGGAGCAGAGCACCTCCTCGTGGAGTCCCGTGCCGGTGCGCGTGACCCGGACCAGGCTCTGATTCGTGGCGTCCCCCACCGGCACGATGCAGCACGCGCCCACGGCGAGCTGCTCCTCGAGGAACGGTGGAACCACCGGCGCGCCCGCGGTCACGATGATGCGGTCGTAGGGCGCGAACTCGCGCCATCCCACCGTTCCGTCCCCGATGCGATAGATGATGTTGGAATAGCCCATCCCCTGGAGCCGCTCGCGCGCAGCGATCCCGATCTCCGGAATCCGCTCGATGGTGAACACGCGCTCCGCCAGCTCCGCGAGCATCGCGGTCTGGTATCCGGAGCCGGTTCCGATCTCGAGCACCTTCTCGTGCCCCTCGAGCCCCAGCGCCTGGGTCATGAGCGCGACCATGTAAGGCTGGGAGATGGTCTGCTCCTGTCCGATGGGGAGCGCGTGGTCGCTGTACGCCTTTCCGGCGAAGGTGGGATCCACGAAGAGGTGCCGCGGAACGGCCGACATGAGCCGGAGCACCCGCATGTCGCGGATCCCGCGCTTCACCAGCTGCTCCTCCACCATGCGCCTTCGCGCCACCGCGTAATCAGGCTGTCCCGGCAAGCTTCAACCCCCAGGTCTCCATTTCCACGATCGCCTTGTAGTCCGTCAGCTCGAGCAGGAGCGGCGTCACCGACACGAAGCCTTCGTCCACTGCGTTGAAGTCGCTCAGCTCGTCCGGCTCCCAAGTCGGATCTTCGCCGCCGATCCAGTAATAGAGTTTACCTCGTGGGTCGGTCTTCTCCACGATCACGTCGCGGAACACGCGCTTTCCGAGCCTCGTGACGCGGATTCCCTTCATCTCCCTCCGGGCGATGGGGGGAATGTTCACGCTGATGCACATGCCGGGACGGATCCCGTGGCGGAGGAAGGTCTTCACCAGCTCGTGGGCGACGTCCCCCGCGGGCCCGAAATCCGCCGGCTCCCAGGTGGCGAGGGAGATCGCGACCGAGGGAATTCCCAGGAAGGTTCCTTCCACCGCGGCCGCCACCGTGCCGGAATAGCTCGTGTCGTTGCCCATGTTCGGGCCGTGATTGATGCCCGAGACGACCAGGTCCGGCTTCTGCTTCAGGAATCCATGGACTCCGAGGAGCACGCAGTCGGTGGGGGTGCCGTCGACGCTGAGCACTCCCTCGTCCACCTTCTTGATGCGCAGCGGGCGATGCAGCGTGAGCGCGTGGCTGGCGGCGCTCTGCTCGCGGTCGGGCGCGATGACGGTGACGTTGCCGAGCGGCCGGAGCGCTTTGGCGAGCGCCTTGAGCCCGTCGGCGTGGATCCCGTCGTCGTTCGTGACCAGGATCTCCATCAGCGGCGGAGCTGCCGCAGGACGAGCCGGATGAAGCGAGCGGTGTCCCGGACGGGATCGATGTGGCTCCCCGTGGCGTTGTAGAGCGTGGGGACGGGCACGGCCGCGATCGTGAATCCCTTCCGCCCGGCCTCGATCAGGAATTCCGATTCGTAGTCGAACCGGCTGCTCTTGGGGCGCACCGCGTTCAGAACGCTCGCGCGCATGGCCCGAAACCCCGACTGGGTATCCTCGATCTCCGTTCCGGCGAGCCTCGAGACGAGCCACGTCATGAAGGAGTTCGTCGCTCGGCGAATCCACGGCATGCCGCGCCGGTCCCGGTCGCGCGAGCCGATCACGATGTCGGAGCGGTCCAGCGCTTGGAGAAGCACCGGTGCGTAGGCGGGATCGTGCTGGCCGTCCGCGTCGAGCGTGAGGACCTGATCCACGCCGCGGCCGCAGGCCTCGTCGAAGCCGGTCTGCAGCGCGGCTCCCTTGCCGCGGTTCACGCCGTGACGGATCACGTCCGCGCCCGCTTCGCGAGCCCGCGCCGAGGTGGCATCGGCCGAGCCGTCGTCGATCACCAGGATGGAGAGACCGGGAAGGTTTCGCTTCAAGTCCCCCACGACGCCGGCGATCGTGGATTCGGCGTCGCGTGCGGGGATCACGGCGAGCGTGGTCACGTGCCGGGCGCGGGAGCGCCCAGGCCCGGGGTCGCGCCCCACTCGAACCACTGCGTCGGATGCGCGCGGACGTGCGCGTCGAAGAAGCGCTGAAGCCGGGCGATTCCCTGCGCCACATCGACCCCATCACGCCCGGGGCCGAGCGCGAAGGGCCGATCGAAGTCGATCTCGAGCGCCCCGTCCGCGGCGAAGGTGGAGACGCCGGGAAGCACCAGCGCATCGGCCCGGCGCGCGAGGAGAAGCGGGCCCCGGTCGATGGGCACGATTCCGCGCCGGCAACGCTGATATCGCCGGGGGCGGTCGGCAAGCGCCGCGATCCACCCGCCCGACTCGAGGCTTCGAAGCGCGCTCCGCACCGGGCGGCTGGAGCAGAGCGTGCGGACGCCGCCGCGCTCCCGCTGGCGCACGAAGAATCGATCCACCGCGGCGAGGCGGTGCCGGGCCGCGAGCGCCTCCACGCCACCCAGCTCCCCGGCGAGCCACTGGAGCGCCCGCTCCCACGGACCGAAGTGGGCGCTTACGAGCACGGCGCCACGCGAGGAGCGCCGTGCTTCCTCGAGCGCCGCGCGCGCGGAATCGGAGAGGCGCACGCTGGGTCCGCCGCTTCCGGGCTCCGGCGCGAGAAAGTCGCGGCACGCGCGCGCGAACGCGCGGTAGGTCTCGCGCGCCCGCGGTGGAGCGCCCTCAGATCCGGAGTCGCTCCAGATCCAGGCCAGGTTCTGATCCACGGCACGGGCCCGCCGAGGATGGGTGAGCACGTAACAGTCGGAGACCGCGTGCACGAAGGCGTCGGACGCGCGCCTGGGAAGGCGCCGGACGATCAAGGAGGCGAGGGTGTAGCCCAGCTCGGTCATGAATCCTCGGCACGGAGCGGGAACGAGAACGCCCCGAGGGTTTTTGCCACGGGGCGGGAACGAACGAACATCAAAATGGTCGGGGCGACAGGATTTGAACCTGCGACCACCTCCACCCCAAGGAGGTGCGCTACCGGGCTGCGCTACGCCCCGACCTCAGGGGTCGATGGAATTGATGGAGACGCCATGCTACACGATGCTCCGCGGCGGGGACAAGGCGATTCCCGCCTCGTGACCGGTCGGCCCCGCTACCCCGGGCTCACTTCCTCGCCCGCGCGCGCGAACCGTTCGGACCCTGCAGCATCGTGAGCAGACCTTCCAGATCCCGCCGCAGCGCCCGAAGCATCTCCTCGCGATCCGTGCGCGCGAACCCAAGCTCCATTTGTTCCTTGTTGCCGCGCTCTCCGCGGTCGTCCAGGAGCTTCCTCCGCGCTCCCGCGATCGTGAACCGATGATCGTAGAGAAGCTGCTTCACCTCGAAGAGGATCTCCACGTCCCGCTTCCGGTACATGCGCGCGCCGCCGCGTCCTTTCTTGGGACGCAGCATCTTGAACTGCGTCTCCCAGTAGCGAAGGACGTGCGGCTTCACGCCGATCATGTCGCTGACCTCGCTGATGGAATAGTAGAGCCGTCCCGTCGGTATCGTTCTCACGCGGTCACCTCCTGGTCAACGCTCGTGGCTCTGCCTTCAAATCCCGTGTCAACAGTTCCCGGATCGCCACGGTGGCGCTCTTCCCGTCGTAGAGAATCGCGCGCACCTGTTCCGCGATGGGAAGCTCGACCCCGTGACGCCGCGCCAGATCGACCGCGGCGTGGGCGGTGCCGACGCCTTCCACCACCATCTTGGAAGCGGCAAGCGCGTCCTCGAGCTTCATTCCCTTCCCGATCGCTTCGCCCAGGCGCCGGTTCCGGCTGTGCCGGCTCATGGCCGTCGCGATGAGGTCCCCCAATCCCGCCAGTCCGTAGAAGGTTGCGGGACGCGCGCCCAGCGCCTCGCCCAGCCTCGCGATCTCCACGAGACCGCGCGTGAGGAGAGCGCCCTTCGTCGAGTCCCCGAATCCCAGCCCGTCGCAGATTCCCGCCGCGATCGCGACGACGTTCTTGAGCGCGGCCGCGATCTCGACCCCGGCCACGTCGTCGTTCGTATAGATACGAAACCATTCGGTCGAGAATGCCTCCTGAACGAGCCCTGCCGACGCGGGATCGCTGGACGCGGCGACGACCGCGGTGGGCACCCGGCGGGAGACCTCCTCCGCGTGGCTGGGCCCCGTGAGGACCACGATGCTCTGGCGGTGCCTCTCCGGTAACACCTGCCCCAGGACCTCGCTCATGCGTAGCAGCGTCTTGGGCTCGAGCCCCTTGCTTCCGATCACGATCGCACGCGTCCCCTTGAGCTCCGGGCCCGCGTCCTCGAGAAGCCGCCGCGCCACGTCGCGCACGACACGGGAGGGCGTGGCGATCACGATCGCCTCGGCGCCCCGCACCCCTTCGCTCTGGGAGTTCGTGATCTCCACGCGGTCGGGAATGCGGACGCCTGGAAGAAAGGTCGCGTTCTCCCGCGTGCGGCGCATCCGCTCCACCTCGTCTGCCTCGTAGACCCAGAGACGCACCTCATGGTCCCGGGAGTCGAGCAGGATCGCGAGCGTGGTTCCCCACCCGCCGCCTCCGAGGATTCCAATCTTCACGATGCACCCGTCTTTCGCCCAAGAATCGGAGGCTCGGTTCCCTGGAGCAGCCGCTCGATGTTCGCCTTGTGGCGCAGGATCACGAGAAGGGAGACGAGGGCCGCGATGCCCACGAGGAGCGCCCGGTGGGAATCGTCACGAAGCAGGAGAAAAACCAGAAATGGGTACGCGAGGGCCGCGCCGATCGATCCGACCGAGACGCGGCGGCTCAGGAGCACGAGAAGGATCCAGAGCCCGAATGCGCAGAGCGTCGGGATGGGAGCGATGGCCAGGAAGACGCCGAGGCTCGTCGCGACGCCGCGTCCGCCGCGAAAACCGAGCCAGGGAGAGAAGACGTGCCCGAGAATGGCGGCCACGCCCGCGGCGATCCCCGCCACGAGAAGCCCGTCCGGGGATGCGGTGCGTCCGAAGGCCACCGCCAGAGGATGCGTCGCGCGAACGGCGAGGAAGCCTTTCGCGGCGTCGAGGAGGAAGACCAGGATTCCCCAGCGCGCGCCCAGCACGCGGTACGCATTCGTGGCTCCGATGTTCCGGCTGCCCGCCGTTCTGAGATCCACACCGCGAGCGCGGCCGATCCAGAGGCCGGAGGGAACCCCGCCGAGGAGAAATCCGATGACGATCGAGGTCAGGAGGAGTGGGATCGGGACCTCCGGCTGCGGGAGCGACGCTCCCGCCTACTGACTCCGCTTCCAGTCGAGCACGATGGGAATCCCCTGGAAGCCAAACCGCTCCCTCAAACCACGCTCCAGGTAACTTACATAATTCTTGAGACGATATCGAGGGTTGTTCACATACAAAGCGAAGGTCGGGGGCTTCGTCGAAGTCTGTGCCGCGTAATAGAATTTGAGCTGCTTTCCGGCCGGCGTCGCCGGCGGCCGGACCCGGTTCAGGATCTCCTGCACCGCCTTGTTCAGCTCCGGTGTCGGGATGAGGCGCGCGTATTCCCGGTACACGCGCTCGCTCGCGGGCAGGATCTTCGCGACGCCCGCGCCGCTCTTCGCCGAAACGTACAGCCGTGGCGCGTGCTCCAGAAAGGGATACAGCCTCGCGAACTCTTCCTCGATGGCCTTCCGCGTCCCGGTCTGATCCTCCACCAGATCCCACTTGTTGAAGACCACCACGATCGCCTTGGTGCGCTCTCCCGCGAGCGCTGCCAGCCGCGCTTCCTGGCGCGCCGGCTCGCGCGAGACGTCCACCACCAGGAGCACGATGTCGGCCCTGGAAATCGCTCTCAGAGCACGAGTAATCCCGTAAAACTCAACCGGATCATGAACTTTCGATTCCTTGCGCATCCCGGCCGTGTCCACGAGAACGAAGCTCTGGTCCCCGTGGCGGATCCTGGTGTCCACGGCGTCGCGCGTGGTGCCGGGCTCTGCGTCCACGACCATCCGCTCCTGGCCCAGGAGGCGATTCACGAGCGAGGATTTTCCCACGTTGGGCCGGCCCACGACGGCGATCCGGATCGCGTTGGGGTCGGCGGGCGGCGGCTCGATCTCGGGCAGCGCTCCGACGACGAGATCGAGAAGGTCCCCCGACTCGCGGCCGTGCAGGGCCGAGACCGGGAGCGGATCCCCGAGGCCCAGCGAGTAGAAATCGGCGAGCTCGGCTTCGGGGCGCGAGGTGTCCAGCTTGTTCACGACGAGGAGCGCGGGGCGGCCGTGCTTCCGGATCCGCTCGGCAACGTGAAGATCGAGCGGCGTGATCCCCTCCTTGAAATCGAGGACCAGGAGCGTCAGGTCCGCCTCCTCGATCGCGTAGTCGGTTTGCTTCACGATCTGGCGTTGGATGGGCAGGGCGCTGGAGGGATCGATGCCGCCGGTGTCGACGAGGAGGAAGGAGCGGCCGTTCCAGGTAGCCTCGGCGTAATGGCGGTCGCGGGTCAGCCCCGGAAGCTCATCCACGATCGCCTGGCGCTGGCCCAGGATGCGATTGAAGAGGGTGGACTTCCCCACGTTCGGTCGCCCGACGATCGCGACAATCGGCAGCATTTGGGTCAGGCGGCCTGGGGAGAATCGAAGCCGATCTGGATCGGCGCGCCGAGCGCGGTCTCGAGATCGCTCCGCGTGCGGTCGTCCAGGAATACCTCTTGTTCCTTGAGACAGTTCGGCGGCAGGAGCACCCGGTCGAAGGGCCCCATGGCCAGGACCGCGCGCTCGATGTCCTGGCCCACGAGGAGCCCGCTCACCGTGACCGTGTCGCCGAAGTAGTCGTTCCGCACCACGCAGAGCTTCGCCTCCACCGAATCGGGAGGGCGCTCGGCGAGCAGGCGCTCCAGGGTGGGGGCGGCGCTCGTGCCGGTCACGATGGCGACCCGCTCTCGCTTTCCGTTTCGCGCGCGCACCGTATCCTCGCCGTGAAGCCAGCGGTCGGTGGTCTGGCGCAGCATCCCGATCCCGTTCTCGAGCTGCGGGAATCCCTCGTAGGAGCGCGCGGCGGGAATCTCCGCCTCCGCGAGCGTGTACATCTCGTCCGCCGCGAACACGAGCCTCGTCTTGTGCCGGCGCGCGAACTCCTTCTGGAAGCGGTGCACCTCCGCGAGGGCGGCCGCCGCGTCCTCGCGCGTGAAGACGCGAAGCTGCGGGAGGCGCTCGCGGTGCTTCGTGAGCCCCACCGGGACCACCGCGATCGTCGCTACGTTTGGATGACGCTCGGCCAGCTCCTGGATGGATTTCGTGAGGATCGCCCCGTCGTTCCAGCCCGGACAGATCACGAGCTGCGTATGCATCTCGATTCCCGCCGCGCCGAGCCGGTCCATCTGCTCGAGGATCTTCCCCGACTTGGGATTCTTCATCATCCGGACGCGCACCTCGGGGTCCGTGGCATGGACGGACACGTAGAGGGGCGAGAGTCTCTCGTCGATGATGCGCTGGAATTCCGGTTCGGAGAGGTTCGTCAGCGTGATGAAGTTGCCGTGGACGAAGGAGAAGACGTAGTCGTCGTCTTTGATGAGAAGCTCGCGCCGCACTCCCTTGGGGTGCTGGTACACGAAGCAGAAGACGCAGTTGTTGTGGCAGCGCTTGGGCTGGCGCGCCTCGAACTCGGCGCCGAAGGGAACCCCGTACTCCCGCCTTCCCTCCACCTCGCGCTCCACGCCCTTGGGGTCCAGGACGCGCACCCGGAGGACTTCCTCGGAGGACTGCGCCGCGAAGTCGATCTCGTCGTGCAGGAGCACGTCGTTGATGGCAAGGAGGCGCTCTCCACGCCGAATACCCAGCCGGAAGGCCAGGCCGTTCGGGTCGAGATTGGCCACGGTAAATGGATCACTGAGACCGATCACTGGGGGTTCCTCGGGAAACAATCTGGTGTGAGTAAGGACCG
>DASQAV010000140.1:0-7871 GCA_035635575.1 Candidatus Dormiibacterota bacterium | reverse complement strand
GCGCGCTACGCGCTGGTCGCGGACCGGATGCGCGCAATGGACCAGAGCGAGGAGGGCGGCGTGGGGACGCCCGCGATCGAGGCGGCCTGCGCGAAGCACGGGATCGAGCTGCCGGCGCTCGCCAAAGCGAAGAAGGGCGCGGCGGGACCGCCGCCCTTGAGCCTTCTGCGCGCGCTCGATCCGGATCGGCCCGGCGGGCTCGCCGCGCTGCGCGCCGCCCTGCGGCTGGGTCCCGGCGCCAAGCTGGAGCGCCGCCTTACCCCGCTCCCGCGGCGCGAGGGATTGCGCGAGCAGCTCCTCCACATGCACCAGTACACGGTCCGGAGCAAGGCGCTCGGCGCCCTGAGCGGCATCACGGTGCGGGTCCCATGTGGGTGCACCCTCACGCGCGGGCCGTCGGGCGAGATCGAGAACCTGACGCTCGCGCCGCATCCGGATCCTACTCCCGCCGAGGTGCTCCGCATCGTGCGGCCCTGGGTTAAGCGCGGCGCGATTCATCCCAAGCGCGGACTGCGCGCCTCCACGCGCGAGCTCTTCCTCGAGAAGAAGCCCTTCCGTCTCACGAAGGAAGGGCTTCTGGAGCGCGTGTATTTCGACCGCCGTATGGAAGACGTCTAGGCGGACTCTCCCGGTTTCACCGCGAGCACCTCTATCCCCGTTCCCTTGAGAAGATCCCGGAGCGTCTCCGGCTTCCCCGTCAGCGCCGGGAAGGTGGAGTGGTGGATGGGCAGGACGTACTTCACGCCGAGCATCTTCGCGGCAAAGGAAGCCTCGAGCGGAGCCATCGTGTAGAGGTCCCCGATCGGGAGGGCCGCGATGGTGGGTTTGTAGATCTCCCCGATCAGCTTCATGTCGGAGAAGACCCCCGTGTCCCCCGCGTGGTAGACGCGCGTCTTGTTCTCGAATTCGATCACGAAGCCCGCGGGCTCGCCGGCGGGAACTGCCGCATCCCCTCCGTCGAACGAGCTGGAGTGGACCGCGTGCACCATGGTGACGCGGATTCCCTGCACCGGCACGGTGCCCCCTTTGCTCATTCCATGAACCTTCTTCATGCCCTTGCTTTCGAAATGTTCCGCCATCTCGTGGATGCAGACGATCTCCGGCTCGTGCTTCTTCACGATCGCGGGCAGGTCCGCCACGTGGTCGCTGTGCGCGTGCGTCAGGAGCACGACGTCGATCTTCGGGAGCGCTTTCGCCTCCGGCGTGGCCGCAGGGTTCGTGTCCACCCAGGCGTCCGCGAGGACGTTCTTCCCGGACGCCGATCGGTAGAGCACCGTCCCGTGTCCGATCCACGTGATCCCGACACCCAGGTCAAGCTTCGTCATGGTTCCAGCACCCTGTTCCTTCGTCATGGTTCCTCCAGCCGTCACCCGGCGGCCGCTCGTGACACTCAGCCGGGTTTCATGACAGGTAGCTCCTCGGGCCGGTCGAGGATGCGCGGGCTCGCCCCCAGGGCGAGCACCTGCTCGATCGCGGCGCCGAGCGCCTCGTACTCCGCCTTGATAAATCCTTCCACACGCTCCGCGATGAATCCAGCGCCGTCCACGACGAACAGCGCCGGTACGGTGCCGATGGCGTAGTCGACCGATGCGGGATAGGGCGGCGCCTCCCACGCGATCGGAAAGCGGATGCCGTTGCGGTCCCGGAACGCGCGCGCCGCGTCTTCCGGGTCCTCCGCGATCGCGAGGAAGAACCTCTCCTCCCGCCGCAGCGCGTCCGCGAGCGGGCCAAGCCGCGGCACCACCAGCTCGCTCGCCGGACAGTCCTCCTTGAAGAAGACCAGCACCCCTCCGCCCGGATGGAGGAGATCGCGCAAGCCACGATAGCCTCCTCCGACGAGCGGAAGATTGAAGTCGGGCGCCTTGGTGCCGGGTTTGGCGAAGGGGCTCATTTGCGCTTCGCCGCCCGCTTCGTTACGCGCCTCGCCTTGCTTTTGGTCTTGGGCTTCGCCTTTGCCTTCACGTTCCTCCCCTTTGCCTTCACCTTCTTCGCACCAGGCTTGGGAGCGCTGCCCTTGCCCCGCTCCCAGGGCGGAACCTTACCACTCAGGAAGTACGGCGCGCTCGGGCAGAGATCCCGCACCGGACAGATCGGACACCTCGGCTTCCGCGCGACGCAGATCCGCCGGCCGTGGAAGATGAGAAGATGCGCGAAGAGAATCCACTCCGAGCGCGGCACGGTCCTCATCAAGTCCTTCTCCACGTCGATCACGTTCCCGGCGCGCGTCAGCCCCAGACGGCGCGACACCCGGTACACGTGCGTGTCCACCACGACACCATCCGCGATCCCGAACCCCGACCCCAGGACCACGTTCGCGGTCTTCCGCGCGACTCCCGGCAGCGAGAGCAGGTCCTCCATCCGCGAAGGCACCTCTCCCCCGTACGCCTCCACGATCCGGCTCGCCGCGCCGCGGATCGACTTGGTCTTGTTGTGGAAGAAGCCGGTGGTCCGGATCAACTCCTCCACCTCCGCCACGTCGGAGTTCTTCATGGACAAGGGATCGGGAAAGCGCGCGAAGAGGGCAGGCGTCACCTTGTTCACGCGCTCGTCGGTGCATTGGGCCGAGAGGATCGTCGCGACGAGGAGCTGGTAGGGATTGTCGTGATGGAGCGCCGTGGCCGCGTCAGGATACGCGGCCTTGAGGCGCTCGATCAGCGTCCGAACGCGTGGCTCAGTTGATTCGCTTGTCTCGGGGGTAGAGATGGCGCACACGCTCGATCCGCTCCTGGGTCTTCGTCGCATTTCGGAGTATTTGGAGCACCGACTGGTATCGCAGGTCCAGACTGTCCATCTCGAGCAGCTGTTCCTTCAGCTCGGGCTCCGCGTTCAGGTGAAGCGCCACCGTGTTGAGAATGGATTCGGGGGTCATGTTCGACCCGAACGCCTCGGACAGAAAGATGGCCGGGGCCTGCCCCTCGTGCACCTCGCGGAAGAGCCGGAGCAGCTCCGCCGCCTGGTGGACCGCCTGATCCCCGCGGGCCCAGGCCGGATCGTCCTCGACCGGCGTCACGCGCACGAGACGGTAGGGCGTGTCGCGCACCTGCGCCTCGATGCGAACCTTGGTCAGCCCGTCCAGCGTGATGTTGTACCGGCCGTCCGGGAGTTTCTGGTGGTGCACAATTCTCCCGACGCAGCCGACAGGGTACACTTCCGGTGAGCCGTAGTAATCCGCTTCCCAGCCCGGCTTGAGGAGGGCGGTGCAGATCGCCCGTCCTTGCTCCAACGCCTCCGCGGCGAGCGCGCGATACCGCGGCTCGTAGACGTGGAGCGGCAGGAGCGTCTTCGGGAAAAAGACCACATCCGGCAGCGGAAAAAGGGGCGTCTCGGGTGAAGCCGTCACAAACGAATGCTAGCACAAAAGAACGCGTCCGGAAGGAGGCGCTGGCGCTGGGCTTTGGCCGCGTCGGATTCGCCCGCGCGGACGAATCCCCGCACGCCGAGAGGCTGCGCGCATGGCTCGACGCGGGACGCCACGGAACGATGCACTGGATCGCGCGCGATCCCGGCCGCCGCTCCGATCCGCGCGCGGTGCTCTCGGGTGCCCGGACGGTGATCTCGGTCACGGTTCCCTACTACCGCGGCGGCTGGCCTTCGGCACCGGACCCTGATGGCGGAGCCCCACGAGGCCGCATCGCGCGCTACGCCTGGGGACGGGACTACCACAAACGAATCCGCCGGCGTCTCCGGCTCCTCGCGAACGCCATCGCGTCGGCGTGCCCGGAGGCGCGCTGGCTCGCGTACGTGGATACCGGGCCCGTGCTCGACCGGTCGTGGGCGGAGCGCTCGGGCGTGGGCTGGATTGGAAAGAACACGAATGTGATCGTGCAGGGGGAGGGATCCTGGCTCTTCCTGGGCGAGCTCCTCACCGATCTCGAGCTGGATCCGGATCCGCCCGCCCGGAACCACTGCGGCACCTGCGCCCGCTGCATCGCCGCCTGCCCCACCGGCGCCATCCTGGGCCCGTACGAGCTGGACGCGCGGCGATGCATCAGCTATCTCACCATCGAGCACAAGGGCTCCATTCCGCTCGAGCTCAGGCCCTCGATCGGAGCGCGGATCTTCGGATGCGACGACTGCCAGGAGGTCTGCCCCTGGAACCGGTTCGCGGTGCCGACCTCCGATCCGGACTTCGCCGAGCGGCCGGACCAGCAGACGCCGGAGCTGATCCCGCTCCTTTCGCTCGACGAGGAATCGTTTCGTGCGAGGTATCGGGGGACCGCGATCCTCCGCGCGAAGCGCTCCGGTTTCGTGCGGAACGTCACGGTCGCCCTGGGAAATCTCGGAGACCGCCGCTCGGTGGAGCCTTTGTCCCGCACATTGACGCGCGATCCGGATCCCATGGTGCGCGGGCACGCCGCGTGGGCTCTGGGAAGAATCGGTGGACCGGGATCGCGCCGGGCGCTCGAGAGCGCGGCCTCACGCGAATCCTCCGAAGAAGTGCTCGTGGAAATCCGCTCGGCGCTCCAGAGCTCTGAACGCGCCGCGC
This sequence comes from Candidatus Dormiibacterota bacterium, assembly GCA_035635575.1. Classification (GTDB taxonomy): domain Bacteria; phylum Eisenbacteria; class RBG-16-71-46; order SZUA-252; family SZUA-252; genus WS-7. The sequence continues at coordinate 3,385 of DASQAV010000140.1, read as the reverse complement.
TCCCTCATCGCACGGAAGGAGACCCAGAGCCATGAACCGGATCCACCCCTCGCCAGGACGCTCTGTCCTCGCGGCGCTGTTCCTCTTGGCCGCTTGGGGCCCGCTCGCCTCCCATGCGGCGCACGGCGCCACGCTTCCGACGCCGCAGGCGCACCGCGGCGGCATGATCAACCAGAAGGAGGGCAAGGGGCCCCGGCTCCTGGGGTACCTCTCGCTCCCGAAAGGGGCCGGAACGCATGCGGGCATCGTGGCGATCCAGGAGTGGTGGGGGCTCAACGACTGGGTGAAAGCGCAGGCGGACAGCCTGGCCGCCCATGGCTACGTGGTCTTCGCTCCCGATCTCTATGACGGAAAGGTGGCCTACGATCAGGAGACCGCACACCAGCTCATGAGCGGTCTCGTGGAGGAGGACGGGATGGCGAAGCTGCGCGCCGCGGTGGATTTCCTCCGCAGCCGCGAGGACGTGCGCGCGCACGCCATCGGGGTCATCGGCTGGTGCATGGGGGGCAATTACGCGATCCGCCTCGCCGCCGCGGATCCGGGGATCCGCGCGTGCGTGATGTACTACGGCGCGCCGCTCAACGATCCAGCTTCCATCCGCAATATCCAGGCGGCAATCCTGGGTAACTACGGCGCCGAGGATCAGGGGCTTTCGCCCGAGCAGGTGAAGAAATTCGAGGCGGCGCTTCGCACGGCGGGCAAGTCGGCGGACTTCAAGATCTATCCCGGCGCCGGGCACGCGTTCGCCAACGAGGACAATCCCTGGGGAGGGTACCGCCCCGCCGCGGCCAAGGACGCCTGGCAGCGGACGGTTGCCTTCTTCGATCGCTACCTGAAGCGCGCGTCCCTCCCGGGAAAGAGGGGCTGATGCGCACCTACGAAGTCGCGGCAGGGATTCTCTGGAACGGCTCCCAGGTTCTGATCGCGCGGCGGCAGAGCGGCGATCATCAGGGGGGCCGGTGGGAATTCCCCGGCGGCAAGCGCCATCCCGGCGAGACCATCGAGGCCTGCCTGAGGCGGGAGATGCTCGAGGAGGTCGGGATCGAGATCGTGGTCGGGCCGCTATGGCGCGCCCTGACCCACGTCTACCCCGACCGCCGGGTCAGCCTCTACTTCCACTTCTGCAACTTGCGGAGCGGTACGCCCACCCCCCTGCAATGCGACGAGCTGCGCTGGATCGATCCGGCGCAGCTCGGTGAGCATCCCTTCGTCGAAGGGGATCTTCCTGTGCTTCCCGACCTTGCCCGCGACCTGATCGGCAGGGCCGGCTAGACTACTTCTTGACGGTCGCGGCCTCCTTCTTCTCGGCCTTGTCCGCCTTCTTCGTCTCGGCTTTGGCTCCATCCTCTCCCGGCTTGGGGAGAACGCCTTCGATTTGCAGCATGATCTGCACCTCGTCCCCGAGCAAGGTGCCGCCCTTGTCGAGGGTCTTGTTCCAGAGGATTGCGAAATCCTTGCGGTCCACCTTCGTCGAGCCCTCGAAACCCGCGCGCGTCACGCCGTCCAGTCCGGGACCCGACCCAAGAAACGCCGCCTCGAGTACGACCGGCTTCGTGATTCCATGAATGGTCAGGTTTCCTTCGACCCGGAGCTTGCCCTCCGGCGCCGGCGTCACCTTCGTGCTCGTGAACGCCAGCGTGGGATAGGTGGCGACGTCGAAGAAATCCGGGCTCTTGAGATGCTTGTCCCGCCCTTCGTTGTTGGTGTCGATGCTGCTCGACTTGATCTCGGCGTTGACCGAGGAAGCCGCCGGCGCGTCCGCGTCATACTTGATCGTCCCGCTGAACTCGTCGAAGGAGCCGGTCACCTTGCTGAACATGTGCCGGATGGTGAACTCGACACGCGAATGGACCGGGTCGATCTGGTAGGTCTGCGGCGCGGCCCAGGCCTGCGAGGCGAGCAGGAGCGCCGAAACGGTGAGCAGGGTCGAAGCAGCCTTGCGAAGCATCGTCATGGCGGGTTCTTCCTCCGTTCTTGTGACGGGTGGAGCGCTGCGCGCATGGCGCGGGACAGCGACTCTACCACGCGATCCCTTTGGGCACCTCGGCGCGTCCAAGTGTGTACAGTTGAACGGGCCGCGCCCATTTCCTATAGTCGGGAACTCAAGTCTTGGATGCGGCGCTCCTGGCCGCGATTCCGGCGCCCGCCGGACGGTCAACACTCGTAACCCGGAAGGGGATCATGAGTTCCATGGTCGACACGCGCGAAGTCATCATCCTGGGGTCCGGCGCCGCCGGGCTGACAGCAGCCATCTACACGGGGCGCGCCAACATGTCGCCCCTCCTCTTCGAGGGCACGCATCCGGGCGGACAGCTCACGACGACGACCGAGGTGGAAAACTATCCGGGGTTCGAGGACGCGATCATGGGTCCCGACCTCATGAAGCGCATGCACGCCCAGGCCGCCCGTTTCGGGACCGAGATCATCCACCACGCGGTCGAGTCCGTGAACCTCGGCGTCAAGCCGATCGAGGTGGTCGCGGACGGCAAGCGTTACACCACGAAGTCCTTGATCATCGCGACGGGCGCCGAGGCGAAGCTGCTTGGGCTCGTGAGCGAGGCGAAGCTCATGGGACACGGCGTGTCCGCCTGCGCCACGTGCGACGGCTTCTTCTTCAAGAACCAGCGCATCGTCGTGGTGGGAGGCGGCGACACCGCGTTGGAAGAAGCGCAATTCCTTACGAAATTCGCGAGCAGCGTCAAGATCGTGCATCGCCGTGACGCGCTCCGCGGGTCGAAGATCATGCAGGACCGTGCATTCGGGAATCCCAAGATCTCCTTCATCTGGGACTCGATCGTGGAGGAGGTTCTCGGGCCCGACGGTAAGGTCACCGGCGTGAGGCTCCGGAACCTCAAGTCCGACGTGGTCAGCACGCTCGAGGCCGAGGGATTGTTCATCGCCATCGGCCACACACCCAACACGAAGCTTTTCGAGGGACAGCTGGAGCTCCTGCCCAGCGGGTACGTCCGCACCTTCGGCGGGACTCGGACCAGTGTTCCCGGAGTGTTCGCGGCGGGAGACGTGCAGGATTCCACGTACCGTCAGGCGGTCACCGCAGCGGGTAGCGGCTGCATGGCCGCGCTCGACACCGAACGCTACCTCGAGGAGCTGAAGCACCAGAGCCACACGCTTCCCCCGTCCGAAGCCGTCGGCCGGGTAAAAGCGTCCGCGAAATGACGGAAGCGCAGCGGGACGTCCTCGAAGTCGATGTGCTCTTCGTCGGAGGCGGCCCCGCGGGGCTGGCCGGCGCGCTCCGCCTCACCCAGCTCCTGGAACGGAACAAGGAAGAAGCCGCCGCGGGACGCGCGAAGCCGCTCGGCGAGATCTCGATCGCGGTGCTCGAGAAGGCCTCCGAGATCGGCGCGCACGGAATCTCCGGGTGCGT
>DASQAV010000139.1:0-6292 GCA_035635575.1 Candidatus Dormiibacterota bacterium | reverse complement strand
CGCACATCGTGACAGCGGACGATACGGAGGTGATCGTTCCCAACTCCCGGATCTGGTCGGCGAGCATAGCCAACGCCACCAGCGGCAATCGAAGCCTCCTGTGTGTCGCGCAGTTCTACCTGCACCCCGACCATGACGCTGCGGGAGTAAGGGCACAGCTGGCGCAGATTGCGGAAGGCAGCTCCTATCGGAGGCCTGACACACCCATTTCTGTGATCGTCATGGAAAAACCGTGGGGGACACAATACCGGCTGAAGGCCTACGTGAAGGAGAGCCGCGACCAGTTCCTCTTCATCACCGATTTGACAGTCCGGGGTAAGGAAGCTCTTCGGATTATGGGCATCCGATTTGCGCAGACCCCCTACGCGGCCACGGAACCCGGGTGATCCATCTTGATCTTTCTCGTGTGGGTTCTCTGGGGAGCAAGCCGATACCGCGCCATCCAGCCCGCCCCTGCAGAAAATGGTGCGCCGCCTAGGAATCGAACCTAGAACCTACTGATTAAGAGTCAGTTGCTCTGCCAATTGAGCTAGCGGCGCGGAGGGATTAGCCGGAAAAAGGTAGGCGAGTGGGGAGCGAAAGTCAATGCACGAAGCCGTGAGTCCGCTGACCCTCGAGTTCCTGACCTGGATCTCGAGCCGGCCGCGGACCTATGCCGAAACGATGGAGGCTTGGCGGAGCAACTGTCCGCGCCATCCCGTGTGGGACGACGCGCTCAGCGGCGGACTTGTTCAGACTGTCGCCGACTCAGGTTCCACGAAACAGCCGATCGTGACGTTGACCCCAAAAGGACTGGCCATCCTCCGAGGAACATCGACCGGCTGAGCTTCACTTCCCCACCCTCTGAGCCGCCTCCAGCGCGGGATCGCGTCCCGCGACGTAGTCCGCGAACGTGAGCGGTGCCGACACGCTCACCGGTATGAACTCCCGGGTGTCGCGCGGATCCGACTGCTGCCAGTAGAGGCTCGAGACTCGCACCGTCATGCGGCTGTTCGGCAGAACGATTTTCTTGGAGTCGCCATACATGTTCCCACGCGATGCGCTGGGCTCCCCGACGAACACGACATCCGCGTCATTCTCGAGATGATTGATCAGCATTTGCGCCGCCGACCAGGTGCGCCGGCCCGTGATGACCACCAGTCGGCCCGGCGCGTCATATCGGGACTTGAGCAGCCCCCGCACGATGTCACGGTTCCAGGATCCGTCGCCCCCGCCGTTCAGCCGTAAATCCAGAATGAACCGCTGGGCCCCGGCCGAGTCCGCGGCGGCAAAGGCCCGGGCGAGAAAGACCCGGAGCGAGTCTTCCGGTTTCTGCTGGATCGCGTTGAGCTGGCAATAGAGCGAACGCGTCTCTGGAAGGAATTGGTACCAGTACTTGTTCTGCGGCGCACTCAGCCAGAGCGGTTCCGCGGCTCCGTCCCGGGCGTCGACCCAACCCTCGCGCCTCGCCCAGGTGAGATCGGTTTCTCCAGTGAGCATCGGAAAGAGACCCGATGCGGAGAGCGAAAAGTCGCGTCGATTCCCCGATCGCTCGATTCGGAACGTCCCGTGCATCGGATCGCCCGAGAGCCCGCTGGCATGCAGCACTTCCGGCATCGTCAAGAGAACCGGCGCCCAGGCACGAACACCCATCTCATTGTCCCGACCGATCAGAGGCCGCACTCGCGCGAGCGCCTGCTCCACCGGCACCCCGCCGATTCCGACGACGCGAGCGCCGAGCAAGGCCGCCTGAGCTTTCGCGGCCGCGCGCACGTAGATCCCATCCTCGAACCAGTACAAGGCGACAGGCAGCTGGTGAAAGACCGCCGAGGTGTCGCGCCACGGACTCACGTTGGAGTGTCCGTCGCCAACGAGCGCATCCAGTCTTTCCAGCTCGACGATCACCTGATGACGCGCCAAGCGAGGCATGGCGCAATCGATGGCCTGGATCGAGCTGTCGAACTGCGCGCGCGTCATGGCGTGAAACAGATTCGCGTGCCGCGCGGGCATCTCCACGCGCAGGTACGCGAGATCCTCGCGCCAGCGGCGGACTTCAGTCGAGTCGAGCGGTGCCAGGGATGGGGCTGCGGCGACCGCCGACTGGCCCGAAGCGACCGACAGTAAGAGGAGGGTTGCCGCTAGAGCGTTTCGTCCGGCCCGGCGTGCCGCCTCACGCCTTCCCACCTCATCTCACCGGCTCGGCGAGATGGCGCTCCTTCGCGTCGTGGAGGATGTCGCGCATCTCATGCTTGAGATGCTTCGTCGCGTCTTTCAGGTGGCGCGACGCTTCCTCCGATCGCGTCTTGACCTTCGTTTTCTCGCGAACCGTGATCTTTTGATCGCGGGAGGATTCCTCCAGGTCATCGAGCTGTCGCTGGAGCTTGCTCAGGTCCCGCTCCAGATCCTCGGTGTCGTCGCCGCGCCGCTCCGCGCGCGCGATCTCGCGCGACAGCCTGCCGATGCTCCGCGCGAGCCGGGAGCGCTCGCGGTCGTCCTTCGAATTCCCCAGCGCTTCCCGTACCTGAACGCTCACCGCCTCGCCCAGCTCGCGTCCCGCGTCGTTCACGGGTTTCGCCGCCCGCTGCGCGCGCTCGATCAGGCCCCGGTCGCGAATCACGTAATGGTCGTCCCCCTCACGGATGAACAGGAAATCGCCGTCGTATTTTTCGTGCAATCGGTCGAAGGCCTCGACGTCCGCGAGGCCGGAGGTCGTGCTGTTGCCGTCGGACACGATCGCCCACCCAAACAGCTCGAGATTCGTGTTGTATCCATACGAGTCGCTCTTGGCGGACGCTGCCGCCGGGAGAAGGACCGAGGCCAGGAAGGCCAGCGCGACGAGAACGACATGGCTTCGGGACATGGGCTCTCCAGAATTCGCGGGTTGAGGTGGTCGGGGGGGACCTTCCACCAAACGCTTCAAGCGGATCGTGACAAGCACCCGGTTGGATGGTCCACGGCGGCACCGGGTTGAAAAGGATTTCGGAGCCGGAGGAGACCACTCCCGGCCGGGCGGGAGCGTGGGAACCAGAGCCCCTCCGAGGCGGTGTAAGTAGAGTCCGGGAGCCGCGAAAGTGGTACCCTGCGTGGCTCTAGAACCCTTACCCAGGAGCTTCCGTGACTCGCAAGACGCGCATCCGATTCGTCGCTTCCCTCGCGATGGGCCTCCTCGTGGGCGCCGCCGCGTGGAATTGCGCGCGCGCCGAAAAGCCCCGGAGCAAGGTACTCGTCGTCGGCGTCGATGCGGGGGAATGGGACGTCCTGGGACCGCTCCTGAATGAGGGCAAGGTGCCCAGCTTCGGCCGGATGCGCGATCACGGATCCGCTGGAAAGCTCCGTTCGCTGGAGCCTCTGACCAAGAGCCCGATCATCTGGGCCAGCATCGCGACCGGCAAGGTGCCGCAGAAGCACGGCATCCTGGATTTCTTCATGAAGCAGCGCGGGCGGGAGAACGCACGCGAGAACGCGGCGAACCCCGGGGCCAAGGCGAATGCGGCCGAGGGCGAGGCGCCGGCAACCTCCAATCTATGGAGAGCGCGCCCGATCTGGGAAATCCTGGGCGGCTTGGGAAAGACGGTGGGAGTGGTCGGTTGGTGGACGACGTGGCCGGCCAAGCCCGTGAACGGCGTGCTCGTGAGCGACTACGTTCAGTACGACACCGGCTCCTGGCCCGCCAAGAATTCACGGCGCACGTACCCCGACAGCTTGAACGACATCGTGGAGCGCCTCCGCGTGAAGCCGGAGAACGTCTCCTGGGCCGAGCTCTTCCAGTTCGTCCCCGCGATCGACACGACGAAGGTGACGCCGAGGCAGGAGGAGCTGATCCACGACCTTCGCTGGATCTACGCCGCGGACCGGACCTTCTATCGAGTGGCCCTGGAGCTATACAAGAAGAAGCATCCGGACTTCTTCACCGTGTATTTCCGCGGCGTCGACGAGGTATCCCACACGTACTGGGACATCGACCTGCCTGGAGGCTTTTCTCCCCCGCTCACGGACGCGGAGCTGAAATGGCTCAAGCGCCTGATCCCGAACTACTATGTGTTCACCGACCGCATGCTCGGCGATTTTCTCAAAGTGGCGGGAAAGGACACGGACGTGATCGTCTGCTCCGATCACGGATTCATGGGGGGCGGCCGAGGAGTCATGGCGCACAAGCTGGACGGAATGATCTTCATGATGGGCCCCCACGTGGAGAAGGGAGGAAGCATCTCCGGCGCGACGGTGCTCGACGTCACCCCGACCATCCTCGCGATCTTCGGCCTTCCCACCGCGCACGACATGGACGGGCGCCCGATCGCGGGAGGGCTGGAGTCGGCGCTTGTGAAGCGCATGGCGCGCGATACCCGTCTCCAGACGTACGAAACCGCCCGGGCTCCCAGCGAAGGTGAAGCCGAGCCCGTGCGCTCCCCGGTGGATCAGGAGCTGCGCGAGAGGCTTCGCTCTCTCGGGTACATCCAGTGACGCGCCTCGTCCGTCCGGCCGCGATCGCGATCCTCGCCGCCCTTTCGGTGCTCGGGGGGGCGCCCCCCGCCCACGCCCGAGACGCGGAGAAAACGCGCGTCCTCGTGGTGGGCATCGACGCCGGTGAATGGGACGTGCTCGGGCCGTTGATGGATCGCGGCCAGTGTCCGAATTTCACCCGGCTTCGGGCCACGGGCTCGGCGGGAAGGCTACGATCTCTCCTCCCGCTCACGCGCAGCCCGGTCATCTGGGCGAGCATCGCGACCGGGAAAGTCCCGGAGAAACACGGAATCCAGGATTTCTTCGCGCCGGAGATCGGCGGAGAACTCCTGCGCGAGGAAGCGCAGGGCGTGGGGCAGCGTCCGGTGACCTCGAATCTCTGGAACGCGCGACCCGTCTGGAACATCCTGGGCGCTCTCAATCGCACGGTCGGCGTCATCGGCTGGTGGGCGACGTGGCCCGCGCAGCCGGTCAACGGTGTGCTGGTCTCCGACTATGTTCAGTACGAGACGAAATGGGCGGACGGCAGCACGAGTCTGACCTATCCCGATTCGCTCGAGGCGATGGTGCAACGCCTTCGCCGCACCGCCCAAAGCGTCTCCTGGTCCGAGATACTCCAATTCGTGGCGCCCTTCGACACGACCCAGGTCACGGCGCGCCAGAAGAAGATCCTTCGCGCGTTGAGAACGACCTACGCCGGCGACATGACCTTCTACCGCGCGGGCCTGGCGCTCTACAAGGAGGAGCGGCCGGATTTCTTCGCGGTCTATTTCCGAGGTGTCGATGAGGTATCCCACCACTACTGGGATCTGGACGGTCCGGGTCGGTTCGACCCACCGCTGACGAAAGCGGAGATCGCATGGCTCGAGCCGTTGATCCCCAACTACTACATCTTCACGGACCGGTTGCTGGGCGAGTTCCTGCGCGTGGCCGGCAAGGACACGGACGTGATCGTCTGCTCGGACCATGGCTTCGGCGGCGGCGGAACCGGCGTCATGGCCCACAAGCCCGACGGCATCATTTTTATGACGGGGCCCCACATGGTGAAGGGCGGAACGATAACGGGAGCCACCGTCCTGGATATCACCCCCACGATCCTCGCCACCTTCGGCCTTCCGACGGCTCGCGACATGGATGGCCGGCCGATCCAGGGCGGGCTTTTGCCCCGGATCGTGAAGCGCATCGAGCGGGACACCCGCCTCCCGACTTATGAGACGGCGCGTGCGAAGGGGGAAAGCAAAGAGCCCCTGCGCTCACCCGTCGATGACGAGCTGCGCGAGAGGCTCCGCTCACTCGGATATATTCAGTAGGCGGGCCGGCCTTGCCGGCTCACCCACTCCCTCTACCTAGAAGGGTAGATCGTCGTCCGCGTTGCCGCCCGCGGGCGTGAAGCTCTCCTCCGGTGCTCCGCCGCGAGGCGGCGCCTCCATCGCGGGCTCCCCATTGCGCTCGCCCGCGCGTCCGAGCATCTGCATTGTTTCGCAGATCACCTCGGTCTTGTAGCGCTGCTGCCCTTCCTTGTCCTGCCAGTTTCTCGTCTCGAGACGGCCCTCGACGTAGACCTGCTTCCCCTTCTGGAGATAACGCTCGATGATGTCGGCGAGCTTTCCCCAGGCCACGATCGAATGCCACTCGGTCTTCTCCTGTTTCTGGCCGTCCTGCCCTGTCCAGTTGCGCGAGGTCGCGAGCCTGAAATTCGCGACGCGCTGGCCGCCAGGCGTGGTCCGGACCTCGGGGTCCGAGCCGAGATTGCCTACCAGGATGACCTTGTTCACTCCTGCCACGATGCACCTCCTGCACGTTATGTCGGAGAACTAAGGGAACAGTAGGCCGGTCCATGGAGGGCGTCAAG
>DASQAV010000138.1:0-7495 GCA_035635575.1 Candidatus Dormiibacterota bacterium | reverse complement strand
CATCGAGTCCCAGGGCTACCGCGAGCTCTCCTGGTCGAGGCTCTGGTCCTACTTCTTCACGGCGGCGCGGATCGATCCCTCGGTCACGACGAAGCTCAATCTCTACGGCGGTCCCGAGAACCTTCACCTCGCGTACTTCGGCGTCGACCGCTCCTACCTGGACGGCGCCATCACGGGCGACGCGAAGAAGGACCGGAGGCTCAATCCCCTCAACTGGCGAAACGAGACCGACAATTTCTTCGAGCCTCACTACGAGTTGATCCAGGACGTGAAGCTGAGCGAGCGCGCCTCGCTCACGTCGTCGGGTTTCTACTTTCCGGGGAAAGGTTACTACGACGACCTCCCGTACGGTCCGCAGACCTTCGCGTCGCGTCAGCTGCCCGACTTCTACGTCGACTCCGACTTGCTCTACCCGGCCGCCTACTACGCCACCGATTCGACGGGCGCCCCCGAGCTCCAGCCGAACGGTCGCTTTCTCGTCACCGGATCGGACATGACGCAGCGGCTCTGGGTGAGGAACCGCCACTACGGCTGGATTCCTCGCGCCCGATACGCGCACGGCAAGGGTGAGCTGACGGTGGGGGGCGAGTGGCGCGAGCACACGGGGCGTCACTGGGGAGAGCTGACCTGGGCGCAGGCGCTGCCGCTGGGAACAGAGCCCAACCACGTCTTCTACGACTACACGGGGCGCGTCCGCGCGCTCTCGGGGTTCGCGCAGGAGGCGTTCGCGGTACGTCCCGATCTCAAACTCACGGGAAGCCTCCAGTGGAGGCAGACCCGGTACGCGATCGGAAACGACGCGTACAACGGATACGACTTCCATCTCCTCTACTCGTTCCTGAACCCGCGCGTGGGCGCCAACTGGAACGTGACCGATCGCTGGAATGTGTTCGGAAGCTACGCGCACACGAAGACCGAGCCCGTGCTGAGCGAGATCTACCGGGCGGACGATCCCACCGCGGCGCCCTTGTTCCGGGTCGTGGACGTGGCGAATCACATCTACGAAGATCCTCTGATCGATCCGGAACGCCTGAATGATTACGAGACGGGGCTGGGGTACAGGTCAGGGAGTGCTTCCCTCAAGGTGACGGGGTTCTGGATGGATTTCCGCGACGAGATCGTGCCGAACGGCCGGCTCAGCCCTCTCGGCGTGCCGATCACGGGGAATGCGGCGCGCTCCAGGCACCGCGGCGTGGAGCTGGAAGGGAGCTGGACGCATCGGAGCGGGCTCGAGCTTTCGGGCAATGTTTCAATGAGCAGGAACCGGTTCGTGGACTATCACGAGTTCGTGGATTCCACGACCGTGAACGATTACGGCGGAAACACCATTGCGGGCTTTCCGGATCGGATCGCGAACGTGACGGTTGGATTCCGGAAGCACGGGGCCTATGGAGGGCTCACGGTGGCTGAGGTGGGTCGTCAGTATCTTGATAATTCCCAAGACAACAGAAAGAATGCCGCGCTTCGCGCGGTATCTGGATATCAGAAGAAGCTCATCGAGGAGCACGCCGTGTTGAACACGCTCGTCTCGCTCGATCTCAGTGACCTCCCCTTCCCGAGGCTCCTCGATGGGCGGCGGTTCCTGCTCGAATTCCGCGGCATGAATCTGACCGACCTGCGTTACGAGACCTCGGGATACGTGTATGCCGAGGTGCCCTATTTCTATCCCGCGGCGATGCGTAACTTCTTCGTCAGCCTGAAGGCGGAGTTCTGAAAACCGCGTTCCACCCCGTCGACCTCGTCCTCCTCGGGCTCTATGCCGTATTCCTCATCTATGTGGGCGTGCGGCTCTTCGGGGTCGCGCGGCGCGGGCCGGTGGAATACCTCCTCATGGGCCGCACGCTGGCCCTGCCCTCGTTCGTCGCCTCGCTCGTCTCGACCTGGTACGGGGGCGTGCTCGGGGTAGGGGAGTACTCGTATCGCTACGGCATCTCCAACTGGATCGTGTTCGGCGTGCCCTACTACATCGGCGCGGCGCTCTTCGCGATCTTCCTCGCGCGGCGTGCGCGGCGTTCCGGGCTCTACACCGTGCCGGACCAGCTGGACTGGGCGTACGGAAAGCCGGCGGCGCTCCTGGGTGCCGTCATCATCCAGGTGCTGTCCTCGCCGGCTCCCTACGTGCTCATGGTCGGCGTCCTGCTCCAGCTCATTTTCGGGTGGCCGCTCGTGACCGCGGTGCTGGTGGGGACGTTTTTCGCCACCGCGTACTCCTTCCGGGGCGGGATGCGCTCGGTCGTGAACGCCGACAACGTGCAGTTCGTCCTGATGTATCTGGGGTTCGCGATCGCGCTGCCGTATCTCGCCGCGCGATTTGGCGGGATGGACTTCCTGCGTTCCCACCTTCCGCATACGCATTTCGTCTGGCATGGCGGGAACTCACCGCAGTACATCTTCGTCTGGTACTTCATCGCGCTCCAGACCCTGGTCGAGCCCGCGTTCTACCAGCGCGCCTTCGCCGCGAAGGACGAGAAGACGGCGCAACGCGGCGTGATCATCTCGATCGGTTTCTGGATGCTCTTCGATTTCCTCACCACCTTCACGGGTATGTACGCGCGGGCGCTCATGCCCCACCTTGCGAATCCCGTCACCTCGTTTCCATCGCTCGCGATCGAGTACCTGCCGCCGGTCGTGAAAGGGCTCTTCTACCTGGGGCTCCTGGCCACGGTGATGTCCACGGTGGACGGATATACGTTCATCGGCGGGGTGAATTTCGGGCGGGACCTGGTCTGGCGGCTGCGGAACAAAGCGGACGAGTCGCGCGTGAACTTCTATTCGCAGCTGGGCTTCATCGTGACGGCGGTGCTGGCGGTCGGGATGGCGCTCTTCTTCCGGTCCGCCGTGGACCTCTGGCACGACGTGGGATCGGTTGGAGTGCCGGCGCTGCTCGTGGCGCTCGGCAGCTCGTACAGCCGGCGCTTCCGGATGCGGCCTCGCCCCGCGGCCTGGTGCATCGCCGTCAGCGGCACCGTCGCGCTCGCGTGGCTGCTCACGAAATTCCGCGCCGGCGCCGGCGGGGCGAATCTCCTCGGAATCGAGCCCATCTACGTGGGGCTCGGAGTGAGTCTCCTGTTCTGGGCCGCCGACCGTATGTGGCGTCCCGGAAACAGAGTCGCCACGTAGGAAACACCATCCCACTTCAGCCGGCCCCCCATGAGACGGTCCTCCTCGGGTGCAGTCCTCGGAGCCGCATTTACTTACCATTCGGGAACCAACGGAACCATTCGCGGCACGCGGAGTGCAAAGGGGGTACCTCACCTCCGGGCTCCGTCCCGGGGCAGCCAGCTCCTAGCGCGTTCTCAGACATCTCGAGGAGGGTGCCCATGACCATGCGGCGTCTTGCAGCGGCAATGCTCCCCATGCTCTCGATCCTGTCCCTGGAAGGCTGCGGCTCGAATGGCACGGTGAAGCCGGTCGCCACGCAGCTGGACGCGAACCAAACCGCGATCCAGAATCTCATCTCCAATGCTCCTGAATTCGCGCTTTCCTTCGACGACGAGGGAGAGTTGTCGGGAGACGCGACCACCGCGGTGTCCACCACGTCCGGAGCGCAGTCCGCGCAGACGGACAGCATGGCGGTGCTCCCCGTGCGCTGGGGACGTTGGCGAATCCCTCCACATCATCCTCCGACGCGGACGGTCACCTTTCTCACGCCTCCCGATAGCAATCAGGCACTCGTGAGGGTGAACGTCAAGTTCGACGGATGGTTCTTCGTGGACCTGACCGATGATGGGATTCGAAATCCAGGCAAGAAGCCGCTTCGAGACCAGAAGACCCGCTACGCTCTATTCAAGAAGATCTGGTTCCATCCGGACAGCACGTCCGATGACTCGCTCTTCGGCTGGAGGCTGCTCGCGGTCTCTCCCGTCGAGTTCACGATGATCGATCCCTCCAAGCAAACGGTCGCGATCCATTCGGTAACGATGACCGGAGAGCAGTCTCACATCACGATTACGGACCCCGCCACGCTCCTCTCGCTGAGGAAGAACGCGGCCGGATTGCTGCCGCTCTTCCGCGAGGGGGAGACGGTGAAGGTGGAGGCCGCGATCACGAATACGGACGCGGGGTACATTCCTCCCACGTTCGCGTACCTGCACGCGCCGATCGCGGAGCACGCGTTCCCGGGGCCGCATGATTGGATCCGGATTCTCATGTTCGACGACGGAACGCATGGGGACGTGACGGCGGGGGACGGGACCTATACCGCCGAGTGGACCGTGGGGAATTTCCGGTCCCATCACATTGCGGTCGACGTGCTCAACTCGCGCTGCCTGCAGAACCAGACGAACGACGACTACAACTCGACCACCTGGGCCATTCCGTATGCCTCCTATCCTGGCTTCCTGCCCGGGGTAGCGACGCACTAGCCAGCAGAGGAGGAACGGTCGCGGACCCCGCCGGGGAACCAACCCGGCGGGGTTTCTTCTGCCATCGTCCTGGACTCTGGTATCATCGTCACCTCTCTCCACCAGCCGACTGTGAGGTGACGCATGAATGCCCGCGAGTCGCTCCTTTCCTGGTTCCTCGTCTCATCCGTTCTTCTTACCGCCGCCCTGACAGGTTGCGCCCGGCCTACTCCGAATGCGCCCGCGCAAGCCCGATCCAGCGCATACGCGAATGAGTCGTTCCTCGCCGCGGGCCCGGATGCCGGCGGAGGATACTTCCCGTTGCGGATCGGGAATCGGTGGCACGCGGAGTCGGATTTCCGCGCCACGCTCACGACACCTGACGGCGTGGTGTTGACCGTCGTCATACACGCGGACATCACGCGCGAGATCATCGGCACCGAGACGATCGCGGGGCGCACCTATGTCGTGGAGCAGTCCGTGACGGATGAAGACGACCCCTCCGGCCCCTTCAATTCCTGGATTCGTTACCGTCAGGATGCGGCTGGGCTCTATGAAGCGGACGTGGACCTCAGCATTCCGCCTGCGCTGGATTCGGGCGAGTCGGTCAGCCCGATCAACGCGACGCGGCCGGAGACCGGAGGACTTCCGGCGACGCTCGCGGAGCGGCTGCCGGCCAATCAACGCGACGCCTATGGAGCCGCCTGGGATGTTTTGCAAGAACGTGTTGCTGCCATTCGGACCGCACACGCGCTTGCGTCAAGGAGCGCTGTCGCTACTCCTCCTGGCGGCGTGCTTCTAGGCGAGCTGACGAGGCTGGAGTATCCGCTTCGTCCAGGGGCGACGTGGGTGATCCGTAACGATCCCCTCTTCGGCTCGACCGTCGAGGCGAATGGGAGCATCGAAGTGCCGGCCGGCAAGTTCCCCGGGAGCCGAATTCGAATCACCATTGATTTGCTTGGCCCGAACGACATCATCCACGAATGGTTCAGCCGCTCCGGGCAACTCGCCCTTCGCTACCATCTCGAATCGGAAGCCACGGACGTGGACGGCAATCCGATCGGTACGCTGACCGCGGACTACGACGAGACCCTTCAAGACCTTTCGCTCGTCAGGCCCTGACAGGATGTGACCGTTCATGGCGGCCCACCGGGGATCACCCCTGTCCGCTCGAGTCACCTACTTCATTCTTCCGCTGTACCTCGTTCTTACTCTGGCTCTCACGTGGCCTCTGGTGCTTCACCTCGGGGACTCGATTCCGGCGATCTGGACCGGCTTCGATCCCATGGTCCAGGCATTCATCCTCGGGTGGGACGCGAGCGCTCTGACCGGCAATCCTTCCCGGCTGTTTCATCCACCCATCTTCTATCCGGAACGCAACGCGCTCACCTACATGGACCACATGATCGGGGAAACGGCGGCGGCGACTCCGGCGTTCCTGATCGGCCACTCGGCCGCGGCGGCCTACAATTTCCTGGTCCTTCTTTCCTTCGTTCTCTCCGGGTGGGCCGTTTATCGCCTTGTCCGTCTCTTTCCGGTGTCACGTCCCGCCGCGTTCCTTGCCGGTCTTCTGTTCGCGTTCAGCCCTTATCGTCTCTCGAACCTCGATCTGCTCAACCAGCTCCAGACCCAGTTCCTTCCGCTGGGGCTTTTCTTTGGGATTCGGTACATGCGGAAGGCAAGGACTCGGGATCTCGCGGGAATGGTCGGAGCGCTGGCCGCGCAGGCAACCTTCGGCTGGTATTACACGTACTATCTTGTGATCGCGCTCGGTCTTCTTTTCTTGTATGGCCTGCATCGCCGGGCGCCTGGAGCCGAACCTCGCCAAACGGCCCGCCTCGCGGGAGCGGCATTCCTGACCATTCTCATGGTGCTTCCCATCGCGATCCCTTACATCCGCGAGGCCCGTGCGCTTCCCGAATTTCGCCGCACTCTGGGGGAGTCGGCCCTCTACTCGGCAGACGTTCTGGACTACGTGAAGCTGAATCGAAACGCCATGATGAGCCGGTGGGTTCCGGTTCCCACAGGGGGGCAGGGGTACTGGCCGGGTCTCGTGACCCTGCCTCTGGCGATCTTCGGTGCCCGAGAGATATGGCGTCGGAAGGTTGCGCACGAGAACATGAGGCGTCTCGGTGAGGGCGGCTATTTTATGATTCTCGCTGGTGTGTCGTTCGTCCTGTCGCTGGGCCCGATCCTTCACGCGGCCGGAGCGCGCATCTGGATCCCTCTACCCTACGCCGCCCTGTATCACCTGATCCCAGGCTTCTCGTCCATGAGAGCTCCCGCTCGATTTGCGTCGCTGTTCGTTCTTTCCTTGTCCGTGCTGGCGGCATTCGGCTACGAATGGCTGCGGCATCGGCCACGGAAGCGTCCCGTCGCCTGGCGGCTTGCCGCGGCTGGAGCGTTCCTCGTGGCGATCCTTGGCGCGTGGCCGTCGCCCCTTTCTCTGATCGAGGTTCCATCCCGGAATCGCCTGCCAGGAGTGTATTCGTGGCTGGAAGCTCAACCCGGCCGCCACCCGGTCCTGGAGATCCCGGTGCCTGCGCGGGATGGGGACGAGAATCAAGCATACGCCACACGCCAATTCGTGGTCCTCTACCATGGCCACCCGAGGCTCGACGGCACGAGCGGATTCGTCTCGAGGAAGTACAAGGGATTCCGATCCGTCATCCAGAGCTTCCCCAGCCCGGATGCTCTTCGGGCGGCGGAGGAAATGGGGGCCAAGCTGATCGTCGTTCACTTCGGTGACTATCCGCCAGAGCAAAGGGAGGTGCTCTCAAGGCGGATCGACGCGGAGCAACGGCTCCAGCTCAAGGGGCGCTTCGGCGACGACGCGGTGTACGAGCTTGGTGGGTAGAATCCACGCCAGCACCGGGCGCCCCGCGCTGGTGTGGTTCCTGCTCGCGCTGGCGGTCGGAATCCTGTTCGCGCGGGCCGCGCTGCCGGGGATCGCGCCGGCGAGCGATCTCTGGGATTACTCGCAGGAAGCAAGGCAGATCGCGCGCGGCGAAGGGTTCACCTCTCTCTACACCTACCCCTTGTTCCTCGATGCCTCATCGAACGCGCCCTTTCCCGTTCTCTGGCGCATGCCGCTCTACGCCATGCTCGGCGCGTTCCTGCTCAAGCTCGGCATCGCGCTTCCTGCCGGATTT